>CAYJOA010000249.1:0-4029 GCA_964371495.1 uncultured Rubrivivax sp.
CACCAAGGCCAACTCATCCACGATGAATGGATAGGCCTCGTCGTCAAAGGCGCCGATGGGGCCACCGAGCACCACCAGCAGGTCAGCAGTATCGACAGCGCGGGTGTTCAACGCATCTCGAGTCGCATCGACATACTCGATCGTGTAGCCGCGTGCTTGCAGCAGGGGTTCCAGCGTTCCCAGGTCTTCGAAATCCAGGTGGCGAATGGCGATGGCGGTCTTCACGATCGGGGCTCCTCTGTTTCGGGGTTTGCTGGCCAATAGTGGCTGTCGGGCAAGGGGCGGGCGCCGAAGAGGGCCTGGCCGACACGCACCACGGTGGCACCTTCCTCGATGGCGATCTCGAAGTCGTCGGACATGCCCATGGACAGTTCGTCCAGACCAATTCCTGTGGGTGCGCTCTGGCGCAGTCGGTCCCGCAGCGTGCGAAGCAGGATGAAGCACTGCCGTACCCGTTCGGCCTCACTGGAGAACAGCGCGAGCGTCATCAGGCCGCGCACGCGAAGGGCAGAGAAGGCCGGCAGGGCGCGCACGAAGCCTGGGACATCCTCGGGTGCCAGGCCATACTTGCTGGCCTCGCCCGAGGTGTTGACCTGCACGAACACGTCCAGTGAGCGTCCCTCGACCTGCAGGCGGCGTTCCAGTGCCTCGGCCACGCGCAGGCTGTCCAGCGCCTGGAACTCATCGGCGAAGCGCGCCACCATCCGCGCCTTGTTGGTCTGCAGGTGGCCGATGATCGACCAGCGCAGCCCGCCGAGATCCTGCGTGGCTTCCCATTTGCGATGGGCCTCCTGCACCTTGTTTTCGCCCAGCATCCGGCAACCGGCCGCGTAGGCCATGCGAACACTGGCCTCGGGCTTGGTCTTGCTCACCGGGAGCAGACGCACGTCCGCCGGATCGCGACCCGCGCGACGGCAGGCGGCGTCGATGCGTGCCCGCACGGCAGCCAGCTTGTTCCGGAAGTCCTCGACGGTGAGGGCCTCGGGATAGCGTCCATGCGGGTCGTGGTGAAGCACGGCACCGACAGAGGGGCGCATCAGCTCACCCCCTTGTTCGCGGGGGCGGGCGCCATCACCTGCCTTGGCGCTCGTTGGGGCAGGCGGCCGTTGAGCACCGCATGCGCCAGCAGCCCGATCACCAGGCCCCAGAACGCACCGCCGATGCCCACCAAGCTGATGTTGGCGGCTGCGGCCAGAAAGGTGATCAGCGAGGCCTCGCGCGCCTGTGCGTCGGCCATGGCGCCGGCCAGGCTGCCGCCGATGGCGCCCAGTAGCGCGAGGCCGGCCAGTGTGGTGATGAAGGTCGCCGGAAAGGCCATGAAGAGGGCGGCCAAGGTCACGCCGAACACCCCTACGAGGATGTAGAAGACCCCCGCCGCGATGCCGGCGATCCAGCGCCTGGACGGGTCTTCGTGCGCTTCCCGGCCGGTGCAGATCGCGGCCGTGATGGCGGCGATGTTGAACGCATGGGAGCCGAACGGTGCCATGAGCAGCGAACCGAGCCCGGTGACGGTCACGATGGGGTTCGCACTGGTCTTGAAGCCGTCGTTGCGCAGCACCAGCATGCCCGGCATGTACTGGCCGGTCAGCGTGATCAGGAACAGCGGCAGTGCCACGCTCAAGGTGGCGTTGAGCGAGAACGCCGGCATGGTGAAAACCGGCGCGGCGAGTTGCAATGCCAGCCCGGACAGATCGACGCGATCCTCGATGAGCAGGAAGGCCAGCCCCAGCACCAGGATGCCCACCACGGCATAGCGTGGGGTGAGGCGCTTGAGCACCAGATACGCCATGATCAACAAGCCCGCCAGAACGGGGTCGATGCTCATGCCACCGAAGGCACCGATGCCGAACTGCAGCAGGATGCCGGCCAGCAATCCGGCGGCAATGCCCGGTGGGATCAGCCGGATGGCTTTCTCGAAGTACCCGGACAACCCCAATGCCACGAAGGCCGCCGCCGAGAGCAGGTAGGCACCGATCGCCTCGGCATAGGGCGTGGTCGCAAGTGCGGTGATGAGGAACGCGGCGGCCGGCGTGGACCACGCGGTAATGATCGGCTCGCGTGCCGTCCAGCTCAGGACTATCCCGGTGACGCCCACGCCGATCGAGATCGACCACACCCAGGAGGCTGTCAGCTCCGGGCTGAGGCCGGCCACTTTCGCGGCCTGGAAGACGAGGATGAAGGTGCCTCCGTAGTTGACGATGACCGAGACCAGCCCGGCCACCAGGGGATGGGCGAGATCGCTCGGACAGATGGGTGAAGGCGAGGTGGATGACGACATGGCGGGCTTGGGGCTCCAGGAGAGTGGGGGATCGATCTGCTCCGAAAGCAGCTTTTTAAGCCTAAAATGGCCCGTTGTTCCCCACCACTTTCGTTAAGCGCTACCGGCCAATTGTTCAAGCACGCTCAACTCGAATCGGTCAAAGCCTGGATTGGAGACCCCGCGCATGGCGCCTTGCCGCTGCATGCCCGCATTCAGCGCGCCCTCCGGCAACTGATCCTCGACGGCGCACTCGACGTCGGCAAACCGCTGCCGGCGTCGCGGGCATTGGCCCGGTCGCTCGGCGTCTCGCGCGATACGGTCGAGTCGGCATACAGCCAGTTGCATGCGGAAGGCTTCATCGAACGGCGTGTGGGGAGCGGCAGCTTCGTGTCCGAGCGGGCGCAGGCCTCGTCAAGGCGTGGCACCGCGCGGCGCCCCGGGCCCCAGCGCGAGTCGGTGCGTCTGAGTCAGCGTGGCGCGGCGATACTCCAGGGCGGCGGCGTGCGCGACTTTGTTGCGCCAAGGCCGTTCGCCCCCGGGGTGCCGGAGACGCGCAGCTTTCCGCTGCGAACCTGGGAGCGCCTGGAACGCCAGGTGTTGAAGGACTATGGCACCCAGGCCTTGCGACACAGCCCACCCCAAGGCGTGGAGCCGTTGCGCCGCGCCATCGCGGACTACGTCAATCTTGAGCGGGGGGCGCGCGCCACGCCCGAGCGTGTGCTGGTGCTGACCAGCTCGCAACAGGCGTTGGCCCTGTGCGCAACCGTATTGCTCGACGCGGGCGACCGGATCTTCATCGAAGACCCCGTCTACCACGGTGCCCGCAAGGCGTTCGATGCCGCCGGGCTAGCGTGTGTCCCCGTGCCGCTCGACGACCAAGGCATGCAGGTGGCGCGCCTGCACGATGCGGCGAGCCCGGCCAGGGCGGTCTTCCTGACGCCCTCGCATCAGTTCCCGACCGGCGCGACGCTGGCGCTGGATCGGCGGCTCGCGGTGATCGAATGGGCGCGGCAGAACCAGGCCTGGATCATCGAGGACGACTACGACAGCGAGTTCCACTACGCCGGCAAGCCCACGGCCTGCGTGCAGGGGCTCGACCCGTACGATCGCACGATCTACATCGGCACCTTCACCAAGTCGCTGTTCCCCGGCCTGCGCATCGGTTACGTGGTCTTGCCGCCCCAGCTCGTGGCGCCCATGACCGTGGCGCGGACCCTGCTGGACGGGCACAGCGCATCCATCCCGCAGCTGACGCTGGCACGCTTCATCGAAGGGGGGCATTTCGGCGCCTATGTGCGCGCGATGCGTGGAGTCTATGCCGACCGGCTCGACGTGCTGGCAGGGCTCGTGCGCGCGCATCTGGCCGACTTCGTCGAACCGAGGGTGCCGGCCGGCGGAATGCAGATGCCCTGTGTCTTGACCCGCGACATCTCCGAGCGCGCGGTCATCGATGCCGCGGCTCGGGCGGGAATCGATCTCCTGGGGCTGACGGCGCTGCATGCTTCAACCAGGCACAGGGCCGGTTTCCTGATGGGGTTCGCGGCTTACACGCCGGCTGAACAGGAGACGGCGGTCGAGCGGCTCGCCAGGGTGCTTCGGGAACTGGAACGCCGGTAGCAGCATGTGGGCGGACGCATACAAATCGTCGGATGGAAAGCCCGAATCGGCAAAAGTGGGACGAGCCCCGCGAGGGGGCTCACGTGAGGGTCATTCGTCACCGTACACCGTCAATGCCTGCAGTATCGGCGCGTCGGCATCGAACACCAGCA
>CAYJOA010000250.1:0-3993 GCA_964371495.1 uncultured Rubrivivax sp.
GGGACATGCCCGGCGGCGCGATGGGCTTCCTGATCGTCGTCAACATCCTGATCTTCATCCTCGGCATGTTCATCGACTTCTTCGAGATCGCGTTCATCGTGATCCCGATCCTGGCGCCGGTGGCCGACAAGATCCTGCCCGGGCTGTTGCCCCCGGGCACGCCGCCGGAGATGACGCTGATCTGGTTCGGCGTCATCATCGCGATGAACCTGCAGACCTCGTTCCTCACGCCGCCATTCGGCTTTGCCCTCTTCTACCTGCGCAGCGTGGCGGCCAAGACGGACTACAAGGACCTCGTCACCGGCGCGACGATTCCAGCGGTGGCAACGAGCCAGATCTACAAGGGCTCGATCGCCTTCATCTGCGTGCAGTTGGTGATGGTCTCGGCGCTGATCATGTTCCCGGCGCTGGTGACGGGTGGCATCGAGAAGGGCGTCACCATCGACGCCGACGAGGCCTTGCAGATGATGCAGGACAAGTCGATCGCCGACCGCGACGCGCCGGCGATGCCGGCAGACCCGGCGGCCCCGGCGGCTTCCACCCCCGAGGGCACCGGTGGCGAGCAGGAGGACCCGATGAAGGGCCTGCTGGAGTCGATGAAGCAAGACCAGGAGAAGAAGTAGCCCTGGGTGCAGCGCCCGCACCGCGGGTGACTGCAGCCGCCCGAGCAGCGCGGCAGATGCAGCAACAAAAAACCCCGCCTTGGCGGGGTTTCCTGTTGCGCGGGTGGCGCGCCGTGCGCGCCGGCCCGGGTCAGAGCTTCTGCGTCTGCATGAAGTCGTCGAAGCGGTTCTCGGTGAAGCGGAACCACAGGTTCTGGTCGCGGCGGAAGTTCGAGTAGTCCTCGTAGATCTTCTTCCACGCCGGGTTGGACGCGTTGAGTTCGGCGTAGACCTCCATGGCGGCCTTGAACGATGCATCCATCACGTCCTTCGGGAAGGCGTGCAGCTTGGTGCCCGCGGCCACCAATTGCTTCAGCGCGCCCGGGTTCTTGCCGTCGTACTTGGCCTGCATGTCGATGTGCGCGGTGGCCGCGGCATTGGCGACGATGGCCTTGTACTCGGGCGTCAGCGCGTCGTAGGCCTTCTGGTTCACGTACAGCGACAGCTGCGGGCCGCCTTCCCACCAACCCGGGTAGTGGTAGTTCGGGGCCACCTTGTGCAGGCCGAGCTTGAAGTCGTCGTAGGGGCCGACCCACTCGGCAGCGTCGATGGTGCCCTTCTCCAGCGCCTGGTAGATCTCGCCGCCGGGAATGTTCTGCGGGATGGCGCCGATCTTTTCGAGGATCTTGCCGCCGAAGCCGCCGATGCGCATCTTCAGCCCCTTCATGTCGGCGACCGAATTGATCTGCTTGCGGAAGAAGCCGCCCATCTGCGCGCCGGTGTTGCCCATCGGGAAGTTGACGATGTTCACCTTGGCGTAGAACTCGCGGAACAGCTTCAGGCCGTTGCCTTCGAACATCCACGCCGTCATCTGGCGGCTGTTCAGGCCGAACGGGATCGCGCAGTCCATCGCGTACGTCGGGTCCTTGCCGAAGAAGTAGTACGGCGCAGTATGGGCGGCCTCGACCGTGCCGTTGGACACACCGTCGAGCACGCCGAAGGCCGGCATCAGCTCGCCGCCGGCGTGCGTGGTGATCTGGAACTTGCCGCCGGTCATGGCGCCGACCTGCTTGGCGAACTCGTCGGCAGCGCCGAAGATCGTGTCAAGCGCCTTGGGGAAGCTCGACGCCAGGCGCCAGCGGATGTTGGCCTGCGCGTGGACGACTGCCGGCGCCACGCCGGCCGCCAGCACGCCGGCAAGACCGGCACCTTGTACAAAGGAACGACGTTCCATGAATTTCTCCTGTGCAAACCAGTGAAGAGGGGGAAAAGAACCCGCGGAATTCTAGGAGTCGGCCTGATCCCCACTCGGGCGGGTTTTCCCGCTTCGACCAGGGCTGCCGGCGGCGGCAGAACCCGGTTGTCAGCGACCTTTCAACGCCGCCGCTGCGGCCCCGGAAAACAGGGTCAACCCGCGTCTGGCTCAGGCGCCGGCCAGCTTCATCTGCCGCACCAGCACCGAGCCGATGCTCTTGCTGCCCTGCGTGTAGACGTCGGCGCCGATGGCCACGATGTCCTTGAACATCGCACGCAGGTGGCCGGCGACGGTGACCTCGTGCACCGGGTGCACGATGCGTCCGCCCTCGACCCAGAAGCCGGCCGCGCCACGCGAGTAGTCGCCGGTGACGTAGTTGACACCCTGCCCCATCAGTTCGGTGACGAAGAGGCCGCGGCCGAGCTTGCGCAGCATGGCGTCGAGGTCGTCGCCGGGCTTCGTGAGGCGGCTCGTCATGGCCAGGTTCTGCGAGCCGCCGGCGTGGCCGGTGGTCTTCATGCCGAGCTTGCGCGCCGAGTAGCTGGACAGGAAGTAGCCCTGCACGACGCCGCCCTGCACCACCGTGCGCGGCCGCGTGCGCACGCCCTCGTCGTCGAAGGGCGCGCTGCCCTTGCCCTTGGGCAGGTGCGGATCCTCGACGATGTCGACGTGGTCGGGCAGCACCGCTTCACCCAGGCAGCCGACCAGGAAGCTGGCCTTGCGGTACAGCGCGCCGCCCGAGGTCGCCTGCACGTAGGCGCCCAGCAGCCCGGCGGCCACCGTCGACTCGAACAGCACCGGCACCTCGGCGGTGGCGACGCGGCGCGACTTCAACCGCGCCAGCGCGCGTTCGGCGGCGTAGCGGCCCACGGCCTCGGGGGCGGCCAGGTCGGCGGCGTCGCGCATCGAGCTGTACCAGGCGTCACGCTGCATGCCCTTGCCGCGGCCGGCGATCGGCGACACCGACACGTAGTGCCTGGAACTCGCATAGCCGCCGCGGAAGCCGCGGCTGTTGCCGGACCAGAAGTGCGCCTGCTGCGCCGAGACGCCGGCGCCTTCGGAGTTGCCGATGCGCCGGTCGACCGTCAGCGCCGCGGCCTCGCAGCGGCGCGCGATCTCGGCGGCACCGGCGGCGTCGATGTCCCAGGGGTGAAACAGGTCGAGGTCGCGGGCGGCTTCCTCGGCGCTGGCCAGGTCGTCCTCGTCGGGCGGGCCGGCCGCCGGGTCTTCGGCGGTGAAGCGCGCGATGTCGTAGGCCGCCTGCACCGTCTGGCGGATGGCGGCGGGCGAGAAGTCGGACGTGCTGGCGTTGCCGCGGCGCTGGCCGAGGTAGACGCTGACGCCCAGCGACTTGTCGCGGTTGCGCTCGACGTTCTCGAGCTCGCCCATGCGCACCGACACCGACAGACCCACGCCTTCGGAGGCTTCGGCACCGGCGTCGCTGGCGCCGAGCCGGCGCGCCAAGGCCAGGCTGTCCTCGACGATCTGCTGGAACTGTTCGGTGCGGTAGGCGAATCCGGGTTCGGCGCGGGTGGGGGTCATCGGAGGCGGTTGGGAGCACGTCGATAGGCGGCACTTATGATACCGGCCCACCCCCACGCACCCCGACCCCATGGCCCGACGCGCGGCGCCGCACCGCGGCATCGACATCCACTACGGCGACGGCGACGCTGCCGACACCGACGCCGGCACCGAAGCGCGCCCGAGCAAGACGCTGCTCAAGCAGCAGTCGCATGCCTTGCAGACGCTGGGGCTGGCGCTGGCCGAGCTGTCGGCCGAGCGGCTGGCCGCCACCGAGATGCCCGACACGCTGCGCAGTGCGATCGCGGAGTACCGCCGCACCAAGTCCCACGAAGGCCGGCGGCGCCAGCTGCAGTACGTGGGCAAGCTGATGCGCAAGGCCGACGAGGACGCGCTGCGCGAAGCCGTGGCCGCCGCCACGTTGGGCAGCGCCAAGGAGACGCTGGCGCTGCACGAGGCCGAGCGCTGGCGCGCCGAGCTGATCGCCGACGACGACGCCATGACCCGCTGGCAGCAGGCCCACCCCGACACCGACACGCAGCAGCTGCGCAGCCTGGTGCGCGCAGCGCGCCGCGACGCCGCTGCGCTGGCACCCGAGGCGCGGCAGCCGAAGAG
>CAYJOA010000251.1:0-3978 GCA_964371495.1 uncultured Rubrivivax sp.
CCAGGACCTTGGGTGGTGTGGTATCGCTTGGAGTCGTCGTCGGTGCGGGCGTCGAAGCCCGCCGCGTCGACGGCCAGACCCAGCGCCGCGGCGCGCCACTTCGCGCCCAGCTCGAGCTGCCTGCTGCGTTGTCCCTCGAGTTCGCTGTTGAAGCCGGCGCTGCCGTCGGGTCGGTAGGCCAGCTCGTTGAAGGTCGGCGACTCGAAGCCGCGACCCGCGCTCAGGTAGACGTTCAAGGTGTCGCTGGCGCGCCACTGCAAGGCGGCCACCGGGTTGGTGTAGCGGTAGCTCAGCGAACCGGAGTCGTCGAGGTTGCCGCCGACGATGTAGCGGTCGTCGGAGCGAAAGCCGACACGGCCGCTGCGCAACCCGAGCGTGGCCACCCAGCGCGGCGCGAACTGGAGCTCGCCCTGTGCGTAGGCGCTCCTGGCCTCGACACGGTTGCGCTCGTCGCGGCGCAGCCGGCCTGTCACGCCCCGCAACGGGTCGGCGCTGCTGCCGATGAAGTTCTCGTAGCCGCGCCGGTCTTCGCGGCTGTCGTCGACCGCGGCACCCACCACCAGTTGCGCGCCCTGCGCGTCGCCCAGCAGCCAGCGCCAGACCCAGCGCGCGTCGGCACCGCGGTAGTCACGGTCGAAATCGATCACCCCGCCGGGCTGGCGTTCGCTGAGCGCCGGATTGGCCGGGTTGACCTGGGTGGCGACCGGGATCGCCTGCCACTGCGTCACGGCGCGCTGGCCCAGGTAGACCGTGAGTTGGCTCTCGCGCAAGGCGCCGGCGTCGATGAAGCGGTGGCGCCAGTGCGCGCCGGCCTGCGTCTGCCGGGTGTTCTTGCGGGTGTCGAACAGCGTCGCCTGCGGCGTGGTCTGGTCGGGGTCGGCCTCGAACTGCGCGCGCGTCAGCCCCAGCGGGTCCTGCGCCGGCTGGTCCAGCGCATTGAGCACGACGACGACGCGGTCGCGCACGCCGTCGTAGCCCAGGCGCACGTTGGCCAGCGTGCGCCGCGCCTGGCCGTGCGGGCGCAAGCCGTCGATCTGGAAGCCGCCGAGCGAAGCGCGCAGGCTCAAACCGTTGTCGAACGGCGCGTCGATCGCCACGCGCAATTGGCGCAGCCCGGCGCTGCCGGCGTCGGCGCCGACGGCATAGGTGCGTTGCTTCGGCGCGCTGCTGAGCAGCGAGACGACGCCGCCGGAGCCGTTGCCGTACAAGGCCGAGAACGGGCCGCGCAGCACTTCCACGCGCTCGGCGCCGGCGAGGTCGAAGTGCGAGACCTGGCCCTGGCCGTCGGGCCCGGCGGCCGGGATGCCGTCGCTGTACAGCCGCATGCCGCGCACGCCGAAGCTGGCGCGGGCGCCGAAGCCGCGTGAACTGATCTGCAGGTCCTGCGCGTAGTTGTGGCGCAGCTTCACCACCAGCCCCGGCACGCGCGCCAGGGCCTCGGACAGGTTGACCATCGGCCCGGCGCTGCGCAGTTCGGCCGCGCCGACGACGCCCACCGCGTAGGGCGTGTCGAACACACGCTGCTCGGCGCCGCTGCCGATGACGACGACGGTGTCCGCGCTTGCCGCGGTCGGCGGCGTCTGCGCCGCGGCCGGCAGCGCCAGCGCGGCCAGCCAGAGGATGTCAAGGCGGCGCTGTCGCATCGACCCGGATCGAGCTGAACCAGGCGGCCAGGTTGCGGATGTCGTCATCGCTCAGGGGTTTGGCCATCACGGCCATCACTTCGTGCTTGCGCGCGCCGCTGCGGCAGGCGCGCCATTGTGCGGTCAGGTCGATCGCCGGCTGGCCGGTCCGCCGGCCGGCGCAGGGCTTGGTACGCTCGCGACGCCCCCACAGCCCAGGTCGCCGCGTCCATGCCCACCGCCAGCCCCTCCCCCTTCGCGGCCCCTGCGCCGCGCATCGTGCACTTCCAGCACTGGGTCGAGCAGCGGCTCGCGCGGCGTTTCGCCCAGTACGACGACTTCTGGCGCTGGTCGGTGGACGACCCCCACGGCTTCTGGGCGGCGCTGTGGGACTACTTCGACCTGCAGTCACCGACGCCCCGGCGCACGGTGCTGGAAGCGCCGGTGATGCCCGGCGCGGTGTGGTTTCCCGGCGCCCAGGTCAACTTCGCGCAGCAGGTCTTCCGCCATGCCGCGGCGGCGCACGCGGCGGGGCATCCGGCGCTGGTGTTCCAGGACGAAGACATGGCCGCGGCAGGGCAGCCGCCGCAGACGCTGAGCTGGCCGGAGCTGCAGCGCCAGGCGGCGGCCTTCGCGGCGCGGCTGCGCGCGGCGGGCATCGTTGCCGGCGACCGCGTCGTGGCCTTCCTGCCGAATACGCCGCATGCCATCGTCGCCTTCCTCGGCACCGCCAGTGTCGGCGCGCTGTGGTCGGTGTGTTCGCCCGACATGGGGCCGGTGGCGGTGCTCGACCGTTTCCGCCAGATCGCGCCGCGCGTGCTGGTGGCGGTGGACGGGCAGCGCTGGGGCCAGCTGGTGCACGACCGCCGCGACGTGCTGCGCCAGGTGCTGGCCGGCCTGCCGACGCTCGAACACCTGGTGCTGCTGCCCGTGCTCGACGCCGGCGCCGACGGCGCCGAGTTCGCTGCCCCCGGGCGCCAGTCGCACCACTGGGACGACTGGACCGCCGGCACGCCGGCGCGCGAGGCCGGCGCGCCGCAGTGGCTGCCCTTCGAGCATCCGCTGTGGGTGGTGTACTCCAGCGGCACCACCGGCCTGCCCAAGCCCATCGTGCACGGCCACGGCGGCGTGCTGCTGGAGTTCCTGAAAGGCACCCTGCACAACGACGTGCATCCGAGCGTGGCCACCGGCGAGCGCTTCCACTGGTTCAGCAGTACCGGCTGGATCATGTGGAACGCGCAACTGGCTCCGTTGCTGATCGGCACCACCGTGTGCCTGTTCGACGGCAACCCCGGTGGCCCGGCGGCGCAGAGCGGCCGCGCGCCCGACTGGGGCACGCTGTGGCGTTTTGCCGGTGCCGCCGGCGTGACCTGGTTCGGCGCCGGCGCGGCCTTCTATGCCAGTTGCCTGAAGGCCGGCGTGCAGCCGATGCAGGAGGCCGACCTGTCGCGCCTGCAGGCCGTGGGCTCCACCGGTTCACCGTTGTCGGACGAGTGTTATGAATGGATCTGGACGCAGCTGCCGCGGCCCGGCGGGCAGCCGATCTGGCTCGACCCGATCAGCGGCGGCACCGACTTCGCCGGCGCCTTCGTCGCCGGCCACCGCGGCCTGCCGGTGTTCAAGGGCGAGATGCAGTGCCGCTGCCTGGGCGCCGCGGTCGAGGCCTGGAGCGAGGACGGCCGGCCGCTGATCGACGAGGTCGGCGAACTGGTGTGCACGCGGCCGCTGCCGTCGATGCCGCTGTACTTCTGGGGCGACGAGATCGCGGCGACCCAGGGCGCCGACAGCCCCGCGCGGGCCGGGGGCGTCGGCCGGCGCTACCTGGAAAGCTACTTCGACATGTACCCCAGCATCTGGCGCCACGGCGACTGGATCCGTCTCGTGCCGCACCCGCAGACCGGCGCCACCGGCGCGGTGATCTATGGCCGCAGCGACGCCACCATCAACCGCCACGGCGTGCGCATGGGCACCGCCGAGCTGTACCGCGCGGTCGAGGTGCAGCCCGAGGTGCTGGACAGCCTGGTGGTGGACCTGGAATACCTGGGCCGCGAAAGCTGGATGCCGCTGTTCGTGGTGCTGCGCGAGGGCCTCACGCTCGACGACGCGTTGGAGCAGCGGCTGAAGCAGGCCATCCGGCAGGCACTGTCGGCGCGCCACGTGCCCAACGACATCTACCAGGTGGCAGCGATCCCGCGCACGCTGTCGGGCAAGAAGATGGAGCTGCCGGTGAAGAAGCTGCTGATGGGCGCCGCGCCCGAGCAGGTGCTCAAGCGCGACGCCATGGCCAACGCCGACAGCGTCGACTGGTTCATCGCCTTCGCGCGCCGGCGTGAAGGCCTGGCCGCCGAGGGCTAGG
>CAYJOA010000252.1:0-3976 GCA_964371495.1 uncultured Rubrivivax sp.
TCAACGCTGGTAGTGGTGGGGGTGGAAGGGCATGGGGGTGACGCGCATCGGCAGGCGCTTGCCGCGCACCTCGGCGTACACCTCGTGCTGCGGCTGCGCGTGGTCGACGGGCAGGTAGGCCATCGCGATCGGCTGGTCGACGCTGGGCGCCAGCGTGCCGCTGGTGACGGTGCCGAGTTTGTGGCCCTGGGCGTCGCCGATGACGGTGCCGGCGCGCACCGGCACGCGCTCCAGGCCGACCAGGCCGACACGCTTGCTCGGTGCGGCACCGGCGAGGTGGCTTTCTACAACGGCCGCGCCCGGGTAGCCGCCGGCACGTGCGCCGCCCGGGCGGCGCACCTTCTGGATCGCCCACGCCAGCCCCGCTTCGATGGGGCTCGTCGTCTCGTCGATGTCGTGGCCGTACAGGCACAGCCCGGCTTCCAGGCGCAAGGTGTCGCGTGCTCCCAGGCCGGCGGGCCGGACCTCCGGCTGCGCCAGCAGCGCTTCGGCCAGCGCCGTGGCGTGGGCGGCCGGCACCGAGATCTCGAAGCCGTCTTCGCCGGTGTAGCCCGAGCGCGTCACGAAGCACGGCACGCCCAGCAGTTCGAACAGGCCGCCGCTCATGAACACCAGCGCCTCGACGTTGGCGCTCAGCCGCGCGAGCGCCGTCACGGCCTGCGGACCCTGCAGCGCCAGCAGCGCCCGGTCGGGCATCGGCACCACGGCACAACGATGGCCGACGTGGAGTTGCAGGTGGCGCAGGTCGGCGTCCTTGCAGCCGGCGTTGACGACCAGGAACAGGTCGCCGAAACCGGCATCGACGGCCGGCTTCACGACCATCAGGTCGTCGAGCAGGCCGCCGCTGGCGTTGGTGAAGAAGGCATAACGCTGGCGGCCGGCAGCGAGGTCGACGACGTCCATCGGCACCAGCGTCTCCAGCGCTGCCGCGGCATCGGCGCCCACCAGCCGCAACTGGCCCATGTGCGAGACGTCGAACAGCGCCGCTGCCGCGCGGCAATGTTTGTGCTCGGCCATCAGGCCGGCCGGGTACTGCACCGGCATGGCGTAGCCGGCAAAGGGCACCAGACGCGCGCCCAGACGCAGGTGCAGGTCGTGCAAGGGGGTCTTCAGGAGCGGGGCTTCGACCATGGCGGGTTCCTTCGAGGGCGTCGTCTGGGCGCCTGCTGTCGGCGCACGGGGCCCTCGCTGTCCGCTTTACCTGAGAGATTCGACCCGCCCCGACGGCTGGCCTTGCCCCTTCGGTGGCTTGCCTGGCCGGGGCCGTGCAAGCTCTCTCCAGTGAGGAAGAAAGTCAGTCCTTTTGCCTGAGCGTTCGAGCCTACGCCACTGCGCCTTCGGCGGCCTCGATTTCGAGGCTCTCTCCTGACGCCGGCCAGTGTAGCAGCGGCCCCGGGGCCACCCGCCCGGCGGCGCCGCGGTGCATGATGCGCGCCATTCTTCAGGGGCTGGACATGACAGGAACCGCAGCACCGGCCGCCGACGCCGGCGGGCATGAGGCGACGCAGGCAGGGGCGCAGGCAAGGGCGCTGTCGCGGCTGCTGCAGTCGCACCGTTCGATCCGCCAGTACGACGGTCGAGCCGTCGACCCCGGCCTGCTCGACGGCGTGCTCGCCGAGGCCTTCGCCGGCTCGTCGTCCAGCGGCAACCTGAACATGGTGTCGGTCATCAAGACCCGCGACGCCGCGCGCAAGGCCAGGCTGTGCGAGCTGCACTTCGACCAGCCGATGGTGAACCAGGCGCCGCTGGTGCTGACCTTCTGCGCCGACACCTTTCGCACCCGGCAGTGGTTGGCGCAGCGCGCCGCGCGGCCGGGTTTCGCCGACTTCATCAGCTGGCACGTGGCCGCCTTCGACGCCGTGATCCTGGCGCAGACCACGGCGCTGGCGCTGGAAAGCCACGGCCTGGGCATCTGCTACATGGGCACCACGCTGCACTCGATGCGCGAGATCGCCGACTTCCTGGAATGCCCCGCGAACTGCCTGCCCGTCACCAGCCTGGTGGTGGGTTGGCCGGCCGAGGCGCCGGCGCAGCGCGACCGCCTGCCGCCGGCGGCCTGGGTCCACGACGAACGCTACCAGCGACCGACAGCCGAAGACATCGACGCCCGTTTCGGCGAGCGCGAACGCCGCGGCTGGGAGCGCTACCGCGCGATGGGACCCGAAGTCGTGCAGCAGATGACCGAGCTTGGCATCACCTCGCTGGCGCAGTACTACACCAGCGCCATCAAATACGACCCCGACCACTTTGCCGCGGACTCGGACAAGTTGCGAGCGCTGCTCGCCGAGCGGGGTTTCCTGGCCTGATAGTCTTGCGCGCTGCAAGCCCGCGTACGCAGCCCCGGCCTTGTGGCGCAACGGGCTGATGTGGGAATCCCCGATACGGCGGCCGCGCGCCGCATGTAAGGTACAGGGCTCTTCGCTGTCCTTTTCTTCAAGGAGATTTTCGATGCGCATCGTTCGTTGGGTGGCTGCGGTCGCCGCCACCACTGCCGCACTGGCCAGCACGCTGGCGCTGGCGCAGCAGCAGCAGTTCGTCAACATCCTCACCGGCGGCCAGGCGGGCGTGTACTACCCGCTGGGGGTGGCGCTGTCGCAGGTCTACGGCAAGGCGATTCCGAACGCCAAGGCCACGGCGCAGGTCACCAAGGCCTCGGCCGAGAACCTCAACCTGCTGCAGGCCGGCCGCGGCGAGCTGGCGCTGACGCTGGGCGATGCGCTGTCCGACGCCTGGAAGGGCGACGAGGAAGCCGGCTTCAAGACCAAGCTCGACAAGCTGCGCGGCCTGTCGGCCACCTACAACAACTACATCCAGATCGTCGCCAGCGCCGACTCCGGCATCCGCACGCTGGCCGACCTGAAGGGCAAGCGTGTCTCGGTCGGCGCCGCGAAGTCGGGCACCGAACTCAACGCACGCGCCGTCTTCCGCGCCGCCGGGCTGAGCTACAAGGACCTGGCCAAGACCGAGTACCTGCCGTTCGGCGAATCGGTCGAGCTCATCAAGAACCGCCAGCTCGACGCCACGCTGCAGTCGGCCGGCCTGGGCGTGGCCTCGATCCGCGACCTGGCGACCTCGGTGAAGATCGTCGTCGTGTCGGTGCCGGCCGACGTCGTGGCCAGGATCGGCGACCCGGCCTACCAGGCCACGGTCATCCCCGCAGGCACCTACGAAGGCCAGACCGCCGACGTGCCGACGGCGGCGATCCCCAACTTCCTGGTCACGCACAGCGGCGTCTCCGACGAACTGGCCTACCAGATGACGAAGGCGCTGTACGACAACCTCGACACCATGTACGCCGCGCACAACGCGGCCAAGGCGATCAAGCGCGAGAACGCCGTCAAGGGCATGCCGGTGCCGCTGCATCCCGGCGCCGCGCGTTACTACCGCGAAGTGGGGCTCATCAAGTAGATCGGTCCCGTGCACCGGCAGCGCTTGCCGCCGGTGCACACGCACCCTAGAGGTCGTCGATGAACGCCCCCACCAGCCACGACCCGGCCGACGCCGCCGCCGACGCCGCCCACAAGCCGCTGACGCGCGCGGTGTTCGCGGTGGCGATCGTATTTTCCTGCTTCCAGATCATCACCGCGGCGTTCAGCCCCATCTCCAGCCAGGTGGTGCGCGCGATCCACGTCGGCTTCGTGCTGCTGATGGTGTTTGCGCTGTACCCGCCGCGCTGGGGCGAGCGGCGCCTCACGGCGCTGGCCTGGATCATCGGCGGCATCGGATTCGTCGCCAGCTTCTACCACTGGATCTTCGAGGCCGACCTGACGCAGCGTGCCGGCGACATGACGCAGGCCGACATGGTCATCGGCCTGGTCACGCTGGCGCTGGTGTTCGAGGCCGCGCGCCGTGTCATGGGCTGGGCCCTGCCGGCGATCTGCCTGGCCTTCCTGGCCTACGCGCTGTTCGGCCAGCACCTGCCGGGGCCGCTGGCCCACCGCGGCTACGGTTTCGACCAGGTCATCGGCACGCTGAC
>CAYJOA010000253.1:0-3974 GCA_964371495.1 uncultured Rubrivivax sp.
TCACCGCACAATGCGGGTCAGCTTCCCCATCACTCGCGCCTGCACCTGAACATGATCGGCTGGATCTTCAACAAGAACGACACGCCTGCTGCAGAACCGGCGGCCGGCAACGTGGCCGCCACGGCGGCGGCCGACCGCGCCGCCAGCGCCGACGCCCTGGCGGCCGCCCAGCGCGACTGGGACCTGAAGCTGCAGGCAGCGCTGGGCGACGACACGGCGCTGCTGACGCTGGCGCTCGCCGGGGCACCGCTGGACGTGAAGCTGGCTGCCGTCGGCGCGCTGGCCAGCGAGGCGGCACTGAAACTGGCCGAGCGCGAATTCCGCGACCACGACCGCCGCGTCCACCGCCTGGCCAAGCAGCGTCACGGCGCGCTGGTGGCGCGGCGCGAGACCTTTGAGAAAGCCGCCCGACTGATCGACGCCGCCCGGGCGCTGTTCGGCGAGCCGCTGCTTGCCGTCAACCGCCTGGTGGAACTCGACCGCGCCTGGCAGGCCCTGGACGCGACTGCGCTCGACGCCGCACAGCGGGTCGAGTTCGAGGCCGTGCTGGCGCAGCTGTCGACCTTGACCCGCGAGCGTGCCGACGAGGCCCTCACGCGCAAGCGCTGGACGGCGCAGGCCCAGCAGGCGCTGGCCGGCCTGCAAGCGGCCTGCTTGGAGGCTGCCGCGGGCACGCAGGACCGTGGCGGGCTGGCCGCTGCCAGCGCCGCAGCGCGCCAGGCGATCGACGGCGCGCCACAGGGCGATGCCGACGCCGCGCAGTGCGCAGGCCTGGCCGGTGCCTTGCAGACGGCGGCCCAGCTCGACGAGCGGCTGGGTGCCCTGGAACAGTTGCTGCAGGCTCCTGCGGCGGCCGAACCCGCGCCGCCCACCGACGTGGCGGCAGCCGGCGAAACGGGCAACGTCGTACCACCGCACGACGCCCTGCTGCGCTGGCAGCAGTTCGAGCCGCTGGCCGATGCCCGGCTCGCCGAACTGCTGGACCGGCGCGTCGAGCAATGGCAGCGTGCCCTGGACGAGGCGCGCCAGGCGCGCCGGGCGCAGCGCCGCGACGAAGCCAAGGCGCGGCAGCACGTGGCCCGCAACGAGCGCATCGAGACCCTGGCCGGCGCGCTGCAACGCGCCGAAGCCGCGCTCGGCGAAGGCCACCTGGCCGATACGCACAAGCACCTGGTCGAGATCGACGAGCTGCTGCACGGCGGCGCGTCGGCCGGCGCGCTGCGCGCCCGCATCGACGCACTGCAGGCCGGTTACGCGCAGCTCAAGGGCTGGCAGCACTGGGGTGGCGGCCGCGCACGCGACGAACTCGTGCTGCAGGCCGAGGCCCTGGCCGCGGCAACGGCCAACCCCGGCGATGCCCGCGCCGTGAAGCTGACGACGCGACAGCAGGCCGAAGTCATCGAAGACATGCGCGCGCGCTGGAAGGAGCTCGATCGCCTGGGCGGCGCCACCAGCCGCTCGCTGTGGCAGCGCTTCGAAACGGCGCTCAAGGCGGCGTACCAGCCGGTGGCCGCGCAGGTGGCGCTGCAGCGCGCCGCGCGCGAGCAGAACCTGCAGGCGCGCCAACAGCTCATCGCGGCCCTCGACGCCGTGACGCTGCCCGCCGCCGACGGCGGTGACGTGGCCCCCGACTGGCGCATGCTCGCCGGCGCGCTGGACCACTTCCGCACCGAATGGCGCAAGCTCGGGCCGATCGAACACACCGTGCCGCACAAGTCACGCGACAAGCTGGTCGAACGCATGAACGCCGCGGTGGCGCGGCTCGAATCTCCACTGCAGGAAGCCCGGCATGCCGCGCGGGGAGGGCGTGAACGACTCATCGCCCGCGCCGGCGCCTTGGGTGCCGAGGCGCTGGCCGGTGGCCAGGGCGGCCGTGAACTGGTCGACCGCGTGCGCCAGCTGCAGACCGACTGGCAGCAGCAGGCGCGGGCGCTGCCTCTGGCGCGCGGCGACGAGAATGCACTGTGGGCGGAATTCAAGACCGCGATCGACGCCATCTTCAGCGCCCGTGACGCCGCCTTCAATGCCCGCGACGCCGAGTTCCGGGCTCACGGTGCCGAGCGCCTGGCCTTGATCGAGCGCCTGGAGGCCTTGGCTGCCGACACGGCGCCGGCCGAGCTCAAGCGCACGCTGGCCGAGGTCGACGCCGCCTGGCTGCGCGCGGGGCCGGCGCCGCGCAGCGACGCCGCGGCGCTCGATGCGCGGTTCCGCAGGTCGCGCGATGTGGTGGTCCAGACCTTGGGCAGCAGCGCACAACGCAGCTGGCACGCGACTTGTGACGCGCTGGCCGCCAAGCTTGTTTTGTGCGAGTCGCTGGAGCCTGGCGCCGACCAGGCCGACGATCGCGTTGCGCTGGCCCAGCGCTGGTCGCAACTCCCGGCGCTGCCGGCGCCGTGGGAGCAGGCCCTGGCAGCGCGCGCCGGGCTGCCCGGCGTGGCCGCGGCCGGAACGCAGAGCGGATTGAGCACCGACGAGTTGCTGCTCCAGGCCGAGGCCGCTTGGGGCCTGCAATCGCCGGCTGCCTTCGACGCGGCGCGGCGCCTGCTGAAGCTGCAGGCGATGAAGGCCGCGCTGGAAGGCCGCCGGGCGGCCACGGCGGCACCGTTGTCGCCCGAGTCGCTGTTGGCCGTGCTGCTGGGCCGCGCGGGGCTCGATGCGCTGCAGCGCCAGCGCTTGGGCGCCGTCGTGGCCGCCGTGCGACGGCGCGGACCCGGCGACGCCCTGGCGGCAAAGCCTGCGGCGGCTGCGGGCGGCGCAGGGGCCGGTCGGCGGACCGGTTGAGCGGCGGTCTCTAGGCTGGTTTGACCGGCCGCGGGGCGCGGAGTCCCCGGCGAGGGGGCCGCTTGTCGCCAGCCACGGCGGCAAGTCCCGGCAGCGCATTCAAGGGTGGAAGTCCTGCCAGCCACCGCGTCACGTTCAGCGCGTCGAGGGTGCGGCCGGCGCCGGCGCTGGCGTTGAGCAGCACGACCAACACCGTCTTGCCTGCGGCGCGCAGACGCATCACCAGGCAGCGCCCGGCTTCATTGGTGAAACCGGTCTTCGACAACAGGATGTCCCAACCCGGGCTGCCAACGAGGCGATTGGTGTTGAGGGCGCGGTAAGGCTTGCCCTTGACCACCGCCACGCCGCGTGCCTGAGTCGTGGCCGCCACGATGGCCGGATAACCGGCAGCGACGCGCACGACCACCGCCAGGTCGCTGGCGCTGGAGCGGTTGTCTGGCGACAGGCCGGTGGGCTCCAGAACCCGGGTGCTGGCAAGGTCGAGCTGCGAGGTCTTGAGCCGCACGGCCTCCAGGAAGTGGGGCATGCCTCCCGGGTAGTTCCGGGCCAGACTGGAGGCAGCGCGGTTGTCGGAGGCCAGCAGCGTCAGTTCGAGCAACTTGGCGCGCGGCAGCGTGGTGCCGACCGGCACACCGCTGCGGGTGTGCTTCAGCGTATCGAGGTCGGCGGCCTCGATGGTCAGCAGTTCCTGCATGTCCTGGCCCGCGTCGAGCACGACCATGGCCGTCAGCAACTTGGTCAGCGACGCCATCGGCACCGACGCCTGCTCGGCCTTGGACAGCAGGACAGCGCCGCTTTCCTCGTCCACGACGACCATGTGCTGAGCGTGCCAGGTGAACTCGGCAGCGTCGGCGTGGGCTATTCCGGAGAGGGCGAATAGGAGCACACCGAGACCAGAGCGCCAGCCCGCCACAGCGTCCAGTAGTCCCCGACTTGCCGTTTTTCCCATCATCCTTGTGTAGTCGGCCAGCGCACGCGGGTCTGAAGCGGACGGAGCGGCCGTTTGCCCAACAAGAGACGGTTGTAGCGGCGGGTTTGCTGGACGGTCCGTGCTGCACAGCAAGGGGCCGGCGAGACCGGGCAGGCTCGCCAACAGCAGTCGTCAGGCAGGGAGCATCAGGCGGCCAGGAGCGGCAAGCTCGTACTCTGGGTGATAAACGATGTAATAATTAACATAATATACATTGTGCACA
>CAYJOA010000254.1:0-3941 GCA_964371495.1 uncultured Rubrivivax sp.
TCGAGCAACAGCGACACCGTGTCGCCGTCGCCGCTGCGCTGCACCGTGAAGCCCATCGCCCGCGCCAGCGCGACCATGCCCGGGTTGTGGCCCAGGCACTCGGCGGCCAGCACAAGGGTGCCGCGCGAGCGCAGGTAGCGGATCATCTTGGCCAGCAGCGCGCGGCCCAGGCCCTGTCGCTGCATGTCGCGGCGCACCATCAGCGCGAACTCGGCGCGCCGGTTGTCGGGGTCGGTGGCCACGCGCACCTCGCCGAGCATGCCGCCGCTCTCGGTGCTCTCACCGGGCTCGTCGACCACGGCGATGAAGGCCATCTCGCGCTCGTAGTCGAGCTGGCTGAAGCGCGCCAGCTCGGAGTGCGCCAGTTCGCGCCGCGTCATGAAGAAACGCAGCCGCAGGTCGCGGGGCTCGGCGCCGGCGAAGAAGGCCTTCAGGCGCGCTTCGTCGTCGGGCCGCACCGGCCGCGCCAGCACGCGGCGGCCGCCGATCGACAGCCACTCCTCGAGTTCGGCCGGGTAGGGCCGGATGGCCAGGCGCGCCGCCCCCGTGCCGCTGGCGGGCTGCACGCGCACACGGGCGTCGAGCGCGACGACACCTTGGTCGTCGGCGAGCAGCGGGTTGATGTCGAGTTCGGCCACTTCGGGGCAGTCGCAGACGAGTTGCGACACCTTCAGCAGCACCAGGACCAGCGCGTCGTGGTCGACGGCGGCGCGGTCGCGGTAGCCGGCCAGCAGCCGGGACACGCGGGTGTGCGCGACCAGGTCGCGCGCCAGCACCGCGTCCAGCGGCGGCAGCGCGACGGCGCGGTCGGCGATGACCTCCACCGCCACGCCGCCCTGGCCGAACAGGATCACCGGCCCGAAGATGGGGTCGGTGGCGGCGCCGACGATCAGCTCGTGAGCATGCGGGCGCACCACCATGGCCTGCACCGTGAAGCCCGCCACCCGGGCATCGGGGCGCAACTGGTGCACACGCTGCAGCATGTCCAGGCCGGCCTGCCGCACCGCCGCCGGCGTGGCCAGCCCCAGCGCGACGCCGCCGACGTCGGACTTGTGCGAGATGTCGGGGCTGAGGATCTTCAGCACCACCGGGCAGCCGATGTCCACCGCCGCGACCTCGGCCGCGGCGACGTCGGCCACCGCGCGTGTGGCGACCACCGGTATGCCGTAGGCCGCCAGCAGCGCCTTGGCCTCGAACTCGTCGAGCAGGCTGCGCCCGGCGGCCAGGGCCCGGTCGATGACGGCGCGCGCCGCGTTCACGTCGGGCGTGAAGGCCTGCGGCAGCGACGGCGGTGTCTGCATCAGCAGCGCCTGGTTGCGATGGAAGTCGACCAGCTGCAGGAAGCCGGCCACCGCCTGTTCCGGTGTGCCGTAGTTCGGGATGCCCGCGGCGGCGAAGATCGTGCGGGCCTCGTGCACCGCGTCGGCGCCGAGCCAGGCGCCCAGCACCGGCTGCGACGCCGCCTGCAGCACCGGGGCGCAGGCGGCGGCGATCTCGGCGCTGGCAACGATGGCCGTCGGTGCGTGCATGAACAGCAGCGCGTCGGCCGCCGGGTCCTGCAGCATCACCTGCAGCGTGCGCACGTAACGTTCGACCGGCGCGTCGCCGATGATGTCCACCGGGTTGCCCTGCGACCAGGTCGGCGGCAGCAACTCGCCCAGCCGGCGCAGGGTGTCGGCCGACAGTTCGGCCAGCGTGCCGCCGCCCAGCGTCAGCGCATCGGCGGCCAGCACCGCGGCGCCGCCGCCGTTGGTCATCACCATCAGCCGCTCGCCGGCGAAGGGGCGCGCCCGTGCCAGCGTCTCGGCGGCCGCGAAGAGGTCGGTGAGCGTGGCCACGCGCAGCATGCCGGCGCGGCGCACGGCGGCGTCGAAGACGCTGTCCGATCCGGCCAGCGCGCCGGTGTGCGAGGCAGCGGCCTTCGCGCCGGCCGGCGCGCGGCCGGCCTTGACCAGCAGCACCGGCTTGTTGCGCGCCGCGGCGCGTGCCGCCGACATGAACTTGCGCGCCGACTGCACCGATTCCATGTACATCAGGATGGCGCGCGTGCCGGGGTCGCTGCCGAGGTAGTCGAGCACATCGCCGAAGTCGACGTCGGCGCTGTCGCCCAGGGACACGAAGTGCGAAAAACCGATCTGGTGCGAGCGCGCCCAGTCCAGCAAGGCCGTCGTCAGCGCGCCCGACTGCGAGACGAAAGCCAGTTCACCCGGCAAGGCCGAGGTGTGGGCGAAGCTGGCATTCAGGCCGATGCCCGGCACCAACAGGCCGACGCAGTTCGGCCCCAGGATGCGCAGCAGGTGGGGCCGCGCGGCGTCGAGCATGGCCTGGCGCAGGCTCGGGCCGCCCGGCGCGGCGCTCGCCGACAGGCCGGCGCTGATGACCACCGCCGCGCGCGTGCCGCGCTGCCCCAGCTCGGTGATGAGCCCCGGCACCGTGGCCGCCGGCGTGCAGATCACGGCCAGATCCGGCGCCTCGGGCAGGCCGGCCACGCCGGCATAGGCGCGTTGACCAGCCACGACGGCGTGTTTCGGGTTCACCGGCCACACCGGCCCGGCGTAGCCGCCGGCCAGCAGGTTGTGCATCAGCGTGGCGCCCAGGCTGTGCTCGCGGTCGGACGCGCCGATCACGGCCACCGACCGGGGCTGGAAGAGGTGGTCGAGATGGCGAACGCTCATGACGAAGCTCCAGGATCCGGACCGCGGGCCACGCCGGCATCGCGCGCTGCGGCGACTCGATCATCGCCGCACACGACCTGAACTTGCAGCGGCGCGGGCGGCATCGCTGATCGAGATCAAGCCGGGCCGCACAAGACCCCTGGCCACGCGGCGGGCCGGCGGGGCGGCATGATGCGAACCGTGAAACCTCTATCCGTGCTCGATCTGTCCCCCATCGTCGAAGGCAGCGACGCCGCGACGGCCTTGCGCAACTCGCTCGACCTGGCCCGCCACGCCGAGGCCTGGGGCTACCGCCGCTACTGGGTGGCCGAGCACCACAACATGGACGGTGTGGCCAGTTCGGCCACCGCCGTGCTGGTGGGCTACATCGCCGGCGGCACGAAGACCCTGCGCGTCGGCTCGGGCGGCGTGATGCTGCCCAACCATGCGCCGCTGGTGGTGGCCGAGCAGTTCGGCACGCTGGCCACGTTGTACCCAGGGCGCATCGACCTCGGACTGGGGCGCGCGCCGGGCACCGACCGGCTGACGATGCGCGCGCTGCGCCGCCATCTGGCCAGCGACGACGAAGAAGGTTTCCCGCGCGACGTGCTCGAGCTGCAGGCCTACCTGGGCGACGGCGGCGCCGACCAGCCAGTGCGCGCGATCCCCGGCATCGGCACCCAGGTGCCGATCTGGCTGCTCGGCTCCAGCCTGTACAGCGCCCAGCTGGCCGCCTACCTGGGGCTGCCGTTCGCGTTTGCCTCGCACTTCGCGCCCGACCTGCTGCTGCAGGCGCTGCAGGTCTACCGCAGCGGCTACCGCCCTTCGGCCGCGTGGCCCCAAGCGCACGCGATGGTCGGCGTCAACGTCGTCGCCGCCGACAGCGACGACGCAGCGGCGTGGCTGTTCACGTCGATCCAGCAGCGCTTCCTGGGCATGCAGCGCGGCCAGCGCGGGCCGCTGCCGCGCCCGATGGATCCGGCCGCGATGGAGGCGATGTGGACGCCGCAGGAAAGGGCCGGCGTGCAGCGCATGCTGGCGGCCACCGCGGTGGGTTCGCCGGCGACGGTGCAGCGGCAGCTGCAGGCCATCGTCGAGAAGACGGCGGCCGACGAACTGATCGTTGCCGGCGCCATCCACGACCATGCGGCGCGGCTGCGGTCGTACGAATTGCTGGCGGGGCTGGAGCTGGACGGCGCCGTGGCGGCGGGCTAGGGTGGAGCGTTCGAAGTCGCGGAACTTGTCTGCGCCGGCACAGCCCGCTGCACCCGGGATCGAACTGACCAT
>CAYJOA010000255.1:0-3940 GCA_964371495.1 uncultured Rubrivivax sp.
GAGCAGCACCGCATGCAGCACCGCGGCGCCGAACAGGCCGTAGGAGCCCACGCCCAGCGCAAAGTGCAGCGGCGCCAGCGCCGACGTCACCGGCCGCGTGTCGCCGGGAAACACCGCCGCCAGCACGACCGCCAGCGCGCCGGCAAAACCCAGCCACTGGCGCACCGCGGGCAGCGGCACGAAGCGGCTTTCCACCGTGTGCACGGCGATCACCAGCCATACCGCCATCGACAGCACGGGCCCGAATCCCAGTCGCGCGCCCGCCTCGGCCTGGCCGAGACCGCCGATGTCCACCACCAGCAGCAGCAGGTGCAGCACGAAGCCGCCCAACAGGGCTGCCGTCGAAAAGCGCTGCAGCCGCGGCAGCGGCCAGGCGGCCCCCACGTACAGCGCCGCCGCGACCGCTGCGAGCAGCAGCGCGCCACCGGGGGCGAGCGCGGGAGAGGCGGTCGATAGAATCATCACGACAGTGTACTGATCAAGGGCCCGCTCGCCGCGGGCACGCATGGCGATGGCCTCGACCCTGAGTGACCGGCTGAGCAAGCTGGTGAAGACGATGCGCGGCCAGGCCCGCATCACCGAAAGCAACGTGCAGGACATGCTGCGCGAGGTGCGTATGGCGCTGCTCGAGGCCGACGTGGCGCTGCCCGTGGTGCGCGACTTCATCGCGCGCGTCAAGGACAAGGCGCTGGGCCAGGAAGTGGTGGGGTCGCTCAACCCCGGCCAGGCCCTGGTCGGCATCGTGCACAAGGAGCTGGCGGCGACGATGGGGCCGGACCCGGCGGGGCCCGACAAGGGCGCGGTGGCCGACCTCGACTTGGCGACGCAGCCGCCGGCGGTGATCCTGATGGCCGGCCTGCAGGGCGCCGGCAAGACCACCACCACCGCCAAGCTGGCGCGCCACCTCATCACCAAGCGCAAGAAGAAGGTGCTGACGGTGTCGGCCGACGTCTACCGGCCGGCCGCCATCGAGCAGCTGAAGACGGTGACGGCGCAGGCCGGCGCAGAGTGGTTCCCGTCCGCGCCCGAGCAGAAGCCGCGCGAGATCGCGCTGGCCGCGCTGGACTACGCCAGGCGCCACTACTTCGACGTGCTGCTGGTCGACACCGCCGGCCGCCTGGGCATCGACGAAGCGCTGATGGCCGAGATCCGCGAACTGCATGCGGTGCTCGAGCCGGTGGAGACGCTGTTCATCGTCGACGCCATGCAGGGCCAGGACGCGGTGAACACGGCCAAGGCCTTCAAGGACGCGCTGCCGCTGACCGGCGTGGTGCTGACCAAACTCGACGGCGACGCCCGCGGCGGTGCGGCGATGTCGGTGCGCCAGGTCACCGGCGTGCCGATCAAGTTCGCCGGCATCTCGGAAAAGATCGACGGCCTGGAGGTCTTCGACGCCGAGCGCCACGCCGGGCGGGTGCTCGGCATGGGCGACATCCTGGCGCTGGTCGAGGAGGTGCAGAAGGGCGTCGACATGGACGCCGCGCACAAGCTGGCCGAGAAGGTCAAGTCGGGCAGCGGCTTCGACCTCAACGACTTCCTGGGCCAGATCACGCAGATGAAGAACATGGGCGGCCTGGCCGGCCTCATGGACAAGCTGCCCAGCCAGTTGGCCAGCCGCGCCGCCGGCGCCGACATGGGCCGCGCCGAGCGCGACGTCAAGCGCATGGAAGGCATCATCTGCGCCATGACGCCGCTGGAGCGTCGCAAGCCCGACCTCATCAAGGCCAGCCGCAAACGGCGCATCGCCACGGGCGCCGGCGTGCACGTGCAGGAGGTCAACCGCCTGCTCAACCAGTTCGAGCAGATGCAGGGCATGATGAAGAAGATGAAGGGCGGCGGCCTGATGAAGATGATGAAGCGCATGGGCGGCGGCGGCTTCCCCGGCCTGCCGCGTTAGCCGCCAGGGCCGCCGGCGGCGCAACGCCTCGATACACTTCTCTTGCGTCCGCACCGTCAATTCCGGTGCCGCAGCGCCGATGTTGCAGATACGACTGCCGGCCGCCACGCGTCACCATGGACTTCCTGACCCCCATCGCTTCCTTTGCCCTGCCGGCCACGGTGCTGCTGCTGCTCACGCTGCTCGGCCTGCGCCTGCGCCAGCAGCAGGCCAACCGGCGCGGCAGCTCGCTGCGCGAGGCCGTCGACACGCTGGCCGGCTGGCCGCCCGAGCCGGCGCGCGTGCTGTCGATCACCGAACGCGAGGCGCACGACCTGCTCAAGCGCGCGATGCCGGGATTCCTGGTGCTGGCCCAGGTGCCGCTGGCGCGTTTCATCCGCGTGCCGTCGCGCCGCTCGTACGGCGAATGGCTGCAGCGCGTGGGCTCGCTCAGCGCCGACTTGTTGTTGTGCGACGCCGGCTCCCGGGTGCTGGCCGTCATCGACGTGCGTTCGGCGCAGGAGACCGAGCGCAGCCGCAAGCGCCACGAGCGCATGGCCCGCGTGCTGCGGGCTGCGGGCATCCAGGTGCATGTCTGGCGCGAGGGTGAGCTGCCCAGCATCACGTACGTACGGGGTTCCCTGTCGGCGCTGTCCGGGCCGGCCGCCGCCGGCATCAAGGCCAGCGCCTCGCGGCCGATGCCGCTGATCCCGGTCGCCGAGATGTCGGAGATCCTGGCCGACGGCGACCGCGCGGCGCAGGAAGCCGCCATGGACGCGTCGATGGAACCCGTGCCTTCGGGCTTCTACGAAGACCTCGAGCCGGCCTCCAGCGGACGCTGACCGCCTGCGACGACTTGCCGGTTCAGCCCAGCAGGGCCTGCGCGAATTCGCGCGCGTCGAAGGTCTGCAGGTCTTCCAGCTTCTCGCCGATGCCGATGAAGTAGACCGGCACCACCCGCCCCTGCTCGGCGCCCCAGCGTGCAATGGCCGCCAGCACACCCCCTTTCGCGGTGCCGTCGAGCTTGGTGACGACCAGGCCGGTGAGGCCGAGCGCGGCGTCGAAGGCCTTGGCCTGCGCCAGCGCGTTCTGCCCGGTGTTGCCGTCGACCACCAGCAGTACCTCGTGCGGCGCGCCCGGCATCGCCTTGGCGATCGTGCGCTGGATCTTCTTCAGTTCCTCCATCAGGTGCGCCTGCGTCGGCAGGCGGCCCGCGGTGTCGGCGATGACGACGTCGCAGCCGCGGGCGCGGCCGGCGCTCACGGCGTCGAAGGTCACGGCTGCCGGGTCACCGCCTTCCTGGCTGACGATCTCCACCTGGTTGCGGCCGGCCCACACGGCGAGCTGCTCGCGCGCGGCGGCGCGAAACGTGTCCGCGGCCGCCAGCAGCACCTTCTGGTCGGCAGCGGCCAGGTAACGCGTGAGCTTGCCGATGCTGGTGGTCTTGCCGGCGCCGTTGACGCCGGTGACCATGATCACGGTCGGGCTCGCCTGGCCGTCGGCGCCGCCGATGACCAGCGGCCGCTGCAGCGGCAGCAGCAGGTCCGTGACGGCATCGGCCAGCAGCGACTTCACGGCCGCCGGATCGGTGGCCTTGGTTTCCTTGACCCGCCGCTTGAGATCCGCCAGCAGGTACTGCGTTGCCGGCATGCCGGTGTCGGCCAGCAGCAAGGCCGACTCCAGGTCCTCGTACAGCGCGTCGTCGATGCGCGTGCCGGTGAAGACCTGGGCGATGCCGGCGCCCGTCTTGCGCAGTCCCTGTGCCAGGCGTGAGAACCAGCGGCTGCGCGGTTCGGGCTGCAGCTCCGGCAGCGAAGCCAACGCAGGCGCCGCCGGCGATACGGCGGCCGGGCTCGGTGCGGGCACGGGCGCGGCCGCTGGCGCAGCCGGCGGCGGCGCCTTCTTCTTGAAGAAACTGAACATCGGTTTGCGGGGGGTGACGCTGGCCTGCGCGCAGCCGGTACGGCTCGCTATAATCGCGCGCTCAGGCGCTTTAGCTCAGCTGGTTAGAGCGACGGAATCATAATCCGCAGGTCCGGGGTTCAAATCCCTGAAGCGCCACCA
>CAYJOA010000256.1:0-3938 GCA_964371495.1 uncultured Rubrivivax sp.
GCAACTGGTCCTCGAAATGCGAACGCTTGTACAAGCCCGAGGCCGGATCGCGCAGTGCCTGGTCGGAGATTTCGCGGCGCAGCAACTCGTTGCCACGCTGCTGTTGCTCGATCTGCTCGAGCGCGGCACGCAGCTGCAGCTCACGTTGGCGCTCGCCAGCCAGGTCCGTCCATACGCTGCACATCCAGCGCCGCCCTTGCAGGTCGTCACCGACGGCGCGCAGCACCGAGAAGTCGCGCCTCGTGCCGGCCCGCTCGAAGCCGTGTTCGCTGGCCAGGGGGGTGCCCTGCGCCAGCACGGTTTGCTCGGCAGCGCGCAGCGCGGTGGCCAGCACCGGGTCGAACAGTTCGGCGTCGCTGCGTCCCACGAGCTCCGCCGCCGGGCGGCCCACGAAGGCCGCCATGGCATCGTTGGCGTACACATAGCGGCCGCTGGCGACGTTTTTCAGCGCCAGCAGGTCGCCGCGCCGCGCCAGCACCTGCGACAACAGGCTGCCCAGCAGTTGCTGCATTTCCGCGGCGGCCAGCGGCAGCGCTGGCGACGAATCGGCTTGAGAGGTCATGTCCATCAAGGGTACGAGCGAGTACAAGCACGGCGCCGCGCGACGCTGCAGCGGCAGCTTCATCTTGGTATTGCGCTACCGGCAGTTCAAGTGACTTCGCTATTCTCGCCCCTAGTTTGACCCGTGCCGGCTCGCCACGCCCGGTCGCCGGCGCGAGGCGCCCTGACCGGCCCCGCCGGCAGGCGGTCCCCCGCCGGTGCACAAGAACTCTGGCGGACGCTGTCGAAGGCGGCATATAATGCCGGGCTTTGCTGGACAACCAGCGTGTCGATCCGCCTCGCCGGCCTTGAGCGCGTCCCCACTTTGCGCCAGCCCTGGCCGGACACCGAGCGCAAACCTTGCAGGATTCCCGAGTACATGACCACCATCCGCGTCAAAGAGAACGAGCCTTTCGATGTCGCACTGCGCCGCTTCAAGCGCACCATTGAAAAGATCGGCCTGCTGACCGACTTGCGCGCGCGCGAGTTCTACGAAAAGCCCACCGCCGAGCGCAAGCGCAAGAAGGCGGCCGCGGTGAAGCGCCACTTCAAGCGCGTGCGCAGCATGCAGTTGCCCAAGAAGCTCTACTGACACGCGGTCTTCACGGACAATCAAAGCCCGCGCGGCACGCCGCAGCGGGCTTCTTTCATTGGACTCAGGCAGCGAGATGAGCACCCTCAAGGACCGCGTCACCGAAGACATGAAGGCCGCCATGCGCGCCCGCGACAGCGAACGCCTGTCGACGATCCGCATGCTGCTGGCGGCATGCAAGCAGCGCGAAGTGGACGAACGCATCGTGCTCGACGACAACGCCGTGGTCGGGCTGGTGGACAAGCTCATCAAGCAGCGCAAGGACTCGATCACGGCCTTCCTGCAGGGTGGTCGCAGCGACCTGGCGGACAAGGAAGCCGCCGAGGTGCGCGTGCTCGAAGCCTACCTGCCGCAGCGGCTGGGCGCCGACGAGATCGCCGCCGCGGTGGCGGCCATCGTCGCCGAGCTGGGTGCCAGCGGCCCCGGCGACATGGGCCGGGTGATGGCCGCCGCCAAGGCGCAGCTCGCCGGCAAGGCCGAGATGGCGCTGGTGTCGGCGGCCGTCAAGCAGGCGCTGTCGAAGTGAGCAGCGCCGCATGAGCACGGCCCTGCCCCTGCGCGCCATCGCCGCCGATGTCTGCGTCGCCCCGCAGCTGACGCCCGAGGCCATGGCCGAGGTGGCCCGCGCCGGCTTCCGCGCCGTGGTCAACAACCGGCCCGACTTCGAGGAAGGCGCCATGCAGCCGACCAACGCGCAGATCGAGGCCGCTGCCCGCGCCGCCGGACTGGCCTATCGCTACCTGCCGGTGAACGGCGCTTTCCAGACCGCGGCCGAGGCCGCCGCGATGGCGCAACTGCTGCAGGAGCTGCCGCGGCCGCTGCTGATGTTCTGCCGCAGCGGCGCGCGCTCCGGCCGGCTCTACCAGCTGGCGACCCAGGTCTGAGCCGTACCGAGCGGCACGGCACGGCGAGCGGCTACATGCTTACCCTAGGCGCGGGCAACTTGCAGCGAGAACGAGCGCCGAGTCCGTACAGTCCGGGCTGTCCGAGGGTGGGCGCCTGCAGTCCCCTGCGCTGCGTCGACCCAGCAATGCAAGACAACGGAGTCCTGTCGTGGATGCCCTACTCAAGCTCTCTTCCGGCGTCGATGCGCTGAGCAGCCAGGTCGGCCGGCTGATCCGCTGGCTGGTCCTGGCCTCGGTGCTGATCAGCGCCGGCAACGCCATCATCCGCAAGACCTTCAACATCAGCTCGAACGCTTTTCTCGAGATCCAGTGGTACCTGTTCGCCGGCGTGTTCCTGCTCGGCGCCGGCTTTGCCTTCATGCGCAACGCGCACGTGCGCATCGACTTCATCTCCGGCAAGTTGTCCAGGCGCACCAACGCCTTCATCGACATCGCCGGCATCATCGTCTTCCTGATCCCGCTGTGCCTGATCATGGTCTGGCTGAGCTGGCCGCTGTTCACCACCGCATGGGTCACGGGCGAGATGTCGCAGAACGCCGGCGGCCTGATCCGCTGGCCCGCCTACCTGCTGATGCCCTTGGGCTTCGGTCTGCTGCTGATCCAGGCGCTGTCGGAACTGGTCAAACGCATCGCCTTCGTGCGCGGGCTGCGCGCCGAGCCGATGAGCATCGAAGGCGGCAAGAGCGACGAAGAGATCCTCGCCGAAGAACTGGCCGCCGAGGCCGCCAAGAAGCAGTCTGGAGCCTGACCCTATGGAAGCCTCGTTCCTGGTCCAGAACTTCGTGCCGCTGATGTTCGCGGCGCTGTTCATCTTCCTGCTGTCGGGCATCCCGGTGGCCTTCGGCCTGGCCGCCACCGGCCTGTTCATGGGCTTCATCGGCATGGAGGCCGGCCTTTTCGGCGGCAATCTGTTCCAGGCCTTGCCGCTGCGTGTCTTCGGCATCATGCAGAACGACACGCTGCTGGCCATTCCCTTCTTCACGCTGATGGGCATCATCCTCGAGCGCTCGGGCATGGCCGAGGACCTGCTCGAGACCGTCGGCCAGGTGTTCGGGCCGGTGCGCGGCGGTCTGGCCTTCGCGGTCATCCTGGTCGGCGCGCTGCTCGCCGCCACCACCGGCGTGGTCGCCGCGGCGGTCATCTCGATGGGCCTGATCTCGTTGCCCATCATGCTGCGCTACGGCTACAACCGCACCATCGCCACCGGCACCATCACCGCCTCGGGCACGCTGGCGCAGGCGATCCCGCCGTCGCTGGTGCTGATCGTGCTGGCCGACCAGCTCGGCCGCTCGGTCGGCGACATGTACGCCGGCGCGCTGCTCCCGGGGCTGATGCTGGTCGGCCTGTACCTGGGCTTCGTCGCCCTGGTGGCGATCTTCAAGCCCAAGTGGGTGCCGGCCCTGCCCGTCGAGGCCCGCATCTACCGCGAGCCCAACGGCTCCAGCGGCCACCGCTCGCTGCTGGCGCTGTTCGTCATCTGCGGCCTCGCCGGCTACGCCTGGTCGCGCGTGCACCAGAGCGTGATCAATCCGCTGATCGAGCGCGAGCTGCCGGCGCCGGGCGACGAGATCTTCATCCTGTCGATGACGGTGGCATCGTTGCTGGGGCTGGTGCTGGCGCTGGTGAACAAGTTCTTCAAGGTCGGCCTGCTGTCGCGGCTGACCGAGCAGGTGACCTTCGTCCTGATTCCGCCGCTGGTGCTGATCTTCCTGGTGCTGGGCACCATCTTCCTGGGCATCGCCACGCCCACCGAAGGCGGCGCCATGGGCGCACTCGGAGCGCTGCTGATGGCCGGGGGGCGCGGCAAGCTCAGCAAGTCGCTGCTGATCCAGGCGCTGGACAACACCGCCAAGCTGTCGTGCTTCGTGCTCTTCATCCTCGTCGGCTCCACGGTCTTCAGC
>CAYJOA010000257.1:0-3921 GCA_964371495.1 uncultured Rubrivivax sp.
CGCGCACCCGGGGCCGGCGCCAGCGCTCGGCGCGTTCGGCGCGGCGCACGAAGGACGGCCTGTGGACTTGCACGGCGGCGGCTTCGGCAGCCGGCAGCCCGGTCCGTGCCTGCTGCCTGGGTGGCTCGGGTGGCCGCGGCGGCACCGATGCGGGCGCGGCGTCGGTCTCTTCGCGGGAGAAGCCGGGAATCGGGGGCGCCTCGGCGTTGTCTGCAGTGGCAGGCGCGCCGGCCACCGGCGCTGCAGCATCCGGCGCAGGCGGCATGGCACTGCGGGGCGAATCGTCGACCCAGTCTCGCGGTGCGCCGCTTTCCAGGTCGACCAGGCCCTCCGTGGCGTTGAAGACCTCGGCGCAGCGTCCGCAGCGGACCCAGCCCTCGGACACCCGCAACTGGTCCGGCACGACGCGGAACACGGTGCTGCACGCGGGGCAGCGGGTGGCCAGCGGCGCGGTCATGGGCCTGGCGGCGCGCGTTGTGCGGTCATCAGGACCCAGCCGTCCTCGCGGTCGGCCACCGCCAGCCCGAGCCAGGGTGCATAGGCCGCCGTCAGCTCGTCGGCCTGCCGCTCCAGGATGCCGGCCAGCACCAGCCAGCCCGCGGGCGCGACGTGTGCGGCCAGCAGTGGCGCCAACAGCTTCAGCGGCGAGGCCAGGATGTTGGCCAGCACGAGCGCGTAGACGCCGGCGGCGGCCCCCGGCAGGCCCGGTGCGAGCCGGGCGTCGGACACGCCGTTGCGCAGGGCGTTGTCGCGTGTGGCCTGCACCGCTGCCGGGTCGATGTCGACCGCGTCGACGTGCCGGGCACCGAGCAGCGCCGCGCCGATGGCCAGGATGCCCGAGCCGCAGCCGTAGTCGAGCACGCGGTCGGGCAGCATGGCCACGGCCGGCCGCCGCGCCAGCCAGCGCAGGCACATGCGGGTCGTCGGGTGGGTGCCGGTGCCGAAGGCCAGGCCGGGGTCGAGCCGGATCACCTGGCGGGCGCCCGGCGGCGGTTCGTGCCAGCTCGGCACGACCCAGAACGCGGGCGTGATCTCCACCGGCGCGAACTGCGACTGCGTTAGCCGCACCCAGTCCTGCTCGGCCACGGCGTGCAGCGCCTGTAGGTGCACGCCGGCCGTGCCTTCCTGCGCCAGCAGCCAGGCAGCGGCTTGTTCGGCGGCGGTCTCGGTGTCGAACAGGGCCGTCAGCGTCGAGCGTTCCCAGCCGGCAGCCGGCGCCGGCAGCCCGGGCTCGCCGAACAGCGCCTGCTCCCCAGCGCTGCCGGCGTCGGCGTCCTCCACCGACACCGACAAGGCGCCGAGCTCGTCCATCAGCGCGTCGGAGACTGGCTCCACCAGCGCTTGCGGCGCGCGCAAGACGAGTTCGAACAATGGGGTCTACCGGTGGTGTTGGCCCAGCCAACCTTCGAGGTAATGGATGCTGGTACCGCCCTCGACGAACTTGGCGTCGACCATCAGCTCGCGGTGCAGGGGAATGTTGGTGTGGATGCCCTCGACCACGGTTTCGGACAGCGCGGTGCGCATGCGGGCCAGGGCCTGGTCGCGCGTGTCGCCGTGGACGATGATCTTGCCGATCATCGAGTCGTAGTTGGGCGGCACGTAGTAGTTGGTGTAGGCGTGCGAGTCCACGCGCACACCGGGTCCGCCGGGTGCATGCCAAAGGGTGATGCGGCCGGGCGACGGCGTGAACTTGTAGGGGTCCTCGGCGTTGATGCGGCACTCCAGCGCATGGCCCCGCATCTGGATGTTGCGCTGCGTGAACGGCAGTTTCTCACCCGCGGCAACGCGGATCTGCATCTGCACGATGTCGATGCCGGTCACCATCTCCGTCACCGGGTGCTCGACCTGCACGCGCGTGTTCATCTCGATGAAGAAGAACTCGCCGTCCTCGTAAAGGAACTCGAAGGTGCCGGCGCCACGGTAGCCGATCTTCTTGCACGCCGCGGCGCAGCGGTCGCCGATGCGCTCGATGATGCGCCGCGCGATGCCCGGCGCCGGTGCTTCCTCGATGATCTTCTGGTGCCGGCGCTGCATCGAGCAGTCGCGTTCGCCCAGCCACACCGCGTTGCGGAAGGTGTCGGCCATAACCTGGATCTCGATGTGGCGCGGGTTCTCGAGGAACTTCTCCATGTACACGGCCGGGTTGCCGAAGGCCGCGCCGGCCTCGGTGCGCGTGGTCTGCACGGCGTTGATCAGCGCCGCTTCGGTGTGCACGACACGCATGCCGCGCCCGCCGCCGCCGCCAGCGGCCTTGATGATCACCGGGTAGCCCAGGGCTCGGGCCTGGCGGATGATCTCCTTGGGGTCGTCGGGCAGTGCGCCCTCGCTGCCGGGCACGCAGGGCACGCCACTCTTGATCATGGCCTGCTTGGCCGCCACCTTGTCGCCCATGGTGCGGATCGACTCCGGCGTCGGCCCGATGAAGACGAAGCCGCTCTTCTCCACGCGTTCGGCGAAGTCGGCGTTTTCGCTCAGGAAACCGTAGCCTGGATGGATGGCCTCGGCGTCGGTCACCTCGGCGGTGGCGATGATCGCCGGCATGTTGAGGTAGCTCAGGCTCGAAGACGCGGGACCGATGCACACGGCTTCGTCGGCGAGCTTGACGTACTTGGCCTCGCGGTCGGCCTCCGAATAGACGATGACCGACTTGATGCCCATCTCACGACAGGCGCGCTGGATGCGCAATGCAATTTCGCCTCGATTGGCTATCAGAATTTTCTTGAACATGGTGTCCGGCTCAATTGCCTTGGCGTGCTGCGCACGCGGCGCAATTTGGCTTCGCCGCAGCGCCTGCGGCGCTGTCGCCTCGATTGGCGATCAGTATCTTCTTGAACACGCCCCGCCGCCTATTCGACGATGAAGAGGGGTTGACCGAATTCCACCGCCTGCCCGTTTTCGCACAGGATGCGCTTGATCCTGCCGGCACAGTCGGATTCGATCTCGTTCATGATCTTCATCGCCTCGATGATGCACACGGGTTCGCCTTCCTTGATCTCGTCGCCGAGTTCGACGAAGGTCTTGGCGCCCGGGCTGGCGGCGCGGTAGAAGGTGCCGACCATGGGCGACTTGATGACCTTGCCCTCCGGTTCCGCAGCGGCCGCCGGGGCCGCCAGGGCGACGTGCGGAACTGCGCCCGCCGCGGCCGGCGCAGCACCAGCCGTGGCGACCACCGGTGCCGTCGCGGCGCCCGCCTTGACGATGCGCACCTTGCCTTCGGCTTCGGTGATCTCCAGCTCGGAGATGTTCGACTCCGATACCAGGTCGATCAGTGTCTTGAGTTTCCTCAGGTCCATGGGGGCAGGCTCCTCGTGTTTTTGTGGTGACGGCCGCGGTCGCCGGCGCGACCGCAGCGCCGAAGTCGGCTCGTGTCTTGACTGGCGTCAGGTGGCGTTGGGTTCGGTGCCGTCGCTGGGGGCCGCATGGCTGCGGCCGATCAGCGCGCCTTTGTGCTTGCTCTGAACGTCATGCGGCAGAGTGCTGGCATTTGTAGCGATTTGCGCAAGTTCTTCTTCGATCTGGGGCAAAGTCTTGATTCCGTGGCCGCCGGGCTGGTGCGTGCCGGTCGGCGTGATGTCTGGGCCATGAAGGACAAGAATGCTCATGTCGGGCCGTAAGGAGTTCGGCAAAGAGCGGACTTTACGCCCTTTGCTGGCTGTTGACGACGACTGGCAGAAGATGCTGAGAATCCGGCAGTCGCGACGGCGCCTCGGCAGCTTCGGCCTCTTCACGTCGTCGCTGCCCAGCGGGCGAGTTCGTCGAAACTCGTTTCGCCCAGCTTGCGGTGAGCGATCAGGCCGGCGCGGTCGAAGACGACGGTGAAGGGCAGGCCACCGCTGGCGTTGCCGAGCCGTCGAGTCAACTCGGTACCGTCGAAGCCGGCCATCGCGATGGTATAGCCGACCGGGCTGCGCGCCAGGAATT
>CAYJOA010000258.1:0-3894 GCA_964371495.1 uncultured Rubrivivax sp.
CCGTGCCACCCGATGTCAGGAACTACCCGGTTCTGCCGCGCGGACTCCTAGCCGAAGGGCCGCACGCCGATCCAGGCCGCGTGGGCCCAGAACGCGAAACCGGCCCAGGCGGCCAGGCCCACCGCCACCACCACGACCGTGGGCCCCGTGTGGCCGCGCGGGTAGACCACGCCGCCGGTTCTGTCGCGCTTGCGCGCGGCGGCGAAGCTGGCCACCGACCAAGCCAGGAAGGTGCCGAACAGCAGCAGGTCGGCCAGCGTGTTGTTGGCCAGCAGGTGCGCCAGCGCCCAGGTCTTGACGCCCAGCACCATCGGGTGGTGCAGCCGAGCCTTGATGGCGTTGCCCGGGACGTAGGCCGCCACCAGCATCACGAAGGCCGGGATCGTGAGCAGCGCTGCCAGGTGGCGCGTCCAGGTCGGCGACGGCCACAGCACGGCCGGCTGCAGACGGGCCTGGCCATAACCCCAGACGATGAGCACGAAGCCGGCGATCGAGAGCACCGAGACCAGCCCCTTCCAGCCGTTTTCGCCCAGGCGCTGGCGCATCCGTGTGCGCCAGCCCTCGGCGAAGATGCGCGCCGAGTGCACGCCGAGAAAGAGGACGAGGCCGAGGATCAGCAGGGTCATGGTTAGGCTCTTGGGCTGGCGGAGACGACTGCATTGTGGCGCCGCTATGCTCGCTGGCCATGACGACCCCCAAGACCTACCGCTACTACTGGGAAGACTTTCCCGTCGGCCACAGCCTGGACTTCGGCGGCATGCCGGTGTCGCGCGAGGCGGTGATCGAGTTCGCGCGCCAGTTCGACCCTCAGCCCTTCCACCTGGACGACGAGGCCGCGCGCGGCACGCTGTTCGGACGCCTGAGCGCCAGCGGCTGGCACACCTGCGCGATGGCCATGCGCATGATGTGCGACGCCTACCTGCTGGAATCGGCCAGCCTGGGTTCGCCGGGCATCGACAACCTGCGCTGGCTCAAGCCCGTCTTCCCCGGCGACGTGCTGCGCGTGCGCATGGAGGTGCTGGAGGCCAGGCCGATGGCCAGCAAGCCGCACGTCGGGCTGATCCGCTCGAGTTGGGCCATGCGCAACCAGGACGAGGAGCCGGTACTGACGATGGACGGCTGGGGCATGCTGAAACGGCGCCCGGCGCCATGAAGCGTTGCCGGCAGGTCGGCCACAATCCGGCCCCACCCGTTAGCTGGGGGTCTTGACCCCGATCCGGAGAGAACCCGCCATGACCCGACCGTCCCGCTGCACCCGCGCTTTCCTGGCCCTCGGCCTGGCCTTGGCCTCGGCCGCCGCCGGCGCCCAGGCCGCCGAGCCCAAGGTGCTGAACGTCTACAACTGGTCCGACTACATCGCCGACGACACGATCAGGAATTTCGAGAAAGAGACCGGCATCAAGGTCCGCTACGACAACTACGACACCAACGAGATCCTGCAGGCCAAGCTGGTGGCCGGCCGCAGCGGCTACGACATCGTGGTGCCGTCGGCGCATTTCGCCAAGACCCAGATCGCCGGCGGCCTGTACCAGAAGCTGGACCGCGCGCAACTCACGAACTGGGGCAACCTCGACCCGGCGCTGCTGGACAAGCTGGCCGCCATCGACCCCGGCAACGAGCATCTCGTGACCTGGATGTGGGGCTACGTCACGGTGGGCATCAACACCGGCAAGGTCAAGGCCGCGCTGGGCGCCACACCGATGCCGGCCAACCCCTGGGCGCTGATCTTCGACCCCCAGTACGCGGCCAAGCTCAAGGGCTGCGGCATCAACGTACTGGACTCGGCCTCCGAGGTCATGCCGGTGGCCATGATCTACGCCGGCAAGGCGCCGTACAGCAAGAACGCCAAGGACTACGACGCCGCGCGCGACGTGCTGATGAAGGCGCGACCCTACGTGACGCGTTTTTCGTCGTCGGGCTACATCAACGACCTCGCCGCCGGCCAGCTGTGCGTGGTGATGGGCTATTCGGGCGACATCAACATCGCGCGCCAGCGCGCCATCGACACCAAGAGCGGACACGACATCCAGGCCCAGATACCGCCCACCGGCGCAACGCTGTTCTTCGACACCATGGCGATTCCGAAGGACGCCAAGAACGTGAAGAACGCGCACCTGTTCATCAACTACATCCTGCGCCCCGAGGTGCACGCGTCGCTGACCAACAAGGTCTTCTACGCCAACCCCAACCAGGCGTCGAAGAAGTTCGTGAAGAAGGAGGTGGCCGACAACCCGACCGTCTTCCTGAGCGCCGACGACCTGAAGAAGGTGACCTCGCCCGACGCCGTGCCGCAGGACATCCGCCGCGTGCAGACGCGCATCTTCACCAGCTTCAAGGCCAACACGAAGTAGCACCGCGGTCGCCGGCGCGCAAGCGGGCGGCGCCCATAATGCCGCGTCGCCCCCCTCGCCGCCCACATGTTCAAACGCCTCGTCCTGCCGCTGGTGCTGATCGCCGCCCTGGCGGCGCTGTACTTCTGGGCGGTGCTGAGCTGGAGCTTCTCCGTCGGCGACCGCGCCGGCTGGGTGCAGAAGCTGTCCCGCAAGGGCTGGCTGTGCAAGACCTGGGAGGGTGAACTGGCGCTGGTGTCGCTGCCGGGCACGACCCCGGAGAAGTTCTTCTTCACGATCCACGACGACGCGGTGGCGGCGCGCGTGTCGCAGGTGATGGGCAAACGCGTGACGCTGCACTACGAAGAGAAGGTCGGCTTGCCCACCAGCTGCTTCGGCGAGACGCGGCACTTCGTCAACCAGGTGACGGTGAGCGAGGAGATTCCGCTCGCCGCCGGCGTGATGGTGCGGGCGCCGGCGCCGGCGGCATCGGCGGCATCGCGCTGATCAGCCGGCGTCGTCGCCGAACTTCGGCCCGATCTTCATGACGCCGCTGCACCGCACCGCAGTCACGCCGTCGGCGCGCGCCAGGCCCTGCGCGAAGACCATCGTCCGCGTGACGCTCAGCACGTCGCACTCGCCCTCGACCCAGGCCCCCAGCGGCACCGGCGCCATGTAGTCGAGCTGCAGGCTGATGGTGGGCAGGAAGCGCCGGCCCACCTCAATGCTCTTGTAGTGCACGCTCAGCGGCAGCAGCATGTCGCAGAAGCTCGCCAGCATGCCGCCGTGACACACCCCCATCGGGTTGCAGTGGCGCGCCTCGACCCGGAAGCCGAGCTTGACCACGCCGGCCTCGTGCAACAGGTACAGCGGCCCGTTGGCGGCGATGAAGCCGCCGCCCACCGGCGCCGGCGTGTAGCCGGGCGGGACGTCGCGTGCAGGCCCGTTGTCCATCTGCGCCCGATCCGCCGCCTCAGGCCCGGTGCCAGACGACCTTCTTGCGCAACCCCGTCCAGTGGTCGTAGTTCTTCGCGAACAGATCCTCGATGCGGTTGCGCTTGACCTTGAAGGTCGGGGTGATGAGGTCGTTGTCCACCGTCCAGGCCTCGGTCATGACGACCAGGCAGTCGAGCTGCTCGTGCGGGTCGAGCAGCTCGTTGATGCCCCGCAGGTGCTGCGTCAGCGAGGCCTCGAGCTCGCTCCTGCCGGCGGCGTCGGCGGCCTTCTTCACCGCTTCCAGGTTGAGCATCAGCAGCGCCAGCGGCTGGCCGAGGTTGGCGCCGGTGACGCAGCAGGCCTCGACCGCGCCGTGCATCACCAGCCGGTCCTCGATCGGCGCCGGCGCGACGTACTTGCCCTTGCTGGTCTTGAACAGGTCCTTCACGCGGCCGGTGATCCTGAGGTTGCCCTCGTCGTCCAGCGCGCCCTTGTCGCCGGTGCGCAGCCAGCCGTCGTCGGTGAAGGCCTGCCGGGTGAGCTCGGGCTCCTTGTAGTAGCCGAGCATCACGCACGGCGCCTTGACCTGGATCTCGCCGCTCGCCGGGTCGAGCCGGCTCTGCACGCC
>CAYJOA010000259.1:0-3840 GCA_964371495.1 uncultured Rubrivivax sp.
ATCCTGACCACCTTCAACGAGGTCAACATGGCCCCGGTGATGGAGATGCGCAAGCGCTTCCAGGAAAAGTTCGAGAAGGAGCACGGCGTCAAGATCGGCTTCATGAGCTTCTTCGTGAAGGCCGCGGTGGCCGCGCTCAAGAGGTACCCGGTCATCAACGCCTCGATCGACGGCAACGACATCGTCTACCACGGCTACTTCGACATCGGCATCGCGGTCGGCTCGCCGCGCGGGCTGGTGGTGCCGATCCTGCGCAACGCCGACCAGATGAGCTTTGCCGACATCGAGAAGAAGATCGCCGAATTCGGCACCAAGGCGCGAGACGGCAAGCTGTCGATGGACGAACTCTCCGGCGGCACGTTCTCGATCAGCAATGGCGGCGTCTTCGGATCGATGCTCTCCACGCCGATCATCAACCCGCCGCAGAGCGCCATCCTCGGCGTGCACGCCACCAAGGACCGGGCGGTGGTCGAAAACGGCCAGGTCGTGGTGCGGCCGATGAACTACCTGGCGATGAGCTACGACCACCGCATCATCGACGGCCGCGAGGCCGTGCTGGGGCTGGTGGCGATGAAGGAAGCGCTGGAAGACCCGGCGCGCCTGTTGTTCGACATCTGAACCGCGCCCGCAAGCGCTGCCGGAGACCGAGATGGGAATCGCCGACGAACTGACGCGCCTGGACGAGCTGCGCGGCCGCGGCGTGCTGACCGAAGAAGAGTTCCAGCGCGCCAAGGCGCGCCTGCTCGACGGCCCGCCGGCGCCGCCCGACATCCCGGCCGTGGCCGCCATCAACCGCCTGCGGCGCAGTCGCAGCGACCGCTGGCTGGGCGGCGTGTGCGGCGGCGTGGCCGCGATCACCGGCGTCGAATCGTGGATCTGGCGCTTGATCATGGTCACGCTGGCGCTGTTCGGCGGCGCCGGCGCGCTGCTCTACATCCTGCTCTGGGTCTTCGTCCCCAACGAATGAACCGGGCACTCTGAAAGCATCATGTCCAAGACCTTCGACGTCATCGTCATCGGCGGCGGCCCCGGTGGCTACATCGGCGCCATCCGCGCCGCGCAACTCGGCTTCAACACGGCCTGCATCGACGATTGGCGCAGCGACAAGGGAGGCCCGGCACTCGGCGGCACCTGCACCAACGTCGGCTGCATCCCGAGCAAGGCGCTGTTGCAGAGCAGCGAGTTCTACGACCACGCCGCGCACCACTTCGGCGACCACGGCATCGGCCTGAAGGACCTCGGCATCGACGTGAAGAAGATGCTGGCGCGCAAGGACGCCGTCGTGAAGCAGAACAACGACGGCATCCTCTACCTCTTCAAGAAGAACAAGGTCAGCTTCTTCCACGGCCGCGGCTCGTTCGTGCGTGCGGTCGAAGGGGGCTACGAAATCGCCGTCGGCGACGAGGTGCTGACCGGCAGGCAGGTCATCGTCGCCACCGGATCGAGCGCACGCGCGCTGCCGCAGGCGCCGTTCGACGAGGAGCGGGTGCTGAGCAACGACGGTGCGCTGCGCATCGGCGCGGTGCCGAAGAAGCTGGCGCTGATCGGTTCCGGCGTCATCGGTCTCGAGATGGGTTCGGTGTGGCGTCGCCTGGGCGCCGAGGTGACCGTGCTCGAGGCGCTGCCCACCTTCCTGGGGGCGGTCGACGAGCAGATCGCCAGGGAAGCGCACAGGGCGTTCACCAAGCAGGGCCTGAAGATCGAGCTCGGCGTCACGGTCGGCGAGGTCAAGGTCGGCAAGTCGGGTGTGAGCGTGGCCTACACCGACGCCAAGGGCGCAGCGCAGGCGCTGGACGCCGACCGGCTCGTCGTCTCCATCGGCCGCGTACCCAACACCGCCGGCCTGAACGCGCCAGGCGTGGGCCTGCAGCTCGACGAACGCGGCGCCATCGTGGTGGATGGCGAATGTCGCACCAACCTGCCCGGCGTCTGGGCGGTGGGCGACGTCGTGCGCGGCCCGATGCTCGCGCACAAGGCCGAGGAAGAGGGCGTGGCCGTCGCCGAGCGCATAGCCGGCCAGCACGGGCATGTCGACTTCAACACCATCCCCTGGGTCATCTACACCAGCCCCGAGATCGCCTGGGTCGGCCAGACCGAGCAGCAGCTCAAGGCCGCCGGCCGCGCCTACAAGGCGGGCAGCTTCCCGTTCGCGGCCAACGGCCGCGCGCGCGCGCTCGGCGACACGACCGGGTTCGTCAAGTTCCTCGCCGACGCGAAGACCGACGAGATCCTCGGCGTGCACATCGTCGGCCCGATGGCCGGTGAGTTGATCGCCGAGGCCGTGGTGGCGATGGAGTTCAAGGCCAGCGCCGAGGACATCGCGCGTATCTGCCATGCCCACCCGAGCCTGAGCGAAGCCACCAAGGAGGCGGCGCTCGCCGTCGACAAGCGCACGCTGAACTTCTGAGGCCGCGGGTGCACGCATCTTGAGCGTCACCGCCGCCTACGAGGCACTCCTCGCCGAGCGGGGCTATCAGAGCGATCCGGCGCAGCGGCGCGCCGTGCGCGCGCTCGAGCGCTGCCGCGACGAATGGATCGCCTACAAGGCGCGCCGCGGCAACACGATCACCAAGCTGCTGGTGCGCCCGCCGATCCCGCGCGGCGTCTACATGTACGGCGGCGTCGGGCGCGGCAAGAGTTTCCTGATGGACTGCTTCTTCCGCAGCGTGCCGCTGACGCGCAAGACGCGGCTGCACTTCCACGAATTCATGCGCGAGGTGCACCGGGAGCTGCAGGACCTGAAAGGCACCGCCAACCCGCTGGAAGAACTGGGTCGCCGCATCGCACGCCGCTTCCGGCTGATCTGCTTCGACGAGTTCTTCGTCGCCGACGTCACCGATGCGATGATCCTGCACCGGCTGCTCGAAGCCCTGTTCGCCAACCGCGTGAGCATCGTCACGACCTCCAATTTCCATCCCGATGGGCTCTACCCCAACGGGCTGCACCGCGACCGCATCCTGCCAGCCATCGAATTGCTGAAGTCACGCCTGGAACTGGTCAACGTCGACGCCGGCACCGACTACCGCCAGCGCACGCTGCAGCGGATCGAGATGTGGCACACCCCGCTGGGTTCCGCCGCCGAGGCGGCGCTGCAGCGCGCCTTCGAACAACTGACCGAGGCACGCGACGAAGAGCCGGTGCTGCAGATCGAACACCGCACGGTGCGCGCCGTGCGCCGCGCGGGCGGCGTGGTGTGGTTCGACTTCCGCACCCTTTGCGGCGGGCCGCGCTCGCAGAACGACTATCTGGAGATCGCGTCGCGCTTCCATACCGTGCTCTTGTCCAACGTGCCGCAGATGTCACCCCGGCTGGCCAGCGAGGCCAGGCGCTTCACCTGGCTCGTCGACGTCTTGTACGACCGGCGCGTCAAGCTGATCGTGTCTGCCGCCGTGCGGCCGGAGGAGCTCTACACCGAGGGGCCGCTGGCGCACGAGTTCCCGCGCACCGTCTCGCGCCTGCACGAGATGCAGTCGGCCGAGTTCCTGGCGTTGGCCCGGCGCGACGTCGACACGTCGTTGACGTGAGGCCAGGCATGCGCGGGCTGCCGATGCTGATGTTGCTGCCCCTGTTGGCAGGCTGGGCCTGCGCTGCCGCGGCCGACGACGGCGAGCGCGCGAGCATCGCGGCCGAACGCCAGCTGCTGGTCGAGCGCTACGCGCGCGAGGAGCGTGAGTGTCTTCAGCGGTTCGCCGTCAGCGCCTGCCTCGACGACGTGCGCAGCCGGCGCCGCGCTGCCTTGGCACCCTTGCGCGCGCGTGAACTTCAGCTCGACGACGCCGAGCGCCAGCAGCGTGCCGCCGAGCGACGCGCGGCCATCGAAGCCAAGCAGCGCTTGCAGGC
>CAYJOA010000260.1:0-3755 GCA_964371495.1 uncultured Rubrivivax sp.
GCCGGCCGGCCTTCGGTCAGCGTGCCGGTCTTGTCGACGATCAGCGTATCGATCTGGCGCAGCTTCTCGATCGCTGCGGCATCGCGGAACAGCACGCCGTTCGTCGCCCCATTGCCGGTGGCGACCATGATCGACATCGGTGTGGCCAGGCCCAGCGCGCAAGGGCAGGCGATGATCAATACCGCCACCGCATTGATCAGGCCGAAGACCCAGCCCTGGGCGGGCCCGAACAGGCCCCAGGCGAAGAAGGTCAGCACGGCGATCGCCACGACGGTGACGACGAAATAGCCCGCCACGACGTCGGCCATGCGTTGCATCGGCGCGCGCGAGCGCTGCGCCTGCGCCACCATCTGCACGATCTGCGACAGCACGGTGGCGGAGCCCACGTGCTCGGAGCGCATCACCAGCGCGCCGCTGGTGTTCATCGTGGCGCCGATCAGCTTGTCGCCCACACGTTTGGTCACCGGCAGCGGCTCGCCGGTGAGCATCGACTCGTCCAGGGCGCTGCTGCCTTCGGTGACGACACCGTCGACCGGCACCTTCTCGCCGGGACGCACGCGCAACAGGTCGCCGACGTGCACGTTGGCCAGGGGCACGTCTTCCTCGGTGCCGTCGGCGGCGATGCGGCGCGCCGTCTTCGGCGCCAGGCCGAGCAGAGACTTGATCGCTGCCGAGGTCTGCGAGCGTGCCTTCAGTTCCAGGATCTGGCCGAACAGGGTCAAGGAGATGATGACCACGGCGGCCTCGAAATACACCGCCACGACGCCGTTCACGACGAAGGCGGCCGGGAAGACTTGCGGCGCCACGGTGGCGAAGACGCTGTAGACGAAGGCCACGCTGGTGCCCAGGCCGATCAAGGTCCACATATTCGGGCTGCGGTTGATCACCGACTGCACGCCGCGCACATAGAACGGCCAGCCGGCCCACAGCGCGACCGGCAGCGACAAGACGAGTTCGATCCAGGTCTGTGTGCGAGGATCGAACCAGCCCAGCCAGTGGCCGGCCATGGCCAGCACCGTCACCGCGGCGGTGAACGGCAGCGTCCACCAGAAGCGGTGCGAGAAGTCGACCAGTTCAGGGTTCTCGTCGTCTTCGAGCGAAGGCAGCACCGGCTCGAGCGTCATCCCGCACTTCGGGCAGTTCCCCGGATGGTCCTGGCGAATCTCCGGGTGCATCGGGCAGGTGTAGATCGTGCCGGCCACTGCCGGCGGCTGCTCTGCTGCAGTCAGCGCTACAGCCGGCGCGACGACGTCGCCTGCGTAACGTGCCGGCTCGGCGACAAACTTGGTCAGGCACTTCGCACTGCAGAAGTAGTAGGACCGGCCAGCGTGCTCGACGTGATGCTCGGAGCGGGCGGTCACCGCCATCCCGCAAACGGGATCCTTGAGCGAATCGCCCTCGGGTGCCTCGGGCGGGTGGTGATGCGCTTGGGGATGCATGTGCCCGGCGTGATCGTGGCGTGAAGGCATGTCCATGGCGTTACTCCTGCTTGTCGAACGGCTTGTTCGACTGCGTGTCATGGCTGCTATGCCCGCCGTGGCCGCCGTGGCCGCCGTGGCCATGGAAGAGGTGCATCAGCGGGCAGGCCAGCAGCAACAGGTAGACCCAGTTGCCGGCGACATGGCCCCAGTGCTCGCGCAGCAGGTAGAAGCCGCCCACGACAGCGACCATCAGCAGTGCGGTCTTCACGGGCCGGCTCGGGCCGGACGAACCGCGGCTCGCCGGGGCGTGATCATGTTCAGTCGTGCTCATGGCCATCTCCTTGTCATCCAGGGTCGGCGCTTCTGGCGCCTTCCTCTGGATTGAAGATAGACCCTGACCTCGTGGCAAGGTCAAGGGGTGCCGGGCTCGGAACTCAGGTCCTTGCGCCGGCGTCGCGATCGAGCAGTGCCTTGCGCTTCTCGTACTCCTCGGGCGCGATCTCGCCGCTGGCCAGGCGCCGCTGCAGCACTTCATGTGGCGTCTCGCGGGGTCGACGGCGATCTTCGCTCGGACGCCCCCAGCCGTAGAACACGATCACGCCAATCAGCACCACCCAGAAGATCCACCAAAGCCAGTGCATGCCGCCCATGAAGGTGCCTCCGTCATAGAACATGTGCATCTCCTTCAGCCGCGGAGAGTCGTCTTCGATGGCGCGGACAGGCGGCACGCCGGTGCCTCCGGCGTCGCCGTCGTGGTGGGTGCATGGCTCATGGCCGGCCCCCTCACTTCGTCGCCGGGACCGACTGCATGCGGTCCATCATCATCTGCATCATGGACTGCATCATGTCCATGCGCTGTTCCATCATGCCCTGGCGCGCCGCCAGGTCGGCCGGCTTGCCGGGCGCGGCGCCGGCACCCATGCCGCCCATGCCGCCCATCATGTTCATGCCGTTCTGCATGAGCTTCATCTGCTCGGCCATCAGGGCGTTGCGTTCTGCGGGTGTCTTGGCGGCCAGCATCTTTTCGTGCATCTGTTGCATGGCCTTCATCTGGTCGGCATAACCCGGCGCGGTGGTCATGCCGCCCATGCCGCCCATGCCCATGACCGGGTTGCCCGGCGTTGCCTGTGCGATCTGGACCGCGCCAGTCGCGGCGGGGTGGTGGCTGTCGTGCTGCCCGTCGTTGGCAGCCCAGGCCGATGTGGCCAGGGTCGCGGTGGTCAGGGCGGCGATGGAGAAAACGGTGCGAACGAATGTCATGGTGAACTCCTGGTGAGTAGGGGATGCTTGCTGTCAAAGTGGATCGCCCTGCATGCGGTGTCAGGCACCGCCGAGAGCATGAATTCCGAACCTGGGCTCAGTACACGAGCACAGAGTCAGGTCGGATGGGTCGGCAGCGCTGACGGCAGTGCGCAAGGCCCTGCGTCAGGCGCCGCGCGCGCTACAACGCCAGTCGCGAGAAGCGGGTGCGCAGCGGCACACCCGGACTGGGCGCCGGCAATTGGAGCCAAGCGTTGTCCTGCTCGGCGGCGGCCAGCGGATCGGCCCATGCGAGCACCGTCGGCGGCGCCATGGCGACACTCGCCAGATCGACACTCGTTGCAAACTTGACGATGGTTTGGGTGTCATCGCCGCAGACCTTCAGGCAAGCGCTCTTTGCCGGCCCATCGTTCTCTGAATGATTCGAGTCCACACCGACATGACCGGGCGATACGCGCGAAGCATGGGCGGTCGACGATGCGTCTTCCGATGGCCCATGCACATGCGTTTGGCGCTCCTGCAGCAGGCAGGCGTTGGCCCAGCCAGAACCCAGGGCGAAGAACCACACCAGCAGCAGCGTGTAGGCGGTGCGGCGCTTGGTGCGGGTACTCGGGAAAAGGCTCATGTCGGCGGGGGCTCGGGCTTTCGATGCTAGATCTCAATCGAGGTCGATATTCGATAACCAACCTGGCAGTGAGGTCGTCAGAGTGGTCGCATCAACATGCACCGTCTGTGCGCCAGCGAACACCAGGCGAAATGCGCGATCCTTACCCGTGACGCAGGAACCCATTGGTCCGCGCATGCTCATGCGGTGAGGAGATGGAGCTTCTTCAGTTCCATGTGGAGAAGCCCGCCGGTGGCACTTCACCGAGCGACCTGGATGTCCGTCACCGTGTACTTGCCGGCCTCGTTGACCGCCTTGAACCTGACCTTGTCGCCCGCCTTCAGCTGATCGAGCATGGCCTTGTCCTTGACGTTGAACACCATCGTCATCGGCGGCATCTCCAGGCTCTTGATCTCGCCGTGCTTCAGCGTGAGCTTGGCGGCATCCTTGTCGACCTTGCGCACTTCCGC
>CAYJOA010000261.1:0-3749 GCA_964371495.1 uncultured Rubrivivax sp.
CTGAAGGTCAACCAGTGGCTGGCCGGCTCCGCCGTCGGCTGGCTGGATGCGGCGCGTGCCGACTGACCCAGCCGGCCGCCGCCACGGCGCGATCGTGGCCGCCCCTCATCTTCGGCCATGCGGTGCCGATAAGGCATTGCTGGCCTGCCGCATGCATCCGCTGGATTCAAGCGCGCGGCCTCAACGACGAACGGACCGATGAGCGCCCTCCTGTCTTCCCTCGACCTGCCTCAGCCCGCCGGCGCCCCCGAGTTCAGCTTCGGCGCCGCCGACTTCGAGCGCGTGCGCACGCTGATCTACCAGCGCGCAGGCATCAGCCTGCACGCCGGCAAACAGGCGATGGTCTACAGCCGGCTGTCGCGCCGCCTGCGTGAACTCGGTCACGGCTCCTTCGGCAGCTACCTGCAATGGCTGGAGCGGGCCACCGGCGCCGCGGCCGAGCAGGAATGGCAGGAATTCGTCAACTGCCTGACCACCAACCTGACCGCCTTCTTCCGCGAGGAGCACCACTTCCCGGTGCTGGCGGCGGAGCTGGCGCGCCACGGCGGCAAGAGCCTGCGCATCTGGTGCAACGCGGCCTCGACCGGCGAAGAGCCCTACTCGCTGGCCATGACGGTGATCGAGTCGCTGGGCCCGAAGGCCGATGTCAAGATCCTGTGCAGCGACATCGACACCAAGGTACTGGCGAGCGCCCAGCGCGGGGTCTACTCTGCCGACGCGCGCGGCCTGAGCCCGGAGCGGCTGCGCCGGCACTTCCTGCGCGGCAGCGGCGCCAACGTCGGCTCGATCCGCGTCAAGCCGGAGCTGCAGCGCATCGTCGAATTCCGCGTGCACAACCTGATGGAAGAGCGCTGGGCGCTGGGCGAGCCCTTCGACATCGTGTTCTGCCGCAACGTCATGATCTACTTCGACGCCCCGACGCAGCGCCGCGTGCTCGAGCGCATGCATCGCGTGATGCACCCGCACGGCCTGTTGTTCGCCGGCCATTCCGAGAACTTCGGCGCCTCCAGGGACCTCTTCCGCCTGCGCGGCAAGACGGTCTACGAGCGCGCCTGAGGTCGCTCATGTCGCACCACGCCACCCGCAGGCACCCGCCCGGTGTCACCACGACAGCGCGCCTGAAGCAGCTGAAGGCGGCGCCGCGCCGGCCCGGCGAGGCCTCGTTCTTCTGGTACGAGCCGCAGTTCCAGTGCGAGGCGGTGAAGGTCCTGCCCGGCGAGTACTTCGTGCACGAGGAAGACCTGCTGATCATGACCACGCTGGGCTCGTGCATCGCCGCCTGCCTGTGGGACCGCAACGCCCGCATCGGCGGCCTGAACCACTTCATGCTGCCCGAGGGCAGCGGCCAGGACTCGGCGAGCACCGGCGGCCGCTACGGCTCCTACGCGATGGAGCTGCTGATCAACGAACTGCTCAAGCGCGGCGCGACACGCGCGACGCTGGAAGCCAAGGTCTTCGGCGGCGGCCAGGTCATCGCCGGCATGGCGACCATGAACGTCGGCGAACGCAACACGCGCTTCGTGCTCGAGTACCTGCAGACCGAACACATCCCCGTCGTCAGCAAGGACGTGCTCGACATCTACCCGCGCAAGGTGTGCTTTCTGCCGGCCAGCGGCAAGGCCATGGTCAAGCGCCTGGCGCCGACCCACGCCGCAGCCCTGCTGGCGCAGGAACGCGCCGCGGCGCAGCGGGTGACGCCGACCGCCGCCGCCGGCGGTTCGGTCGACCTGTTCTGAGCCAGCAGCAACGACACCCGGACTAGGAACCGACGAACATGGTCAAGACACGCGTGTTGGTGGTCGATGATTCCGCCCTGGTGCGCAGCCTGCTCACCGAGATCATCAATCGCCAGCCCGACATGCAATGCATCGGTGCCGCGGCCGACCCGCTGGTCGCGCGCGAGATGATCCGCGAGCTCAACCCCGACGTGATCACGCTGGACGTCGAGATGCCGCGCATGGACGGCATCGACTTCCTGGCCAAGCTGATGCGCCTGCGGCCGATGCCGGTGGTGATGGTCTCCACGCTGACCGACCGCGGCGCCGAGGTGACGCTGAGGGCGCTGGAGCTGGGTGCCATCGACTTCGTCGCCAAGCCCAAGATCGGCGTCGCCGACGGCCTGCGGCTGCTCGCCGACGACATCACCGCCAAGGTGCGCATCGCCGCCCGGGCGCATATCCGCAAGTCGGCCGCGCACCCCCCGCAGCGGGCCGGTGCGCCGGCCGCGCCGGCGCGGCCCGCGGCGGCGCCCGTTGCGCTGGGCCGCTTGTCGACCGAGAAGATCGTCTTCATCGGTGCCTCCACCGGCGGCACCGAGGCAACGAAGGAAGTCCTGCTCGGGCTGCCGGCCGACGCGCCGGCGGTCATGATCACCCAGCACATGCCCCCCGGCTTCACGCGCACCTACGCCGCGCGGCTGGACAGCCTGTGCCGCATCAGCGTCAAGGAAGCCACCGACGGCGAACGCGTGCTGCCCGGTCACGCCTACATCGCACCCGGCGGCCTGCACCTGAGCGTCGAACGTTCCGGCGCCAACTACGTCGCCCGCGTGCGCGACGGCGAGCCAGTGAACCGCCACAAGCCTTCGGTGGAGGTGCTGTTCCTTTCGGCCGCCCGCATCGTCGGGCCCAACGCGCTGGGCGTCATGCTCACCGGCATGGGCGCCGACGGCGCGACGGCCATGAAGGCCATGCGCGACGCCGGCAGCTGGAACGTGGCCCAGGACGAAGCGAGCTGCGTCGTCTTCGGCATGCCCAAGGAAGCCATCGCTGCCGGCGCCACGCACGAGGTGCTGCCGCTGGCTGCCATCGCCCCGATGCTGCTGGAACGGCTGCGCAGCACGGCGAGCCTGTCGACCAACCGCCTGTAGAGCCTTGCCGACCATGAAAAAAGCCACTCCGTCGCACTCGGCACCGCTGACGCTGATCGTCGCGGCCGACCTGCAGGACCACCTGATGTCGGCCTGCAACGACCTCGACCGTCTGCAGGTCCTGCTGGCCGATGCCTGCACGGTGCTGATGAACAGCTTCCGCGGCGCCGCCGAGCACGTCAACGAGCACCGGCGATCCGACGGCACGCTGGAGGCCCTGCTCGAGCCGGTGCACGACAAGCTGGGCAGCGCCGTGACGGCATTGCAGTTCCAGGACCTGACGGCGCAGCTGATCCAGCACACGCACAGCCGGTTGCGCAACTGCGCCGATCGCCTGGCCTGCGAGATGTTTGCCGACGACGAGGATGGCCAGGCCATCGTCGAGCCTGCGCCGCTGCGGCCGAACCCCGTCACGCAGGCCGAGATGGACGTCGGCTCCATCGAGCTGTTCTGACCCCCGACCACCCCACCGAGATTTTTGGAAAACTATCATGCATTCAATCCTCGCCGTGGACGATTCCGCATCGATGCGCCAGATGGTGTCGTTCACGCTCAAGAACGCTGGCTACAGCGTGGTCGAGGCCGTCGACGGCGAGGACGCCTTCGACAAGGCCAAGGCACGTGAGTTCGACCTCGTGCTGACCGACCAGAACATGCCACGGCTGGACGGCATCGGGCTGACGCGCAAGTTGCGCGAGCACCCCAGCTTCAAGGCCACGCCGATCCTGATCCTGACCACCGAGTCCAGCGACCAGATGAAGCAGGCCGGGCGCGCCGCCGGCGCCACCGGCTGGCTGGTCAAGCCCTTCGATCCGACCAAGCTGATCGAAGTCATCAGGAAAGTGGTGCGCTGAACGCCGCCCCCCCCCGACACGACCGA
>CAYJOA010000262.1:0-3686 GCA_964371495.1 uncultured Rubrivivax sp.
CTAGGAGTGTGGGCGGCAGAAAACTGCCGAGCCCGCAAAGTTGATCGACTTGCGTCGCGGCGCGCCGATTTGCGCGGTTGCACCGACTGATGCGGCGATGTTGAGCCCCCCGGGGCGCTCAAGCGCGACCCTGAGGCACGGCAAATTGGTCGAAATGGCTCATCTTGCTGCCCTCATGCCATTTGCATGGCACCCATTCGCCGCAGATTCAGCGCCAGGCACACGAGCTTGAACTCGGCTTGCACGCGGTGCAGGCCGCGCAGGCTGAATTGGCGGAACCCCAGCACGCTCTTGATCCAGCCGTTGGGCGGCTCGGCGATCCACTTGCGCCTGCGGTAGGCCGTCTTGCCCTTGTCGGTCTGCAGTTTGGTGGCCATCGCTGCCGTATGCGGATGGGTTGTCGGATCGATCTGCGCTTGCAGTTTGCCTTCGCGTCCGAGCGCCACCACCAGCTCGATGGGCAGGCCCGCGAGCTGCTCGAAGTTGTCTTCGCTGCGGTAGCCCGCGTCAGCCAGGCCCTGCTTGGGCAACTCGCCGGTGTTGCGCTTGACCGCTTGCAGCATCGGCACCAATTGCTGCGTGTCGGCAGCGTTGTTGCTCAGCTCGGCGGCCACGATGATGTGCGCCGTGTCGTCCACCGCCGTCTGCGCGTTGTAGCTGGCGTCGAACCCGCCACCGGCGCGCTTCATGATGCGGCTGTCGGGGTCGGTGAAGTTGTCTTGTGCCTTGGCCTCGGGTACACCGAACTCGCGCTTGTAGCGTCCACCCTTCGGGTTGCCGTCTTCGTCGCACGGGCGTCGGTCATCGTCGTCGCTGCGGCCGCGTTCGATGTCGGCGTCGCGCTGGCGCTGCTCCAAGCGCTGACGTGCTTCGTTGATGGCCTTTAGGCGCACCTCGCGCCGCTCGATCTCGGCCGGGATGTCCAGCTCGGGCTCGTCGGCCTCGGCCGCATCGGTGCTCTTGGCGCGCTCCAGCAGCGCATTGATCTGCGCCTTGAGTTCGCCCTCGGCCTGTTGCATGCGCTCATAGCTCATGGCCTTGTGGCGGCTGGCGTTGGCCTTGATCTTGGTGCCGTCGATGGCCACCGTGCCGAGCTTGACCAGGCCCATCTCGCGCGCCAGCTTGACCACCTGCACGAACAGGTCCGACAGCTCCAACAAGTGCAGGGCGCGAAAGTCGCGGATCGTGCGGTGCTTGGGGAAGTTGGCCGCGCCCAGCATGCGAAACGCCAGGTCTTCGTGCAGCCGGCGCTCGATCTTGCGTGAGCTGAACACGCCCGTGGCGTAGCCGTAAACCAGCAGCTTGACCATCATCGCCGGGTGGAAGGGCTGGTTGCGCGCTCCGCCACCGGCGTAGCGCGCGTAGAACGCGCCCAAATCCAGAGCATCGACCGTGTCGCTGATGAAGTAGGCCAAGTGCCCATGGGGCAGCCAGTCCTGCACGGACGCGGGCAGCAGCATCTCTTGCTGCGGTTCGTAGGGGCGGTAGCTGATGGCCATGCTTGTCCAACGCTCACGCGGCCGTCCGGCCGTCAGGGAGTTCCCTTCTGCCGCCCACACTCCTAGCCCACGCCTAGCCCCCGCACACAGGGTCGTCGTCCAGTGTCTGGACGTCCGTCGCTTCGAGGGCCCGGCGGAACACGATGACCCTGGGTGCTCAGGCGCGGCAGCATCCAGGCGCGCATTGTTGGGGCAGGCCTGCGGCATGCAGATCGAACGGCCAGCGAACCGCCGCGGGTCGGCACCGGCGGTCGGCCCCTGGCGGCAAGACCCATGAGACCGCGCAGCCTTCACTGGCAGAGTGCGCGACAGCCCTGATCGTCGCGCACACCGACCTGACCGCCAGGCCCGCGCGCGCCAACTCACGGCCGGATGTAGGCGTAACCCTCCTTCTGCCGCGCCATCAACTGCACCACTCCCGCCCCAACGTAGCCGATCTTCGGAAGCATGTCGTCGCGCGTGATCTTCTGGTTGCGCATCGTGTTCTCGCAGGCGACCACCGACATGCCCGACGCCATCGCTTCCGAGACCCTGGCGCCAGCCACCGAGTCCAGCTTCAGCATGCCGATGCCCGGCCCGTAGGCCACGATCTCGATGGCCACCTTGTCGCTGCCCAGGTCCTGCTGCACGTTTCGCGCGTTGTTCAGCGCCAGGTTCCACTTCGCCGGGTCGGCGTCGCTGACCTGGAACACCACCTTGTGGAGCCGGTCGGTGGGTGCCAACTGCGCGTTCGCGCCGACCAGCGGCGCGAGCAGCAGCACGGTCAGGGTGCTCAGAATCAGGTTGCGTCTGGCGTTCATGGTTGTCTCCGGGTGTTCTCAGGTCGCACGGCCGGGCGGCCGCACAGGCGCTTAGACGGCACAGCCAGCCGATCTATTCCCGACCTGCGTGGAATACATTCGGGACCGAGCGCGTCTCACACTTCTCATGAGCCTCTTTCCCCTGTTCAGCCGCTCGGCCGGCATCGCGAAGTGCCTGGGCGACAGCCGCGCCGGGTTGTTCCGGCTCGCGTTCATGTGGTGCCACGACCGGGCGTTGGCCGACGACCTGACGCAGGAGGCGCTGACCAAGGCGTTGCTGCATGCCGACGGCTTGCGCGACACCAGCAAGCTTCGACCTTGGCTGTTTGGCATCCTGGTCAACTGCTGGCGGGACCACTTGCGCGCGCGGCGGCCGACCGAGGATATCGACACGATCGAAGAGCATTGGCTCGCCACCGAGGAGAGCTGCGAACACACGGCGAGCCGGGTCCAGCTGGCCGGGCGGGTCCGGGCCGCAATCGCGCAGCTGCCGGTGGGGCAGCGCGAGGTGCTGGCACTGGTCGATCTAGAGGAGTGCCCCTACGCCGAAGCGGCCCAAATCCTCGCCATTCCCATCGGCACCGTAATGAGCCGGCTGTGCCGTGGCCGTGCCACACTGCGCGGGCTGCTGGCGGATGCCCAGACCGGCATGCAGACGCAGGGGCCGGCCTTGAGGAGCGTGAAATGACGGCACCTTCGGACGAGCGCCTGAACATGCTGATTGATGGCGAGTTGACCCCGGCCGACGCCGACGGCCTGCTGGAGCAGTTGCGCACCGATGCGGCGCTGCGCGAGCGGGTCAGCCAGTTGCGGCTCGCCAAGGAGCTGGTCCGGCACGCCTATGCGGGCGTCGAGCCCTCCCCGTGCTCGCCGACGGCGACGGCCGGGGCGCGTCGCTGGCGGCCCGCGGCGGCGGTGATCGCGGCCCTGGCCTTCGGCGTCGTGTTGGGTTGGACGGTGCGAGAGCAGGCTGCCGCATCGACAGACGCCGCGCGGCAACTGGCCGAGCAGGCGCAGCGCACCCCGCACGCCGAGTCCAGCCGAGTCATCCTGCATGTGAGTTCCGGCTCGCCCCGGGACGCACTGGCCGTCCTGGAGCACGCCGAAGGCATTCTCGAGACGGCCCGCAGCGCCGGACGCACGGTGTCGGTCGAGATCGTGGCCAACAGCGGCGGCCTGGATCTGCTGCGCGAAGGCGTGTCCGCGCATGCTGGCCGTATCGCCGGCCTGCGCGCTGCGTACCCGGGCTTGTCGCTGGTGGCCTGCGGGCAGACGGCCCAGCGGCTGCGCGAGGGCGGCACCGAGGTGCACTTCTTGCCGGGCACGATCACGGCAAGTTCGGCGCTGGACCAGATCGTGCTGCGCATGCAGCAGGGCTGGGCATACG
>CAYJOA010000263.1:0-3646 GCA_964371495.1 uncultured Rubrivivax sp.
CAGCGTGCGCGGGATCGGCGTCGCGCTCATCATGAGGAGGTGGGGTTCGAGCCTTGGGCCCCCAGGCGCCGGCTTGGGGCGGCCCGGCGCCGGCGCGTCCTGCCCCTCGAGCTTCTGGCGCAGTGCCAGGCGCTGCGCGACGCCGAAGCGGTGCTGTTCGTCGACGATGGCCAGCCCCAGCCGCGCGAAGGCGACGTCGTCCTGGATCACCGCGTGGGTTCCCACCACCAGCATGGCCTGGCCCGAAGCCACGCTGGCCACCATCGCCGTGCGGCCGCGGCCCTTGCGGCTGCCGGTGAGCCAGGCCACCTGCACGCCCAGCGGCTCGAGCCAGCCGACGAGCTTGCGGAAGTGCTGCTCGGCCAGGATCTCGGTGGGCGCCATCAGCGCGCACTGCCAGCCGGCGTCGATGGCCACCGCCGCGGCCAGCGCCGCGACCACGGTCTTGCCCGAGCCGACGTCGCCTTGCAGCAGCCGGTGCATCGGTTGCGCTCGCGCCAGGTCGGCGCCGATCTCGGCCACCACGCGCCGCTGCGCCGCGGTCAGCGCGAAGGGCAGCGTGGCCAGCAGCCGCGCGGCCAGGCCGTCGCTGCGCGGCGGCAGCACCGGCGCCGCGAGCAGGGCGCGTGCCGCCTGCGCCTGGGCCTGCGACAGCTGCTGCGCCAGCAGCTCCTCGAACTTCAACCGCTGCCAGGCCGGGTGGCTGTGGTCCTCCAGCGTCTCCAGCGACACCGCGGGGCTGGGGTGGTGCAGGAACTGCAGCGCCTCGTGCAGCGTCGGCAGTCCCGGCGGCAGCAGCTCTGCGGGCAGCAACTCGGCCAGCGGCGCGCGCACCAGCGCCGAGGCCACGGCCTTGCGCAGATAGGCCTGCGGCAGCTGCGCGCTGCTCGGGTAGACCGGCGTCAGCGCCTGCGGCAGGGCGGTGTCGGCACCAACGGCACGGAACTCGGGGTGCACCATCTCGCGGCCGAAAAAGCCGCCGCGCACCTCGCCGCGGGCGCGCACGAGCTGGCCCACGGCGAGCGTCTTCTGGTGCGAGGGGTAGAAGTGCACCAGGCGCAGCACGAGCTCGCCGCTGGCGTCGGCCAGGCGCACGACAAGCTGGCGCCGCGTGCGCGTCTCGACGCGGCATTCGCGCACCGTGCCCTGCACCTGCGCGGTGTCGCCGTCGCGCAGCGTGGCGATGGGCACGATGCGCGTCTCGTCGACGTAGCGCATCGGCAGGTGCAGCGCGAGGTCGATGTCGCGCGCCAGGCCCAGCTTGCGCAGCGCGCGTGCGGGTGCCGAGAGCTTGTCGTGTGGGGGCTTGGGGGCCGCGGGTGCCGGCGGCGGGCTGGGCATGGAACAATTTTGACCGGTCTATCCTTGCCCCGACATCGGGCCTTCGGGCCAGCTCCATGAACACCCGCACCCGCCCCTACACCCTGGCCGACTTCGACTACGCGCTGCCGCCCGAGCTGATCGCGCAGCAGCCGGCGGCCGAGCGCAGCGGCTCGCGGCTGCTCGACGGCAGCGGCAGCATGCCCGTAGACCGCAGCTTCCGCGAGCTGCCGGCGCTGCTGCACCCCGGCGACCTGCTGGTCTTCAACGACACCCGTGTCATCAAGGCGCGGCTGCTCGGCGAAAAGCCCACCGGCGGCGCGGTCGAGGCGCTGGTCGAGCGGGTGCTGCCCGGCCACGAGGTGCTGGCGCACCTGCGCGCCAGCAAGTCGCCGCGGCCCGGCAGCACGGTGCGCTTCGACGCCGCCTTCGACGCCCAGGTGCTGGGCCGTGCCGGACCCGACGGCGCGCTGTTCCATCTGCGCTTCCCCGACGACCCGCTGCGGCTGCTGGATCGCCACGGCCACGTGCCGCTGCCGCCGTATATCGAACACGCCGACACCGCTGCCGACGCCGAGCGCTACCAGACCGTATTCGCCGCCCGCCCCGGCGCGGTGGCGGCGCCGACGGCGGCGCTGCATTTCGACGCCGCGATGCTGGATGCGCTGGCCGCGCGCGGCGTGCGGCGCGCCGCGCTGACGCTGCACGTCGGTGCCGGCACCTTCCAGCCGGTGCGTGTGGACGACATCGCCGAACACCGCATGCACAGCGAATGGTTCGAGATCGGCGCCGAGACGGTGGCCGCCATCGCCGCCACGCGCGCCGCCGGCGGCCGCGTCGTCGCCGTCGGCACGACGACGCTGCGGGCGCTGGAGTCGGCGGCGCTGCGGTCGGAAGACGGCGCCGCGCTGCAGCCCTGCAGCGGCGAAACCGACATCTTCATCACGCCGGGCTTCGCCTTTCGCGTCGTCGACGTGCTGCTGACCAACTTCCACCTGCCCAGGAGCACGCTGCTGATGCTGGTCAGCGCCTTTTCCGGCCATGCCCACGTGATGGCGCTGTACCGCCATGCCGTGGAGTCGCGCTACCGCTTCTTCAGCTACGGCGACGCGATGCTCCTGCAGCACCGCGACGCCACCTGACGGGCCGCGCTGGCGCGGCGGGCGGCGACAATCCGCCGATGCTGCGTTTCGATCTGCTCGCCACCGAAGGCCACGCTCGCCGCGGCCGCCTCACGCTCAACCACGGCGTCGTCGAGACGCCGGTGTTCATGCCGGTGGGCACCTACGGCACCGTGAAGGGCGTGCTGCCGCGTTCGCTGGAGGAGATGGGCGCGCAGATCATCCTGGGCAACACCTTCCACCTCTGGCTGCGGCCCGGGCTGGACGTGCTGCGCGCCTGCGGCGGCCTGCACCGCTTCGAGGGCTGGAGCCGGCCGATGCTCACCGACAGCGGCGGTTTCCAAGTCTGGAGCCTGGGCGACATGCGCAAGATCGGCGAGGAAGGCGTGAAGTTCGCGTCGCCGGTCAACGGCGACAAGCTGTTCCTCACGCCCGAGGTCAGCATGCAGATCCAGACCGTGCTGAACAGCGACATCGTGATGCAGTTCGACGAGTGCACGCCGTACCAGACGCAGGGCAAGGTCACCACCGAGGCCGAGGCGCGCACGTCGATGGAACTCAGCCAACGCTGGGCGCGCCGCAGCCGGGACGAATTCGAACGCCTGGCCAACCCCAACGCGCTGTTCGGCATCGTGCAGGGCGGCATGTTCGAGGGCCTGCGCGAGGAGTCGCTGCAGTCCCTGGTCGAACTCGACCTGCCCGGCTACGCCGTCGGCGGCGTCAGCGTCGGCGAACCCAAGGAAGAGATGCTGCGCATCATGGCGCACACGCCGCACCGGCTGCCCGCACACAAGCCGCGTTACCTGATGGGCGTGGGCACGCCCGAGGACCTGGTCGAAGGCGTGGCTTGCGGCGTCGACATGTTCGACTGCGTGATGCCGACGCGCAACGCCCGCAACGGCCACCTGTTCACGCGTTTCGGCGACCTGAAGATCCGCAACGCGCGCTTCAAGACCGACGAGCGCCCGATCGACGAGACCTGCGCCTGCCACGCCTGCACGGGCGCGGCCGGCGGCGGCGGCTTCAGCCGCGCCTACCTGCACCACCTGGACCGCTGCGGCGAGATGCTGGGCCCGATGCTGGCCAGCATCCACAACCTGCACTACTACGTGAACCTGATGCGCGAGGTGCGCACGGCCCTCGACGAAGGCCGCTTCGAAGCCTTCCGCGCCCGCTTCAAGGCCGACCGCCTGCGCGGCGTGTAG
>CAYJOA010000264.1:0-3638 GCA_964371495.1 uncultured Rubrivivax sp.
GATCTCGAGCTGCCATTCGTCCTTGAGCACCTGCTCCAGGCCGGCCAGGTCCCACTGCTCCTCCAGGCTCTCGGCCGGCACGTAGGTGCGCACCACATCGGCCATCGCGCTGTGGCGCAGGTTGCCGATCTGATCGTCCAGGTTCTCGGCCTCCAGGATCTCGTTGCGCTGCTGGTAGATGACCTTGCGCTGGTCGTTGGAGACGTCGTCGTATTCCAGCAGCTGCTTGCGGATGTCGAAGTTGCGTGCCTCGACCTTGCGCTGCGCGCTTTCGATGCTGCGGTTGACGATGCCGGCCTCGATGGCCTCGCCCTCGGGCATCTTCAGGCGGTCCATGATCGCGCGCACGCGCTCGCCGGCGAAGATGCGCATGAGCTGGTCGTCCAGGCTCAGGTAGAAGCGGCTGGCACCGGGGTCGCCCTGGCGGCCCGAGCGGCCGCGCAGCTGGTTGTCGATGCGCCGGCTCTCGTGGCGCTCGGTGGCCACGATGCGCAGGCCGCCGGCGGCCTTGACCTGCTCGTGCAGGCTCAGCCATTCGTCCTTGAGCTGCTGCGCTCGCGACTGCTTGTCCTCTTCCGACAGGCTCGCGTCGGCCTGCAGGAACTGGATCTGCTTCTCGACATTGCCGCCGAGCACGATGTCGGTGCCGCGGCCGGCCATGTTGGTGGCGATGGTGATCATCTTCGGCCGCCCGGCCTGCGCCACGATCTCGGCCTCCTTGGCGTGCTGCTTGGCGTTGAGCACCTGGTGCGGCAGCTTGACCTTCTTCAGCAGCTCGGAGATCAGCTCGGAGTTCTCGATCGAGGTCGTGCCCACCAGCACCGGCTGGCCGCGCTCGTAGCAGTCGCGGATGTCGTTGATGACCGCGTCGTACTTCTCCTTGGCGGTCTTGTAGATGAGGTCGTTGTCGTCCTTGCGGATGGTCGGCTTGTTGGGCGGGATGACCACCGTCTCCAGGCCGTAGATCTCCTGGAATTCGTAGGCCTCGGTGTCGGCGGTGCCGGTCATGCCGGCGAGCTTGCCGTACATGCGGAAGTAGTTCTGGAAGGTGACCGAGGCCAGCGTCTGGTTCTCGCTCTGGATCTGCACGCCTTCCTTGGCTTCGACGGCCTGGTGCAGGCCGTCGCTCCAGCGCCGGCCCGTCATCAGGCGGCCGGTGAATTCGTCGACGATGACCACCTCGCCGTTCTGCACCACGTAGTGCTGGTCGCGGTGGTAGAGCTGGTTGGCCCGCAGCGCCGCGTAGACGTGATGCATCAGCGAGATGTTGGCCGGGTCATACAGGCTCGCACCTTCCGCCAGCAGGCCGTTGGCGGTCAGCAGCTGCTCTGCTTTCTCGTGCCCGCTCTCCGTGAGGTAGATCTGGTGGCTCTTCTCGTCCACCGTGAAGTCGCCCGCGTCGATGACGCCTTCGCCGGTGCGCACGTCCTCTTCGCCCACCTGCTTCTTCAGCTGCGGCACGATGGCGTTGATGCGCACGTACATCTCGGTGTGGTCCTCGGCCTGGCCGCTGATGATGAGCGGCGTGCGTGCCTCGTCGATGAGGATCGAGTCCACTTCGTCGACGATGGCGTAGTTGAGGCCGCGCGCGACGCGGTCGCGGACCTCGAGCACCATGTTGTCGCGCAGGTAGTCGAAGCCGAATTCGTTGTTGGTGCCGTAGGTCACGTCGGCGGCGTAGGCGGCCTGCTTCTGCTCACGGTCCATGCCGGGTACGTTGACACCGACGGTGAGGCCCAGGAAACCGTAGATCTGCCCCATCCATTCGGCGTCGCGGCGCGCCAGGTAGTCGTTGACGGTGACCACGTGCACGCCCTTGCCGGCCAGCGCGTTCAGGTACACCGGCAGCGTGGCCATCAGCGTCTTGCCTTCGCCGGTGCGCATCTCGGCGATCTTGCCCTGGTGCAGCGCGATGCCGCCGACGAGCTGGACGTCGAAGTGGCGCATCTTCAGCGTGCGCTTGCTGGCCTCGCGCGCCACGGCAAAGGCCTCGGGCAGCAGTTCGTCCAGCGTCACGCCGGCGGCGCAACGCTGGCGGAATTCGTCGGTCCTGGCGCGCAGTTCGGCGTCGGACAGCTTCTCGAAGCGTGGCTCCAGCGCGTTGATGCTGTCCACGGTGCGCCGGTACGTCTTCAGCAAGCGGTCGTTCCGGCTGCCGAAAATCTGGGTCAGGATCTTGGGGAACATGCGGCGTGTTGGCTGGAGTGGGACGGGGTCCGGCGCGGGCCCATGAAGCGGGCGTGTCTGGGGCCGCGACGCGCGAAAGACGGCTATCTGGGGCCGAAAGGCCCCCCTGCAAGGCGGCCCGTGCAGCGGGCAACAGGGCCACCGCCGTGCGCTGGGCGCAAGGGGCGAAAAGCGTTCGAGTTTAGCACCCGGGCCCCGGCCGGCCCGGCCTGCCGAGGGCCGGCGGCGCGCCGTGCCGGCTCGTGCCGGTACCCTGCGTCGCTAGACTCGCCGCATGTCTGCACCGGCCCCCCATTCCATGCCGCTGGCGGCCGCGTTGGGGCAGAGCGAGCCGCTGAACAGCCTGCTGCGGCGCATGCAGGATTCGCGGGCGCGGCTGGATGCCGTCGCCGGCCTGCTGCCCGAGTCGATGCGGCCCGGGGTCCGGCCGGGTCCGCTGGACGACACGGCCTGGGTGCTGCTGGTCGGCGATTCCTCGGCCGCGGCCAAGCTGCGACAGCTGATGCCGGCGCTGGAGGCGGCGCTGCTGGCCGCCGGCTGGCCCGCGGTGGCGATCAGGATCAAGGTTCTGCCGCGGCCCTGACGAGCGCCGCTCGGTCAGCCGAGCCAGCACCCCCCAAGCGGGCGTTGAGTGCTGCCCGCCGGTGCGCAGGGCTTCACGAATGGCGCCGCAACGAGACCGCACACGCTCACTTGCGGGGTGGCGGCACAGCGGGGTCGCTGCAAACAATTACCCATAGCGCAACGGCTCGGCATGCGGGCCGCTCAACGGGATTCATCATGTCGTACCTGTCTCGCACGTTTCTGAGCTTGGCCCTGGCCGGTATCGCGTCCACTGGTCAAGCGGCCATGGTCACGGTCGTCTTCGACACCTCCATCTTCAACGGCCCGTCCGCTCCATCCTCCGACACCGTGAGGATCACGTATCCGCCACAGTCAGGGACCAGCCCGCAGTCCGCGGATACGGCCGCGGGGCGATTCCAGGGCGCCATCACGGCGTACAGCGGAGTCGTTGCGAGCATCTTCGTCGACGGCCTGGACGACCTGTACATGTACTGCTACGACGTCTATGAGCACATCGGCGGCGGCTGGACCGTGAACTACACGATCAACCTGGATGGAGAGAACGCCCGAACGCTCGACTTCCTGGGCGCGGCGAACCACGTCCTCAACCAGAACGGCGCCACGTACGACCCGTTTGCGTGGCTCCACCCAGGAACCGGCTACGAGGCTGCGGCCGTCCAGTTGGGGATCTGGGAGAGCAAGTACGACACGGGGCCGTGGGACATCGGCATTGGCAGTTTCAAGGCGACGAACCTGGACGCCGACACCCGCAGCGCCCTGGACACCTTCTTCGCCGCCATCGACGGCGCGGCGGCGCTGGATGGCCAGTACGTCATGACCCTCGAGGCCGCGGGGGCGCAGGACATGATCACGGGCGACCCGCCGCC
>CAYJOA010000265.1:0-3603 GCA_964371495.1 uncultured Rubrivivax sp.
GCCCCGACGCGGCTACGCCGCCAGCCGCGCCGCCGCCGGACCGAAAGCGTAGGCGTCCATGCCGAGGTCGCCGTAGGTGAGGCTGGCGTGGATGCGTCTGGCCGGCTGGCGGCCGCCGGCACCGGCGGCGACGAACCAGGGCAGCAGGTGTTCGTCGGTGGGGTGCATCAGCGCCGCGTGCGGCGCGCGCTGGCGGTAGTCGAACAGCGCTTCCCAGTCGGCGGCGGCGCTGCGCTGGGCGAACCAGTCGCGAAACGCCGTGCTCTCGGCGGTCGGCGGGGCGTCGGCGTCCGGGCGCAGCCCGCCGGCGAAGACGCGGCGCAGGTTGTGCGTGATGCTGCCGCTGCCGATGACGAGCACGCCTGCGTCGGCCAGCGGCGCCAGCGCCTGGCCCAGCGCGAACAGCTGCGCCGGTTTCCAGTGCGGCGGCCAGGCCAGCGGCAGCACCGGGACGTCGGCGTCCGGGTACAGGTAACGCAGCGGTGTCCAGATGCCGTGGTCCAGCCCGCCTTCGCCGCCCAGGTGCGCGGGGATGCCGGTGGCCCGCAGCAGCGCGGCCACGCGCGTCGCCAGCTCGGGGGCGCCGGGGGCGTCGTAGCGCATCTGGTGCAGCCGCGGGTCGAAGCCGCCGAAGTCGTACACCGCCTCGTGCCGCGCCGCCGCCAGCAGCAGCGGCTCGCGCGTCAGGCTGTGCGCCGAGACGGCCAGGATCGCCCGCGGCCGGCCGAAGGTGGCGTCGATGGCCGGACCCAGCGTCTGCATGCAGGCACCGGCCGCGCGCGGTTCGAGCGCGATCATCGGCGAGCCGTGGGACAGGAAGAGGGCAGGCAGCGTGTTCATGCGGTCATTGAAACACCCTCGGCCGGGCGCCGCGGTTGAACCGTCTTGCACGGTCTATTCAGCGCGCCGCGTCGCTGGCGCGCGCTTTCGGCTACCGTGGCGGCATGTCGACCCTGCGCCCGCCCTCCATCCGCGCCCTGGCCTGGCGCCAGACGCTGCGCGACTTCCGGGCCGGCGAATTGCGCCTGCTCGCCGTGGCCGTGATGCTGGCGGTGGCCGCGCTCACCGCGGTGGGCTTCTTTGCCGACCGCCTGAGCAACGGCCTGGAGCGCAATGCGCGGCAGCTGCTGGGCGGTGACGCGGTGGTCAGCAGCGACCGGCCGGCGCCGCCCGAGCTGGCCGCCAAGGCCACGCAGCTGGGCCTGCGCGTCGGCACCAGCACCGGTTTCCCGAGCATGGGCCGCGCGCCCGACGAGCTGGGCGGCGCGACGCGGCTGGTGGCCGTCAAGGCGGTGAGCGAAACCTACCCGCTGCGCGGCGAACTGCAGTTGCGCAGCACGGTCGGCGGCCCGGTGCAGACCGTCGCCGCGGCGCCCGAGCCCGGCACCGTGTGGGTCGACACCGCGCTGCTGGACGCGCTGCAGCTGGAGCTGGGCGACCCGCTGCTGCTGGGCGACGCCGAGCTGGAGATCGCCCGCATCATCGTCGTCGAACCCGACCGCGGCGGCGGTTTCACGAGCTTCGCGCCGCGGGTCATGCTGGCGCAGGCCGACCTCGAAGACACCGGCCTCGTGCAGCCGGCCAGCCGCGTCAACTACCGCCTCGCCGTGGCCGCCCCCGACGCCTGGAGCGCCGGCCGCGCCAACGCCGCCGTGCGTGCTTTCGTCGACTACGCCGAAGAGCGCATCAAGGCCGCTCCGCTGCGTGGCGTGCGTGTCGAGTCGCTGCAGAGCGGCCGCCCCGAGATGCAGCTGACGCTGGACCGCGCCGAGAAATTCCTCAACCTGGTGGCGCTGCTGGCGGCGCTGCTGGCCGCCGTGGCGGTGGGCATCGCGGCACGCGAGTTCGCGTCGCGCCACCTCGACGACTGCGCCATGCTGCGCGTGCTGGGCATGTCGCAGCGGCGCATCGCCGGCGCCTACACGCTGGAGTTCGGGCTCGTCGGCCTGCTGGCCAGCGCGGCCGGGGTGCTGATCGGACTGGCGGTGCACTTCGTCTTCGTCTGGCTGCTGGCCGGCCTGGTGGACTCGGCGCTGCCGCCGCCCGGGCCGTGGCCGGCGCTGTTCGGCATCGGTGTCGGCATGACGCTGCTGCTGGGTTTCGGGCTGCCGCCGGTGCTGCAGCTGGCGCGCGTGCCGCCGCTGCGGGTGATCCGGCGCGACGTCGGCGCGCTCAAGGCCTCGTCGCTGGGCGTGCTGGCGGCAGGCACCGGCGGCTTCGTGGCGCTGCTGATGGCGGTGTCGGCCGACGTCAAGCTGGGCGCCATCGCGGTCGGCGGTTTTGCGGTTGCGGTCGGCCTGTTCGCGCTGCTGGCCTGGGCCGCCGTGCTGCTGCTCGAGCGCGCAGTGCCCGAGGCGCGGTCGCCGCGCTGGCTGGTGCTGGCGACGCGCCAGATCGCCGCCCGGCCGGCGTTCGCGGTGCTGCAGGTGTCGGCGCTGGCGGTCGGCCTGCTCGCACTGGTGCTGCTGGTGCTGCTGCGCACCGACCTCATCGGCAGCTGGCGCAACGCGACGCCGCCCGATGCGCCCAACCGCTTCGTCATCAACCTGCAGCCCGAACAGGGCGATGCCTTCCGCGCCGCGCTGGAGCAGGCCGGGGTCAAACGCTACGACTGGTACCCGATGATCCGCGGCCGGCTGGTGGCCATCAACGGCCGCGCCGTCAGCGCCGACAGTTTCAGCGACGAACGCGCCAGCCGCCTCGTCGACCGCGAGTTCAACCTCAGCCACAGCGGCCAGGCGCCGGCGCACAACCCGGTGGTCGCCGGCCGCTGGGTGGCCGACGAAGCCGACGGCCTGTCGGTGGAAGAGGGCCTGGCGCAGCAGTTGGGCCTGCAGCTGGGCGACACGCTGCGTTTCGACATCGGCGGCCAGCCGCGCGAGTCGCGCATCACCAGCCTGCGCAAGGTCGACTGGGGTTCGATGCGCGTCAACTTCTTCGTGCTCTTCCCGCTGGCCGAAATGAAGGACGTGCCGCTGACCTACATCAGCGCCTTCCATGCCCCCGAGACGCCGGGCTTCGACAGCCGGCTCAGCCGCGACTTCCCGAACATCACCAGCGTCGACGTCTCGGCGTCGATCGCGCAGGTGCAGCGTGTGCTCGACCAGGTGATCCGCGCCGTCGAGTTCCTGTTCGGCTTCACGCTGGTGGCCGGGCTGGTGGTGCTGTTCGCCGCCATCACCGCCACGCGCGAGGCCCGGGCGCGCGAGTTCGCGATCATGCGCGCCCTGGGTGCCGGCAGCCACCTGCTGGGCCAGGTGCAGCGTGCCGAACTGCTGGGCGTGGGCGCCTTGGCTGGCGGCCTGGCCTCGGTCGCGGCCATGGTCGTGGGCTGGCTGCTGGCGCGTTACGCCTTCGAGTTCACCTGGGCGCCTTCGCCCTGGGTGCCGCTGGCGGGGGCGGTGGCCGGCGCGCTGCTGGCACTGGCCGCCGGCTGGTGGGGCCTGCGCGAGGTGCTGCGCCGGCCGGTGCTGGAAACGCTGCGGCGCGCCGGCGCGGTGTAAGCGCCCGGGCCTGGCGCGGCGGCCGGGTCGTGCGGCCGATGGCTCTCCCGTGGCTGGCCACTGGCTCGTTCGGGCGATGCCGCGCGCCGCCTGGCTTCCT
>CAYJOA010000266.1:0-3591 GCA_964371495.1 uncultured Rubrivivax sp.
TCGTCGACGACCTGCTCGGTCAGCAGCAGGTGGTGGTGAAGAACCTGGAATCGAACTTCTGCAGGGTCGACAACGTTTCGGGCGCGACGATCACCGGCGACGGACGGGTCGCGCTGATCATCGATGTCGACGCGCTCGTGCGCCGCTCACGCCACTGACCAGCGACGGCGCGGATGAAGGCCGCAGCGGCAGGGCGGGTGTTCAGCCCGCCCTGGCGGCCTGCGGCTTCAGCGTCAAGACCACGTCACCGCGTGGCCCATTCAGAATGGGCAGACACTCGGCCGCGCGCGGTTCTCGACCGGCACGCCGATCGTCGTTCCCAGTCCGCTGGGTGAACGGAAGGTCACGAACACCACGCCGGAGCTGACCTCCGGATCGGTGAAGGTGTAGACGACGGCGGCGCCGCTGGCTTCGGTCGTGTTGGGCACCGGCGAGCCGCCGCCGACCGCCACCGTGAGGCCAGGCGTGGGCGACGTGGCCGTGATCACGGTCGTCGCAGCCATCGGGTTCAGGCGTGGCAGCAGGCCCTGTATCGCGTTGCCCGGGTTGGCATCGGCCACGATGAAACTCAGGGTGCCGCTGACGCCGCCGTACCAGGTGTCGTTGCCGGCAGCGAGGAAGGGCAGTAGTTGCGTGGGATTCGGACCGACCTGAAGCGTGACCTGGCTCGCGCTGCAGGTGGCCGACAGGCCGTGCGTGCTGGCCCACAGCGGGCGTGCCGCCGATGTCGACAGCACCGTTTCAACGGCGCGGCGGACATAGACCTGACCGGCACCGCTCCAGTTTGTGTCGCAGGTGCCCGGCACGCTCGGGATGCTGGGGTCGAGGTTGAGCAGACCGTTGCCCGGTGCCTGGCAGGCGCTGGTGTTGTTGACGACGAGCGGAATGAACTCGTCCACCGCAGCGCTGTACAGACCATCGTAATTGCGGTCGCGGAAGATGTTGCCCAGGTCCTGGAAAGGTTCGCTGGCGTCATAGGCGTTGTTGCCGTTCAGGTCGAGGAAGGACTCTTCGCCCAGCGCGTACACCGTGATGGTCACGCGGCCGTCGACCGGGCGCGGTGAGGACGAGACGAAGTTGGCCGTGGTGCGGGCGATGCCATTGACGATCTGGGTCTGCTTGATGGCTTCGATCTGCCCACCCTCGGTGACGAAGTTCATCGACGTACCGGCGGGCACGGGGTTGCCGCTGCGGTCGGCCGCGATGATCTGGTAGGTGTTGGGCGTGCCGTCGATGTCGTAACCCTCGATGTTGCGGATGCCCTGCGACAGCGAGAAGTTCAGTTGCGACGGCATGCCCACGGCCACGCTCAGGTTGCTGGAGACCGTGGCAATGGCTGTGTTGGCCTGCAGGCGCGCATTGACGCGCACCGGAGTGGGCAGGGTGCCGGAGTTGACGCGCACCGAGACCCGACCCTGTGCGTTTGAGGTCAGCACGAAGGGATTGGCCGACGCCGGGTTCACCGACTCGACGCTGCGCCCTTCCATCGTGACGCCGCCGGCACCGGTCTGCAGACGCAGTTCGACGACGCGGTTCGGCAGCGGGTTGCCCGCGGCGTCGCGCACCTCGAAGGTCACCACCGACGACTCGGTGAAACCGGAGCCGCGCAGGAAGATCTGCTCCGGCGTCGCCTGCACGAAGGCGATGCTCGATTCAGCGGGCGATTGAATCGGCAGCGACAGCGCTCTCGAGGTGCCGGTGGACGTCACGACCGCCAGCAGTTGGTCCGAGTTCTGCACGGCACCGCAGCCGTTGTCGCGGTATTGCAGGCTGACCGTGTTGCTGGTCGCGGTGAAGGTCGACGGCGACAAGGTGGCTTTGTTCTGGCTGACGCACGACGACGAGACGCTGATGTTCACCGGCGAGGTGACGCTGGCTCCGCTGAGCGTCAGCGTCAGCGTCGTCTGCCCGTAGGCCGACAGCGGGCTCGCCGCCGACGTGAACGCATCCAGCGTCACTGGCGTGGCCTGGACCTGGAATCCGACCGAGCGTTGCAGTTGGACGCCGGCAAAGGTCACGCTGGCCGTCACCTCGTCGGCCCCGGCTGCCACCGAGTTGGCGGGCGACAGCACGACGACCGCTTCGCCGCTAGCATTGGTCAGTGCGGTGGTCACGTTGGTGGTGGCCAGTGCCCGCACCACGGTGAAGCTGACCACCTGGCCGGCGACAGCCGTGCCCTGTGCATCACGCAGGCGCACCGTCACGTCGGCCGGCGTGGCGGCACTGATCGAGGTGCGCGACAGCGTCAGGTCCAGCGTCGGCGTACCCGTCGGTGTGGTGCCCACGAACTGCAGCACGGTCGCTGCGCTGGCCTGCAGCCCTTGCACGGTGGCGCTGGCGGTGATGCTGTCGGCGCCGTTGGAGGTGGCCAACCGCGGCGAAATCACGGTCGTTGCCTCGCCGGAGGCATCCGTCGTCGCGGTGGCCGGGCTGAAGCTGGCCAGATTGAACTGCGAAGCGAACGACACCACCGCGTTGGGCAGCAGATTGCCAGCCAGGTCACGCAGCACGACGCGCAGCGTGACCGGCGCCGCGCTGCTGACCGTTGAGTTGGTGACGTTGGACACCAGGCTGGGTGCTTCGGGGGTCAGCGTGACGGCCGAGTCGGCGACGACGTCCTTGCCGTCCACGGTGGCCGTGGCGGTGACGACGGCGGCGCCGGCATGGGTGGGTGACTGCGGCCTGGCCTGGACGCTGGCCACCCCTTGGGCGTTGGTGAGGGCCGATGCAAGGTTCAGGCTCAGCAAGCCGCCGCCGCTCGTGAACCGCACCAGCTGGTTGGCCATCAGGGTGCCAGCAGCATTGCGCACCGTCGCCTCGAACGTTGCAGGCGCGGTCGACGTGCGCAGGTTGGTGCTGCTCGGGCTCAACGAAATCGTGGCCGTGCTCGAGCTCACCGTGAACCCTGCGCGGCCCTGCACCTCGGTTTCGCCTAGGGTGGCCGATGCCACCACGTCGTCGGCACCGGCCACGCCGCTGGTTGCCGTGGACAGCGTGACCGTCGCCGCACCGGCCGCGTCCGTAAGCACCGAGGCCTGGCTCAGCTTGGCCAGATTGCCGCGCTGGGTGGTCAGGTTGACCACCGACTGGCGCACCGGGTTGCCCGAGCCGTCGGTCAAGGTCACGGTGACGGTGACGGGTGCGACTGGCGTGACCGTGGTGCTCGACAGGGTGACGGCAAGTGTCGAGCTGCCCGCGGTGCCGCCTGTATCCGCCACCGTGAGGAGGGCGGTTCTGGTCAGGGACCCGCTGGTGGCGGTGACCGTGATGACCCGGTTGCTGCGGTCGGCACCGATGCCGACGGTTGCCGTCATCACGCCACTGCTGTTGGTGACGGTTCCGCTGGGCGTGGCCGTGCCACCGTTGTTCACCGCAATCGTGACGGGGACGCCGGCAACCGTGTTGCGGTTGGCGTCGAGTGTGGTCGCCGTCGCGACGATGGTCTGCAGGCCGCTGTTGGCGATCGTCGAAGCGCTCAGCGCCAGAACGAGGTCAGCGGCAGTCGGCGCCGTGGTTCCACCGCCATCGCCGTCGGGGCCGCCACCGAACACCGGGTTGCCCGCATCACCGCCGCCGCCACCGCAGGCGGCC
>CAYJOA010000267.1:0-3561 GCA_964371495.1 uncultured Rubrivivax sp.
TGGAACAGCCCGGTGTTGCCGGACTGCACGATGCGCCAGATGGCGTTGCGCTGGTGGCCATGCAGTTCGAAGCAGCGGGAGAACCCCGGCAGCTTCAGGTGCGAGCCGTCGAACTCGCGCTGGCGCGAGCAGTTGAACAGGTCGTTGTAGATCCTGCACAGCCTCTCGCGGCGCTCCGGGTCCTCGTAGGCCCAGGTCGCGAAGCGCTCCTTCAGCATGCCCAGTTTCTCGCGCGCCGCCACCGTCTCCGGCTTGTTGACGACGTAGGTGTCGCGGTCGGGATGCGGGTCGCGGACCGTCGGCGTCTGCACGTTCAGCGAGCACAGCACCAGTTCGATCGCGTTCATGCGGGACGTGCCGAACTCCTGCGAGCAGGTCACGTTCCCCTGGGCTTCGTACTTGTTGACCTGGACCGACCAGGTGCCGGCCTTTGCCAGGTACTGCACGGCGGCGCCGCGCAGTTTCAGGACCTCCCGGATGAAGGCCTCGACTGTTTCCGCCGGGATCCACACCGCGCCGAGCCTGGGCTCGATGGAAGCGGGTGGAAGGTCTTCGGGGATCACCCGTTCGAGCGCCCGGACGTTCGACTCGTAGGGCGCGCCCGCCCTTAGCGCCGCGTGCAGCTTGCGCTTCACGTTGCCCGACAGGTAGGCGTCGGCGGTTTCGTGGTCGCCGGTTTCCGGATTCCGGTAGATCAGGCCGCGATCCTCCAGGTCGCGGGCCACTGCATGCGCATCGGACTGCAGCAGTTCGGCCATGTAGGCCAGGTCGACGCGTCCCCGCCATTGCGTGGAGTGCGCCAGAGCTTCGTCGGGCTCAGCGGCCCGGGCTGGTTCGACGACACGGCTGACCGTGCGCCGGTGAAAGATGTCGGCCTTGGTTGCCGCTTCCTCCTCTTCGTCGTAGTGCTCCAGCGACAGCAGGAGCGGATAGTCGGGATCCCGCCGGAACGCGAGGGCGTTGGCACGGCCGGTGAGGCAGCCGTGCCTGGCGACGAACCTGTCGTAGCTGCCGTTGAGGCCGCGTCGCAGGTCCGCCAGCGCGCTCTCGCTCACGTCGTCCAGTTGGGCCGCCAGGAGCTTGCGCGCGCGGTCGCGGATGTCACACATGCCGGCGATGCGCTGGCGCATGGTGGCGTTCGTCCTGTCGTGGACGTCGACGAGTTCACCCTGCTGTGCGATGTGGATGCGCCCGCCGTGCAGCACGTGGCTGCCCGGGCGTGCGCCTTCGGGTGCGGCGATCGTGATCGCCGGAGCGCTCGGTGCTGCTGAAGCCACGGGCAGCGGCACATACACACCGCTGGGGATCAGGCCGGCGGCCTGCTGCAGCGCTGCGCCGAGGTCGCCGTCGAGGATGGCAGTGGGCACCGGTGTGTAGCCACGGGTCACCTTGTCGATGAGGCCGAGCACGTTGCGCGGGTTGGCCGCGTACCAGGCGTTGAACTGCATGTACTTGTCCTGGCAGCGCGGATCGCGCAACTCGTCGGGGACGAAGTCGAGGTCGACCCACTCCACATCGGCCGCCTCGCCAGGCTGGCTCCTGCGCAGCATCACGATGTCGGACTGCACGTCGGTGCTCGCCAGCCGCATGAAGGCCCCTTGCGGCAGGCGGACGGCGCCGACCAGGCCAGCCTGCGAGGCCGCATGGGCCCGAGGCGATTCGTCGCGCTGGTCGAGGAACCAGGCCGACGTTATGAGACACACCAGCCCGCCCGGCCGCACGAGGTCGAGCGCCTTGCCGACGAACCAGTTGTGGATGCTGAACCGGCTGTACGGCCGATTCCGGCCATCGCTGACCTGGTAGTTGCCGAACGGGACGTTCGAGACCACCAGATCGAAGGAGCCGTCGGCCAGCGTCGCGGCTTCCAGGCCCTGGATGCGGACGTCCACGCCCGCGGGCGCGTAGAGCGCCCTCAGGACTCGCCCGGCCAGTTCGTCGAGTTCGACCGCGGTGATGCTGCTTCGCATGGCGATGTCGGCCGGCATGCAGCCCAGGAAGTGGCCAATGCCGCTGCTGGGGTCCAGGATTCGCCCGCCTTCGAACCCCAGGCGGCGCAGTGCCGCCCAGATCCAGCGGACGATGAAGGGCTCGGTGTAGTGGCTGTTGTTGACCGAAGCCCTGGCCGACTCGTACTCGGCGGGCTGGAGCAGTTCCGACAACTGCCGGGCGCGCTGCTTCCATGCGGCGTCGGTGCCGTCGAGGTTGAAGCTCGCCGGAATGCCGCCCCATCCGGTGAAGCGCAGCAGCGCGACGCGTTCATCGGGAGTGGGCAAACGTCCTTCCCGCTCGATGGCGCGTAGCACGGTGATGGCTTCGATGTTGGCGTTGAACTTCGTCGCCTGGCCTTCGAGGCCATCAAGCGCGGAGTCCGTCCACTGCGGCCAGTTGATCGCCGGGTTGTCGGCGGTGTGCTGGGTGGCCTGGGCCGTGGCGGGCCGCCAGGGTCTTGGCAGATCGCCGGCTGTATCCGCGGTCGCGGACTCGCCTGAGTCTGCCGATAGGTCTGCTGCAGGGGCTGCAGCTTCGTCGTTCGAACTGAAGAGGTCGGGATAGGCTGGGGCATCGATCTCGAAGCCCGGCAGCCAGAGGGATGCGTGCGTGGCTCTGCTTGCCATGGGGTTTCTCCAGGGAGTGGAGAGCGCACGTCCCCCAGGGGGAGCATGTGCTCCCCGGTTGGGAGGATTCGGTCGATGCAGGCTTGGCGGTTCAAGCGCGGCTGATCGACCCCGAAGGACCTGTTGGAGGCCGGACATGCCGCTGGCCGCGCCGGTGATCGCTGAGGCTGGCGTTCGGAGGCTGGGCTCGGTTGGGGATGTGCCCGGCGTTCAGGGCGCTTCGCAGGGGAGCGCTCTGGCGGGTCGTGCGTGCCGTGGATTCACGGCGTACGCGTTCGATGAAAGGTCATGGGCGGGTCACGACCGCTAACGCCGACCTGCGTCGGTGCGCCCGGGTGGGCGGCACGGGCTGATGCCTGAAGTGCGACGCCAGTATGGCGAAAGGCTGGCGACGGCGAAAGGGTGCGAGCGCAACCGTCGCATGCTCATCTGTTCGTACCTCGGACGGGTGCGCACGGTCTGGCGACCCTGCGCTGGCCAAGCGGTGTGTGTGCACGCGGCTTCAGCATCGCCGTGCGCCCGGCTCGAGGTCCTGGCTGTACATGCCGACGCCGCTCATGACACCGGAAAGCGGGCCATTTGCGGCGGGATTTCCGCTGGCGCGAGGTGGATCACAGGGGAACACTGAGCCCGAACGAAAGCCGGTCTGCGCGACCGGCCTGGAGCCGACCCGGACGAGAAAGCACGCGATGAAGCCGGAGACGATCGCCAAGGCCAGGACGATGCTTTCCAGCGTCCTGCTCGACGGCCTGAGCTATCGCGAGGCCGGCGCCCCCTTCGGCGTGGGGCGATCGACGGTCGAGCGCTCGATCAAGAGCCTGGTGCTGGAAGTCGCCCGCGAGCGCGGCATACCCGAACTGGACGAGGACGGACTGTCCTGCCTGCCGCGCCTGCGGCAGTTTCGCGAGCCTGTGCTGAGGGCCGTGGCCGCGTACACACCGGTCCA
>CAYJOA010000268.1:0-3489 GCA_964371495.1 uncultured Rubrivivax sp.
CGTCGCATCAAGTCGTACAGGGTCGGCCGGCTGACGCCGAGCAGTTCGGAGGCGCGCACCACGTTGCCGTTGGTGCGAGACAGCGCAGTCACGATGGCCTGGCGTTCGGCCTGTTCGCGCACGGCGCGCAGGTCGATGTCGCTGGCCGACGGGGCCGTGTCGTCGGTCTGGGGCACGGGCAGGCCGATGTCCTCGGCGCTCACCCGCGCGCCATCGGCCATGATCGCGGCGCGCTTGATGGCATTGAGCAGTTCGCGCACGTTGCCGGGCCAGTCGTGGGCCTCGATGGCACGGATGGCGTCTTCGCTCAGCGTCAGATTGCCGCGCCGCTGCTCCTGGGCGAAGCGGCGCAGGAAGGCGTGTGCCAGCAGCACCGCGTCGCCGTTGCGCTCGCGCAGCGGCGGGATCGTGACCACGATCTCGGCCAGTCGGTAGTACAGGTCTTCGCGGAACTGCCCGGCCTTGATCTGCGCCCGCAGGTCCTGGTGCGTCGCTCCCACCACGCGCACGTCCACCGGCACCTCCTGGCGCCCGCCCAGCCGCTCGATGGTGCGTTCCTGCAGGAAGCGCAGCAGCTTGGCCTGCAGCGAGTGCGGCAGGTCGCCGATCTCGTCGAGCATCAACGTGCCGCCGCTGGCCGTCTCGATCTTGCCCAGCGTGGTCTTGGCGGCGCCGGTGAAGGCGCCCTTCTCGTAGCCGAAGAGTTCGCTTTCCAGCAGGGTCTCGGGGATCGCGGCGCAGTTGATGGCCACGAACTTGCCGCTGCGCTTGGACGCGGCATGCAGGCCCTGCGCCAGCACTTCCTTGCCGGTGCCGCTTTCGCCCAGCAGCAGCACCGACGCGCCACTGCCGGCCACGCGTTCGATCGTGCGGCCGATGCGCAGCATCTCGGCGTCGCGTGTCAGCAGCCCGGACAGGGCGTCGGGCTGCGACATGGCCTGCAGGCGCCGGTTCTCCTGCTGCAGTTCGGCCAGGCGGTAGGCGCGTTCGATGGTCAGCGCCAGCACTTCGGGGTCGAAGGGTTTGGCCTGGAAGTCGTAGGCGCCCAGGGCCACCGCGCGCAGGGCGTGGGCCTGGTCGTTCTGGCCGGTGAGCACGATGACCTTGAGGTTGGGGTCGATGTCGAGCATCTGCCCCAGCAGCTTGAAACCTTCGGACACTGAATCGGGGTCGGGCGGCAGGCCCAGGTCCATGGTCACCACGCGGGGCTGGTAGCGGCGCAGCTGCACCAGCGCGCTCTCGCGGTCGCTGGCCGTCACCGACTCGAAGCGGTCCAGCGACCACTTGATCTGCTTTTGCAGCGCCAGGTCGTCTTCGACGATCAGCAGCGGCGGCGCGTCGCCGTTGCTCATGGGCGCACCCCACGGCCTGCGGCCGGTCCCGCCAAGCGGGAATGAGCCCTCGGCAGGGCCTGCGGGCTCATGCAGCGCTCCGCAGGCCGAGCTCGGGCTCGGGCTCGGCGTGGGAATCGAACAGCGGCAGCGACACCTTCATCACGGTGCCTTGCCCGGGCTGGCTTTGCACTTCGATGTGGCCGCCGAGTTCACGGATGTACTGCAGGCTTTCGTGGCTGCCGATGCCCATGCCGCTTTCCTTGGTGCTGTTGAAAGGCCGGAACAACCGGGTTTGAACGAACTCGTCAGACATGCCCACCCCGGAGTCTCCCACCTCCACCACCACCTGGCCCGCATGGCGGGCCACGGAAATCCAGACCTCGCCGCCTTGCACCGTGGCGTCGAGCGCGTTCTGCACCAAATGGCCCAGCACGCGTTCCAGCCGTTCTTCGTGCCCGCGTGTGGCCAGGCGAGCCATCTGCCGCACCTGCAGATCGCGCCCGCGGGCGCGGGCCATGTCCTGCAGGCGCCGCACCAGCGGCTCCAGAGCCACACCCGCGGCCGAACCGGGGGGCGTGGCGCCTTCGCGCAACTGCAGCATCAGCCGCTTCATCTTGTCCAGCGAACCCTGCACCGTCAACAGCATGTCCTGCTGGAATTCGGGGTTGGCGTGCAGACGTTCCGCATTCTTCAGCATCAGCGACAGCTGCGTGACGATGTTCTTGAGATCGTGCACGACGAAGGCCGACATGCGGTTGAAAGCCTCGAACTTGCGCAACTCCAGCAGTGCCTCGGTGGCGTACATCTGGGCCAGGAACCCGGCGGCCTGCCGGCTGGCCGTCTTCACCAGGTCGCGGGTTTCCCAGTTCATCTGGATCGGCGTGCGCGGGCGGGCCAGCACCACGTAGCCCAGCAGTTCGTCGTGCACGCTCAGCGGCACCACCAGCCAGAGGTTCGCTCCCGACCACAGCCAGGCCGGCAGGGCCAGCGAGCCGTAACGCTTGGGGGCGTTGCGGTATTCGTCGATGTCGATGATCCAGCCCGTGCTGCGCAGGTACTGCGCCAGTGCGCCGTCGGTCGCCTCGGCCTCGGCCACCGCGGGCAGGTTCCAGCGCATCGCCTGCACATAGGCGGTACCCGCGGCATTGCGCGTCCACAGGCTGCCGCCGGGGCTTTCCAGCATGTCGGCCAGGCCGCGCACCACCAGGCCACCGATGTCCTCGGTGGCGGTGGGTGAGGACAGCATGTTGGTGAAACGCAGCCACTGCTCGCGGTAGTCGTAGCGGTAGCTGAAGAAGTGCTTGCCCACGAACACACGCAGACGCGAGCGCAGCGACCCCGACAGCAGCAGCATCAGCAGCAGCACGAGCGCGCTGCTCAGCAGCGCCAGCTGGAAGGCGCGTCCCCAGTCGCCGCCGAAGGCCCGCACCGCATAGCCCAGGCCGGCGACGAACAGCAGGTAGCCACCCACCAGCAGCAGCGATGCCGAATAGAACGCCACCTGGCGCGACACCTGCAGGCGGCCGATCCAGTCGGCGCGCCGGCGCGAGGCCACGAAGATCAGCGGCAGGGCCAGCGCGTGCACCACGCCGCGCACATACCCGGCGTCGGCGTCGAAGCGCCCGAACAGCACCGCTTCGGAATAAAAGTAGATGTCGAAGACGAAGATGCTGGCCAGCCCCAGGCACACCGGCTTGGCGTTCCAGCGAGCATCCTCGGGCAGGTTGCGGAACAACTGCTCCACCAGCACCAGCCCCAGCACCGGCAGGCTCAGGGCGCCCAGCAGCCAATACGGCATCAGCTGGCTGGGCCTGGAACCGCTGGCCAATAGCGCCAACAACAATGCGCCGGCCAGCCACAGCGCGAGCACCGTGCCGCTCAGGACGCGGAGCTCGCGCCTTGGCCGTGTTGCCAAGGCGGGTTGGACCAGCGCGCTCAGGAACAGCAGCCACAAGCCATAGCGCAACCAGTCCACGGCCATGGCCAGGTGGCGAGTGAGCACGTAGGGCGAGAACTGGTCCAGCAGGCTGCTCAGGGCCCAGGCCACGCTGGCCACCACGGCGCCGACGAAGGCGCCGGCGGCCAGACGGTCGTCGCCGCCGAACTTCGGGTCGCGCAACAACAAGGCGGCAAACACCGCGTGCACGACGGTGGC
>CAYJOA010000269.1:0-3397 GCA_964371495.1 uncultured Rubrivivax sp.
TCCACCTTGGGCTTCGCGTAAGTCCAGAACTGCCTGTTGTGCAGTGCCTGGAGCGACCGTAGAGGTCGAAGTCACTCATCCCTTCCACACCTGCAAGGGCCAGCGCTTCGTGCTGGCCACGCGCAAGCAGAACTGGGGCGAGGACCGCGTGATGTTCTTCGACCAGCAGGGGCGGCTGCGCTCACTGCCTGCTGCGTGGACCGACGTTGATCCGCCGGACGCGCGGACGCAGGCTGCGGCGGGTCGCGCCTGCCTGCGCGCCGACGACCTGCTGACGCTCGGTGCGTTGGTCTCCGAAGTCAGGAATCGACAAGAGAGCCGGCCGCGGCGTGTCAAGAAAACTACGCCGCATGTGTAAATCAAATTGCGCCGCAATCCGGCCCGGGCGACGTGTTCGGAAGCGCTTATCTCTATGAGATCGGCTGATAGTATCGCTATTAGGGCGACAGATCATGCTTGACAGTGTGCCCTGTGCGGCATATTGTTGTTTACACAAACGACGCCCAGCAGAACGTGGCCAAGCCCACCACCAAGATCGAGCGCCTGCGCCAGGCCGGTACGCTCAACCCCCAGCCGCAACGGGTGCGGGCCGCATGGTTCCAGACCGGCGGCTTCTTCGACGCCAACGACCTGGTGCAGGTGAAGTACGAGATGCTTCGACATGCGCAGCAGGACGGCGTCACCAAGGCCGAGGCTGCCAGCCTGTTCGGCCTGTCGCGGCCCACCTTCTACCAGGCCGAGGCTGTGTTCGAGCGCCACGGCGTGGCCGGCTTGCTGCCTCAGCCGCGGGGTCCGAAGTCGGCCCACAAGCTCACGCCCGAGGTGATGAGCGTGATCGAGACGCACCACCGCAGCGGCGGTCCCTTGCAGGCCCGCGAAATGGCCAGGCTCGTGCACAACCAGCTCGGTCTCACGGTGCACCCACGCAGCATCGAGCGGGCCATGGCCCGCAAAAAAAAACGCTGACGCAACCGGCGCATGTCGCCCTGGCTGCACGGGGCGATGCGGCGCTGGCTTACGAGCGCGTGCGAGCCGACGTGCTCGGCGGCCGGGCCCGCCCCGATGCCCTGGGTGCATTCGCCTTCCACGGCATGTGGCAGGGCCTGCGGGTGCTGTCGAGCGCCGTGGACTCCTCGTCGCACTCACCGTCCACGCCGCCAACAACGCCTGCGGCATCCACCGGCACGCTCGATCGCCAGCTCGTGCGTCTGCTGGCCGACATGGTGCTGGCAACCCAGTTGGAGGTACACCATGCCCACTGACTCTGCCTTGAAGGTCGGCGCCGACCATCTTCGTCGCGACGCATTCCTGTACGTGCGCCAGTCGTCGCTGCGCCAGGTGCTCGAGAACACCGAGAGCACCAAGCGCCAGTATGCGCTGCGCGAACGTGCGGTCGCGCTGGGCTGGCCCATCGAGCGCGTGCACGTCATCGACAGCGACCTGGGCCTGTCCGGGGCCCAGGCACGTGACCGCGATGGCTTCCAGCACCTGGTCACCGAGGTCGCGCTGGGCCACGCCGGCATCGTGCTGGGGCTGGAGGTCTCGCGCCTGGCGCGCAACAACGCCGACTGGCATCGGCTGCTCGAACTGGCGGCGATGTCGCGCACCCTGATCCTCGACGAAGACGGGGTCTACGACCCGGCGAGCTTCAACGACCGGTTGTTGCTGGGCCTGAAGGGGACGATGAGCGAGGCAGAGTTGCACATCCTGAAGTCACGTCTGCAGGGCGGCATCCTGAACAAGGCGCGCCGCGGTGAACTGGAGATGCCCCTGCCTGTGGGGCTGGTCTACGACGGCGCAGGCCGCGTCGTGCTGGACCCCGACCGCCAGGTCCGCGACAGCCTTGCGCTGTTGTTCGAGGTCTTCCGCGACCTCGGCTCGGCCAGCGCCGTGGTCCGTCGTCTGCGGGCTCAGGCGGCGATGTTCCCTCGGCGCATCCGCCGCGGCATCGGCAAGGGCGATCTGCTATGGGGCGCGCTGGACGTGTCGCGGGCCCTGCAGATCCTGCACAACCCGCGCTATGCAGGCGCGTTCGCCTACGGCCGCTCACGGATCGCCTTCAATGCCCAGCTGAGGCCAGTGCAACGCAGCGTCAAGCAGCAGGACTGGCCGGTGTTGATCCGCGATGCCCACGAGGGCTACATCGATTGGCCGGAGTTCGAACGCAACCAGCACAAGCTGCGGCAGAACCTGGGGTTCTCTCCGGGCGAGCGAGGCAGCATGCCACGCGAGGGCAACGCCTTGCTGCAGGGCAAGTTGCTGTGCGGCAAGTGCGGCTCGCGCATGCGGGTCCACTACGAGAACCTCTCGGGTCAGCTGCGACCGTACTACCGCTGCACCGAGGAGATCGTGCGCCGGGCTGGCAAGCCTTGCCAGTGGGTTCACGGTCTGGCCGTCGATGAGGCCATCGGCGCCTTGCTGCTGCAGACCGTGGCGCCGACGGCCATCGAGGTCGCGCTTGCCGTGCAGGACGAGATCGTGCTGCGCATCGAGCAAGCCGCCGCACGGCGGCAGGCACAGCTGGAGCGTGCACGCTACGAGGCCGAGCTGGCGCGCCGCCGCTACGCCAAGGTGGATCCGGACAACCGTCTGGTAGCTGACGCGCTGGAGGCGGACTGGAACCGGCGCCTGCGCGAGCTCGACCACCTGCAGCGCGAGCACGAGCGCCAGCAGCATGACGAGCAGGCTCAGCTCGATGCGCCGGCGCGCCAGCGCATCACCGATCTGGCCCGCGACTTCCCCCGCGTGTGGAATGACAGCAAGACCAGCGCGTTGGAGCGCAAGCGCATGCTGGCCTTGTTGATCGAGGACGTGACGCTGGTGGCCGGGCCGAGCATCGCGGTGCACGTTCGCTGGCGCGGCGGCCGCACCCAGAGCCTGTGCGTCGACAAGCCGCGGCCGATCGCGCAGATCCGCAAGACGCCGCCGGACGTGGTCAAACTCATCGACGAGTTGCTCGAGACGTCGACCGACATGCAGGCAGCCGCCAGACTCAACGAACTCGGGCACCGCAACTGGCGCGGCGAGCCGTTCTCGCCGAAGAAGGTCATGGTTGTGCGCAACGCCTACAAGCTGCGCAGCCGCTTCGAGCGGCTGCGCGAGCGCGGCATGCTCACGGGCGACGAGATGGCGCGACACCTCGGGGTGTCTACAACCACCATCCACCATCTCGGTCAACAACGGGTGCTGACGCGGCACCTGTACGGCAACAACCACCGCTGCTTGTACGAGCCGCCCAATGGTGGTCAACTCATCCGTGGCGCCGGCGGCCGCTACGGTGGCCGGCCCGCCCGGTTCATCGCCGCTCAATCAACCACATGAGGTGCAGTATGCAGCCCACGCCTTGTCGCGCGGGCGACCGGGGCGGGCCGGGAGCACCGCCACGTCGTAGTGCGAC
>CAYJOA010000270.1:0-3383 GCA_964371495.1 uncultured Rubrivivax sp.
TCGTCGACGACCTGCTCGGTCAGCAGCAGGTGGTGGTGAAGAACCTGGAATCGAATTTCTGCAAGGTCGACAACGTTTCTGGCGCGACGATCACCGGCGACGGGCGGGTCGCACTGATCATCGATGTCGACGCGCTCGTGCGGCGCTCACGCCACTGACGAGCGACGGCGACGCGCCGGGATCGCTGCGGGGGCAGTCTGGGCGTGCAGCCCAGTTGATCGGCCTACAGCTGCAGGCTCTCGACTTCCAGCGCCTCGAACCCGTCCATGACGCCGTTCGACGTGTCCACCACCACGCACGCGCGTGGTCGGAAGAATCCGCTGGTGAAGCCGCAGCCCGCCAGTCTGACTCCCACGACTTCACAAGCCGTCAACGCGGCTTTTCAGTTGGCGTTGGTGCACTCATTCCTGATGCCATACGGGCTGATGACGAATGGTGGCGGAATCGTCTCGTCCAGCACTGCGTCTGCGGGAAACGGCAGATTGCCGCGACCGTAACGATTGCCAACGTGGCGTGCGCGCGCCTCGGTTCCGGAAATGCTGGATGCGGTCACGGTGACGACGAAATCGACCCAAGTGGCGAGATCCTTGCCGTACTCGATCTGCACGATTGCCAATCCGTTGGCGTCGGTCTTGCTGGAACCAACCATCTTCACGGCGACGTCGGCTTTCCGAGGGTCCAATTCTCCGTTCCAATTGAGATCCTCGCCGCGACCAGCAAGCGCTGGTGTCGATGCTGCGCCAATACCACTGGCGTCCCTGATGCCATTTCGGTTGACATCCTCATTTGGGCAAACCGGCTGTGTAGTGGTCGATTCAGCTCTCCATGACAGGGAATCTGGCTGCCATGAGTAGTTCTCTGTGTCGGCAAGGGACATCTGTTGCGCCCAGAACAGTCCATTCCAGGCGAACTTGCCCTTGTAGTAGCCCGTGAGATCCACCGACGGGGTGATCTGAACGTCAGCCTTGGCCTGGCCAGCCGCGTCCACGACCATCACAACGAACTCCTTGATGTAGGTAAGACCGGCCAGACCTGTCTTGATCAATTCGTTTGTTCGGATGTTGACCGAAAGCGCCTCGTCGACGATGGTCAGGCGCGTGTCAGCGAACTTCGTGCACGCCGCGGCAGTTGCATCATCTTCACCCCAGCACAAACGAATGGTGACGCCGTCCGTGGGACTTGATCGCGATCCTGGCCTGAAGGTTGCCCGCGCGATTCCGCCGTCGTCCGAGATCGCGAACGTCCCGCCAACCCATGTCACCGCGCCCAATGTGCCGTCGGTATTGTTCAAGATCTGGAAACTGGCCCGAACGCGAGGAATGGGCACGTTGTCTTGACCGCTTGTGTTGTTGCGACCGGAGAACAGCGCGCGCAGTTCGGATTGGTTCTCGCTGGTCGATGTGGCATTGATCGTGACCACCGACGGGGTTGCCGTGAGCGATGCCGATCGAACAGACAGGTCCGATGCCACCGGCGGCACGGCGCCCGAACTGACTTCGACTGAAAGGTCGCGCGTGGTTCCGGCTGCGGCGGCCGTTATCGTCAAGGTGCCCGGCACTGCAGGCGCTGTGTAGTTAAACGAATACTTGCCATTTCCGTCAGTGGTGCCACTCGCAGTCGCACCATTCGAAGCGTTGACGGTGATCGACTGCGCTGCCATGGGCAAAGCGTTGGCGTCCACGAGTGAGAACTCGATGCGGTCGCTCACGCCAGCGCTGACACGGGGGGCGAAGGATGCGGTGAGACGAGCACCTATGACGGTGAAGGATGCCGATCTGGTCAGTGCACCACTGGTCGCCGTGACAGTCACGACTCGATTCGACCGGTCGGAGCCCAGGCTAACGGTGCCAAGAACGCGCCCTTGTGCATTGGTGGTCGAGGCGCTGACTGCGACCAGTGCGCTGCTGTCGACGCGCATGGTCACTGGGATGCCGGCAAGAACATTTCGGTTGGCGTCAACTGCAGTGGCCGTGGCTACAACCGTATTCGTACCGACATTGTTCAAGGTCGACGCGCTCAGTTCCAGGCTCAAGTCGGCCGCTACCGGCTGGCTGGTGGATGGCGCATTGACAACCTGAAGTACTGCTGTCCTGCTGATGGTGCCGGACGTGGCCGTCACCAAAATATCGCGGTTGGTGCTGTCTGCACCGATGCCCAGAATCGCCGTCACCACGCCAGAGGCGTTTGTTACGGGAGAACTCACCAGCGCCGTCCCTCCGTTGTTCAGTTCAACCGTGATGCCAACGCCTGCAAGCGTGTTGCGCCTCGCGTCCAGCGCGGTGATCGTGGCCGTTACCGGCGTCGTGCCATTGTTGGCAATCGTCCCCGAGCTGAGCGTCAGGACCAAGTCGGATGCTTCGGCACTCCCTTCAGGGTTCGTCACCGCGAGGGTCGCAGTTCGTGTCAAGGTTCCGCTGATTGCGGTGACGGTGATTGTTCGATTGCTTCGATCCGAGCCGACGCCGATCGTCGCAGTGACAGTACCGGCTGCGCTCGTCGTCGTACCTGACGGTGCCACGGTCCCGCCGTTGTCCACAGAGACGGTAACCCCTGCGCCCGACAGCACATTGCGATTTGAGTTGAGTGCGGTGACGGTCGCAACTACCGACTCACTGCCGTCATTGGCAATGCTTGGCGCGCTCAGGGATAGCACCAAGTCTGATGGAACAACACCACCGCCAACGCTGGCAACTGTCAGCTGGCTTGTTCGTACCAGCGCGCCGCTGGTGGCGACGACTGTGATCGTTCTATTCGTTCTGTTGCTGCCTATACGCAATGCTGCCGTGACGACGCCATTCGAAGCCGTTACTGCTCCGCTGGGCGTTGCCGTCGCGTCGCTGTCGACAGTGATCGTCACAGGTACGCCAGCGAGCGTATTCCTGTTTCCGTCCAGTGCGGTGACCGTGGCGGTAACGGTCTCGGTGCCACTGTTGGCAATGGTTGCGGAGCTCAGCGTCAACAGCAGGTCGGTCGCTGTTGCCGTGCCGCTCACATCCGCCACGTTAAGCGTTGCGGTTCTGGTCAGTGCCCCGCTGATGGCTGTGACCGTGATGACACGGTTCCTTCGATCCGATCCGATGCCGACCGCCGCAGTCAGAGTCCCGCTGCTGTTGGTACTTGTGGCGCTTGCCGTCGCAGTACCGCCGTTGTCAACCGCGATCGTGACCGGGACGCCGGCAATCGTGTTGCGATTGGCGTCGAGAGCGGTCGCCGTCGCGACGACCGTCTGCAGGCCGCTGTTCGAGATCGTCGGAGCGCTGAGTACCAGAACCAGGTCTGAGGCCGTCGGAACTGCTGTCCCGCCTCCGCCGCCGGGATCTCCACCAGTGCCGCCACCGAACACCGGGTTGCCCGCATCACCGCCGCCGCCACCGCAGGCGGCC
>CAYJOA010000271.1:0-3298 GCA_964371495.1 uncultured Rubrivivax sp.
CCGTAGGCGATGTTGTATTCGATCGTGTCGTTGAACAGCACGGTGTCCTGCGGCACGATGCCGATGGCCTGGCGCAGGCTGGCCTGCGTGACCTGGCGGATGTCCTGGCCGTCGATGGTGATGGCGCCGGCGCTGACGTCGTAGAAGCGGAACAGCAGCCGCGCCAGCGTCGACTTGCCGGCGCCCGAGGGCCCGACCACGGCCACCGTCCTGCCGGCCGGGATCTCGAAGTTCAGGTCGTGCAGGATCGGCCGTACACGGGCCACCAGCTCGCTGCGCTCGCGGCCCCCGGGGGGCGCGTTCGAGCCCGGGGAACCCGTGCTCGACACGGTGTCGTACGCGAAGTCGACATGCTCGAAGCGCACCGTGCCCTGGTCCACGCGCAGCGGCCGCGCGCCCGGCGCGTCGTCGCCCGCGCGGGTCTTCTCGCGCCGCGGGCACATCTTGGCGAGGTCGGTCAGCGCCTGCTTGATCTCGCGGTACATCACGCCCAGGAAGCTGAGCGGGATGTAGAGCTGGATCATGAAGGCGTTGATCATCACCAGGTCGCCCAGCGTCAGGCGGCCCTCGGTGACGCCCAGCGTGGCGCGCCACAACATGGCCACCAGCGCCACCGCGATGATCGTCTGCTGCCCGGTGTTGAGCAGCGACAGCGTGCTCTGGCTCTTCAGCGATGCGCGGCGCAGCCGTTCCAGGTTCTCGTCGTAACGGCGCGCCTCGAAGTCCTCGTTGTTGAAGTATTTCACCGTCTCGTAGTTGATGAGCGCGTCGATGGCGCGCGAGTGCGCCGCCGAGTCGAGCTCGTTCATCTGGCGGCGGAACTGCGTGCGCCATTCGGTCACCGTGATGGTGAAGGTGATGTACAGCACCAGCGCGGTGACCGTGATCCAGGCGAACCAGGCGTCGAACTTCACCGCCAGCAGCGTCAGCACCATGCCGACCTCGATCAGCGTCGGGAAGATGCTGTACAGCGAATACGAGATCAGCGAATGCACGGCGCGCGTGCCGCGCTCGATGTCGCGTGTCATGCCGCCGGTCTGGCGCTCGAGGTGGAAACGCAGGCTCAGCGCGTGCAGGTGGCGGAAGACCTGCAGCGAGATGCTGCGCGCGGTGCCCTCGGTGGCCTTGGCGAAGATCAGCTCGCGCAGCTCGGTGAACAGCGACGTGCACAGCCGCAGGCCGCCGTAGGCCACCAGCAGGCCGGCCGGAACCACCAGCAGCGCCGCCGGGTCGCCGGGCTTGAACGACAGCGCGTCGACGAGCTGCTTGAGCAGCAGCGGCACGCCGACGTTGGCCACCTTGGCCGCCACCAGGAAGGCGAGCGCAATGCCGACGCGCCAACGGTAGCGCCACAGGTAGGGCAGCAGCTTGGCCAGCGTGCTCCAGTCGGAGCGCGGCGTGCCCGGCGCGAGTTGGGTGGCGGGGGGCAGTGCCCCGGCGTGCGAACGCATGTTCTTCGGTGGTCCTCGTCGGCGGCCGCGGCTACAGTGTCGCAACCAGACAGGCAGCGATTGTCGCTGCGACGAGGCTCCGACCATGACCCAGGACAGCGGCACCCCGGCCCCGGCCGGGGCCACACCAGCGGCACCGCTGCGCCTGCCCGCCGACCGCGAACCGGTGCTGCGCGTGATGCCGCTGCCGGCCGACGTCAATGCCAACGGCGACATCTTCGGCGGCTGGATCATGGCCCAGGTGGACCTGGCCGGCGCCGTGCTGCCCAGCCGCATCGCCAAGGGCCGCATCGCCACCGTGGCCGTCAACCAGTTCGTCTTCAAGCAGCCGGTGAGCCTGGGCGACCTGCTCAGCTTCTACGCCCGCGTCACGCGCATCGGCCGCACGTCGATCAGAGTGCACGTCGAGGTCTACGCCGAGCGCAATCCGGCCGACCTGCACGTCGTCAAGGTCACCGAGGCCGACCTGACCTACGTCGCCATCGACGCCCAGGGGCAGCCGCGGCCGCTGCCGAAGTAGCGTCGCTCCGGCCGCCCGTGCGCCGCCTGAACAGGGGGGGTCGGCGACCCGAAGGCGGCGAGGCCATGGCATCATGCGCCGCGCGAGGACGCCCGGCGTCCGGTTTCTCACCACGGCTTCGGAGCGCTGGCATGAACCGTCTGCTCGACTTTGTCATCACCGCCCTGCTGCTGTCGTCGCCGCTGACCGCGTCGGCCACGACGACGCCGCTCCCGGAGCCCGGCAGTTGGGCCCTGGTGGGCATCGGCCTGGTGGCGGCGATCGTCGTCAAGGTGCGCAACCGGCGCAAGTGAACGGCCGGCGATGACGGCCTGGCTTGCAGCGAACGCCGCCCTCGTCTATTTCGCCGCCATCGTCGGCGGGTTTGCGGTGGTGGCGATCTGGGAGACCTGCGCGCCACTGCGGCCGGCGCGCGCACCTGTCGGCAAACGCTGGACGGTCAACATCGCGCTGCTGTGCATCGACAACCTGGCCGTGCACGCGCTGCTGCCGGTGGCGGCCCTCGGTGCGGCGATGCACGCACAGGCGCAGGGCTGGGGCCTGCTGCCGCGGCTGGGCGCAACGGGGCCGGTGCTGGTGCTGGTCGGCCTGCTGTCGATGGACCTGCTGCGCTGGCTGCTGCACGTTGCGATGCACCGCCTGCCCTGGCTGTGGCGGCTGCACAGCGTGCACCACAGCGATACCGACTACGACTGCACGATCGGCCTGCGCTTCCATCCCCTCGAAGCGCTGCTCAGCGCCATCGTTCTCGTGGCCGCGGTGTCGGCGCTTGGTGTACCGCCGGGGATCGTGGTGCTGTCGGAGACCCTGACGCTCGCGCTCGGCTTCTTCGCCCATGGCAATGTCAGCCTGCCGCCGCGCTGGGACCGCGTGTTGCGCCTCGTGCTGGTGACGGCCGATACGCACCGCGTCCACCATTCCTGCCTGCGCCGGGAGTCGATGTCGAACTTCGGCTCGGTGTTCTCGTCCTGGGACCGGCTCTTCGGCACCTACACCGCAGCGCCCGCCGCGGGGCCTTTGGGCATGTCGATCGGTCTGGCCGAGCTGCGCGACCCGGCGCAACTGACGCTTGCCCGACTGCTCGTGATGCCGTTTCGCCGCCCTGCAGCGCCCGGCAGCGAACCTGGCGCCCTCTGCCGCCCGGGCGGCAGAGGGTTGGGGTGAGGGTGGGATCGCGGCGCACCGACACACCCTCACCCTCGCCCTCTCCTGCAAGCGGGGGAGGGAGCAAAACAGGCACGGCGCGCCGCCTCTCACCCCGCCGCCTGTAGATCGAGCAACAGCGACACCGTGTCGCCGTCGCCGCTGCGCTGCACCGTGAAGCCCA
>CAYJOA010000272.1:0-3114 GCA_964371495.1 uncultured Rubrivivax sp.
CGCACCATGTCGCCGCCCTGCTGGTAGTAGGGGTCGGGGTTGAAGAGGTTGTCGGCGACGTCCTCGAGCACGGTCTTGATCATCTCGCCCGACATGTCGGTGACGGTGGCGTAGGGGTAGGTCACCGCCACCTGGTCCATCATCAGCTCGCGCGTGATGGCGTCGCCCGGCAGCAGGCTGGTGCCCCAGCGGAAACCGGGGCTGAAGGCGATCTGCGCGCCCTGCACGTCGATCAGCGCGTCGCACAGCAGCTGGTCCCAGCTGCCGTTGAAGTTGCCGCGGCGGTACAGCAGGCCGTCGGTGACGGCCAGCTTCTCGGCCAGCTTGGCCTCATATGGCGCGCGCACCTTGGTGATCAGCGCGTCCATTTCGGGGTCGGCCTCGAGCATGTTGCTGAAGATCGGCAGCAGCCGGTAGCGCCAGTCGGCGACCTTGCCGGCCTTGACCTCGAAGTCCATCACGCCGAGGAACTTGCCGTTGCTGCCGGCGTTGGTGACGAGCGTGGTGCCGCCGGCGTTGGCCACCGGCACCGCCATCGGCACGCCGTCGTGGGTGTGGCCGCCGAAGATGGCGTCGACGCCACGCACGCGGCTGGCCATCTTCAGGTCGACGTCCATGCCGTTGTGGCTGAGCACGACGACCAGCTGCGCGCCCTTGCCGCGCGCCTCGTCGACGACACCCTGCATGTTGGCGTCCTGGATGCCGAACTCCCAGTCGGCGACCATGTAGCGCGGGTTGGCGATCGGCGTGTACGGGAAGGCCTGGCCGACGATGGCCACCTTGACGCCGTTCATCTCGCGCATGACGTAGGGTGCGAACACCGGGTCGCCGAAGTCGTTGGTCTTGATGTTCTGCGCGATGAAGTCGATGCGGCCCTTGAAGTCCTTCTCGACGATCTCCTTCACGCGCTCCATGCCGTAGGTGAATTCCCAGTGGCCGGTCATCACGTCCACTCCCAGCGCCTTGCAGGCGTCGACCATGTCCTGCGCGTTGGTCCACAGGCTGGTGGCGCTGCCCTGCCAGGTGTCGCCGCCGTCGAGCAGCAGCGCGCCGGGGCGGCTGGCCTTCAGGCGTTTGACCAGCGTGGCCAGGTGCGCGAAACCGCCGACACGGCCGTAGCGGCGTGCCGCACGCTCGAAGTCGATGTAGGTGTAGGCCGCGGCCTGCGGCGTGCCGGGGCGCACGCCGGCCTTCTTCAGCAGGTGCTCGCCCACCAGGTGCGGCAGCTGGCCGCGCATCGAGCCCAGGCCGAGGTTGACGCTGGGCTCGCGGAAATGGATCGGCTTCAACTGCGCGTGGCAGTCGGTCATGTGCAGGAAGCTGACCTGGCCGGCGCCGCTGCCCAGAGGGGGCAGGTCGTACAGACCGGCTTCGGCGGTGGCGGCGTCGGCGTCGGCGTAGCGCGCCAGGCCCATGCCGGCGACGGAGGCGGCGGACAGCACCTGCAGGAAGTCGCGCTTGCTCAGAGTCATGATAAGTAGCGGCTTATGTTTAGACGCTGAAAAAGCCCGGCGGCGCCGGGCTCGTGCGGATTACTGGTTGACGGGGGACCTGGGGTCCAGCAACAGCGCCATCACGTTGGCGATCTGCTTTTCGTCCAGCAGGCCCAGGTGTCCGAAGCGCGGCATGTTCGAACACGCGTTGTAGGTCTTGCCGTTGTAGATCTTCATCCAGGTGTACTCGACGATCGGCTGCGCGGTCGGCGCCGTCACGTCGGTCACGCCGCGGTTCTTGCCGTAGTTGTACAGGCTGGGGCCGATGGTGCCGAAGGAGATCTCCTGCTTGCTGATCTGGTGGCAGTTGTAGCAGCTGCCGCCGTTGGCGCTGGGCGCGGTGGACTTGTCGGTCCAGGTCATGCCGCGGCCGTTCTGCGCCAGCTTCTCGCCTTCGCGCCAGTCGCCGATGTAGCGCCCGCCGGTGGGCCACTTCACCGCGGCACGGGCCTGCGCCATCACCTGTGCCGCCACCGCCTCGGCGGGCGGCTTGTCCGAGGAGCAGGCCGACTGGCCCAGGTCCTGGTTGATGCGGTCGACCTTGGCGATGCCCTGGTCACGGAACGAGGCCTTGATGACGGCCAGCGCTTCGCGGTCCAGATCGGGCGGCGTCGGCAGCGAAGCGCAACCCGCCACGGTCAGCAAGGTGGCGCCTGCGGCGGCGCAGAGGAGGGTGGATTTCTTCATGGTCGGCGTGCTCCGTGCATTCAGCGCTTGATGGCCGGTGCGATCGACTCGGCGCCCTTGGCGTTGACACCCATGTAGGTGCCCAGCGAGACCGTCGCGTCCGAGCCGAAGCCCGGGAACGGGAAGCGCTGCTGGCGATAGCAGTCGTTCAGGCGCAGCTGCATGCTCCACATCTGCCCGTTGCTGACACGGTAGGCCGGCCAGGCCGCGAAGCCGATGCCGTCGCCCGGGTTCTTGGTCAGGTTGGGCAGGTCCTGCAGCCGGATGCGCTGGCCGTCGACGCCGTGGCACGAGGCACAGGAAAAGTCCATCGGACCGCCGCGGAAGAAGAACACGCGCTTGCCGATCTCGTAGCTCTTCTTTTCTTCTGCATGGCCTTGCGGCAGGTTGAAACGCAGGCCGCGCGATTCGGCCGCCACCCAGGTCGCCAGCGCGGTGACGTTGGCCTGCTCGCCGCGGCCGAACGCGGTCTTGGCGATCTCGGCGCCGTTGAAACCCTGCAGCATCTCCATGCAGCTGATGAGCCGGGTCTCGAGGTCCTGCACCTTCTTCGTGTCGGCGAAGTAGCGCGGCAGTTCGACGAAGGCCCCCTTGACGACGCCCGGGCCCTTGCCCAGGTCGCACTGCTCGAGCGATGCGTTCCTGGGGCCGCGCTTCTGCTTCCACAGCGCCTCGCCCTTGGCTTCGAACAGTTCGGCGGGGTTGCCGTCCTCGAGCATCTTGCGGTACTCGGCGATGCCGTCGGCGGCCGACTTGGACTGCGCCGCGACGGCGCCGGCCAGCGCCAGCAGCGCGGTGGTGATCAGAATTTTCTTCATGTCTCCTCGCCTGTGGTGGAGTCGTTCGAGTGACGGCGCTCAGGACACCGTGGCTTCATCGGTGCGCTTGTCGCCCTTGTTGTCGACCCAGCCGATGGTGATCTTGTCGCCGGCCT
>CAYJOA010000273.1:0-3051 GCA_964371495.1 uncultured Rubrivivax sp.
CTGTTCTACCTCGGCATGGCCATCTTCGGTGCCGTGGGCCTGACGATCGCCGGCGCCATCCTGGGCGCGGTCATCTGAGCGCCGCCGTCCATCACTGTGCAGCCAGGGGGGTGCGATGCAATCGGACACCTACATTCCGCGCCGACTCGACGACCAGTGGAAGCTCGGCTTCTGGGATGCCGACGTCGCATTCCCCTTCGTGTTCGCGCTCTTCGTCGGCTACCTGTCCAGCAGCAAGGTCGGCTTCGCGCTCTGCGCAAGCGTCGGCCTGTTCCTCAGCCGCTGGGTCTCGCGCACCAAGGCGGACAAGCATCCGGCGTTCGCGATGCACTGGGCGTACTGGGCCCTGCCGACCAATCCGCTGACGGGCCTGCGGGCCACGCCGCCCTCGCACCTGCGCCGCATGGTCGGCTGAACTCGCGGAACACGGACCATGGACTTCGAACGTCACCAGAACGACCTGCGCGTGCAGCGCAAGGCGAACCGCACGCTCGGCGCAATTGTCGCCCTGCTCTCGCTGTGCCAGCTGCTGTCGCTGGGCGTCATCGCCGGCATGGTCGGAAGCGAGCGAACCATCATCGTGCCGCCCAGCATCGACAAGACCTTCTGGGTGGCCCGGGACAAGGCGAGCACCGAGTACCTCGAACAGATGGCCGGGTTCATGACCTGGCTGGTCCTCGACGTGTCGCCGTCGACCATCGACTGGAAGCGCAACGTGCTTCTCAACTACGTCGCGCCGGACCGGCACGCGGCGATGAAGACACAGATGGATCTGGAGGCCGATCGGCTGCGCAGCAACAACGCGTCGACTTCGTTTCTGATCCAGCAGCTCACCGCCAACGACAAGGATCAGTCGGTCCTCGTGATCGGCCGCCTGCGCCGGCAGATCAACGGCAGCGATGTCGGCGAGCCCGAGACGCGGGCCTACCAGACCCAGTTCGAGTACACGGGCGGCCGTGTGCATGTCAGGACCTTCAAGGAGGTGCCCTATGGTCAAGCCAGCCAGGCCAATCAGACTCGCCTCGGCGCTGCTGATCCCCGTCCTGTGGTTCGCTGAGCCGCGGATCGCCGCCGCCCTGCAGGTGGTCGAGGCCACCGACGGGGTGACGGTCGAGGCCGTGCTGGCGATCAAGGAGCCGACCCGCATCCGCATCGATGGCGCATCGATCACGAACGTGTTCGGCAACATCTACTCGAGCAACTGCGGCGGGGCTGTATCGACGCAGCCGGGCACCGGCAGCACACCCGTGCTGCCTCAGACCAATCCGGCCGGCGAGATCGTGCTGGAGTGCGATGCGGAGAAGGGCGAGATCTATGTCCGCCCGGTCGGCGGCCTGGGCAAGCCGGTCAACCTGTTCATCTCCTCGCAGCACGCGACCTACACCTTGCTGCTGCGCCGGTCGGACACGCCCGCCGACACGATCGTCATCCGCGACAGGACGCCACGGCAGGCACGGGCCGACCAGGCAGCTCCCGCGCCCGCTTCTCGTCAGTCCATCCACATCCGCTCGCTCAAGGCGATGCTGGTGGCAATGGCTTCCGACAGTGTGCCGACCGATGTCCGCGTGGAGGAAGTCAACCGGCCGATCCAGCTGTGGGTCGAAGCCCGCTTCGCGATGACCCGCGTCTACGAGGGTCGCGGTCTCATCGGCGAGCGCTACCTCCTGACGAACATCAGCAGCCAGAACATGGTGCTGGCCGAGCAGGAGTTCGATCGCGAGACAGGTGGCGTGCTGGCGGTGGCGATCGAGAACCACAACCTGCGCCCGGGTGACAGCACGACGGTCTTCGTGATCCGTCAGGGTGGCTGACCATGGGCCCGAGCATCAGGGACCGCGCATCCGCGCTCATCGAGCGGATGTCGCCGCGCGCGCGTCAGTGGGCGACCATCGGCGCCATCTCGGCGGTGGCCGTCGGCGTGCTGTGGACCGTGTTCGAAATGGGCTCCGGCGACTCGCCGCAACGCGGCGCGGTCGCGGCGGGCGCCGGGGATCTGAAGCCGACCAACGTGGACCTGATGGCGCCGGGCGCACAGGTGCGCGAGGTCGAGGCCTGGGTCGGCCAAGCCGGCAAGAAGCTCGCGCAGTACGAGAGCGAGCGCGACGACCAGCGACGCATCAACCGAGAACGCAAGGAGGCCGAGGACAACCTGATGCGGCGCTTTGCCGATCTCGAAGCCCGCCTGAAGGCCTCTCCTGGCGAACCGGCACTGGCCGCCTCGGCTCCGAATGCTGCTGCCCCTGCCGCGGCGAACCGCCTCCCGCCGGATGCAGCACTCGCTCGGTCGGCGCTGCCACCTCCGCCGCCGCCACCGGTGCCGACGTCGCGAACTGGCATGCCGCCGGGCACGCCATCCCAGGTGCCGCCCTTCGGAATCGAGGCGTCCGCACCGCCGCAGCCGACGCTGGTCCGGGTGGCGATCGCCCAGCAAAAGGCGAGCGATGCCGCCCCTGAAGGATCGGGCAAGGCGGCCCCTCAGACCATCGACACGTACCTCCCCGTGAGCTTCACGCGCGGGGTCCTGCTCGGCGGCCTCGATGCGCCCACTGGCGGCCAGTCGCAAACCAACCCGCACCCCATCCTGATCCGCCTGTCGGACAACTCGGTGCTGCCCAACCGGTTCCGCGCCGAGTACCGGGAATGCTTCGTCATCGCCGCCGGCTACGGTGACATCAGCTCGGAGCGAGCCTACCTGCGCACCGAGTCGCTCTCCTGCGTGCGCGCCGACGGCACGGCGCTGGAGGTCCGAATCCAGGGCAGCGTGTACGGCGAGGACGGCAAGGTCGGCATGCGCGGCCGCCTCGTCACCAAGCAGGGCCAGATGCTGGCCAATGCCCTGATGGCCGGCGTCGTCAGCGGCATCGGTCAGGGCATCTCGACCGCGAACACCACCTACAGCACCTCGGCGCTGGGTCAGGTCGCGACGACCGGCGGAAGCGACGCACTCCGGGCCGGCCTGGGCAGCGGTGTCGGCAAGGCACTCGATCGCCTGGCGCAGTACTACATCAAGCTGGCCGAGCAGACCTTCCCGGTCATCGAGGTCGATGCCGG
>CAYJOA010000274.1:0-3051 GCA_964371495.1 uncultured Rubrivivax sp.
CTCGGAGACGATCTCCAGCAGCGGCGTGCCGGCGCGGTTGAGGTCGATGCCGGTCTGGCCGTGGTAGTCCTCGTGCAGGCTCTTGCCGGCGTCCTCTTCCAAGTGGGCGCGGGTCAGGCGCACCTTGCGCGGCGCGCCGTCGAGCACGAACTCGACGTGGCCGCCCTGCACCACCGGAATCTCGTACTGGCTGATCTGGTAGCCCTTGGGCAGGTCGGGATAGAAGTAGTTCTTGCGCGCGAAGATCGACAGCGGCGCCACCTTGGCACCGACCGCCAGGCCGAAGCGGATGGCACGCTCCACGGCGCCGCGGTTCATCACCGGCAGCGTGCCCGGCAGCGCCAGGTCCACCGCGCAGGCCTGGGTGTTGGGCGCGGCGCCGAAAGTCGTGGACGCGCCGCTGAAGATCTTGCTCGCGGTGGACAGCTGGGCGTGGGTCTCCAGGCCGATCACGACCTCGAAACCGCGCACGAGCAGGGCGCCGCTCACGTCGGCCTCCGGGTGTGGAAGTCGGTGGCCTGCTGCATGGCGTGCGCGGTCTGCAGCAGGCTTGTTTCGTCGAAGTAGTTGCCGATCAGCTGCAGCCCCACCGGCATGCCGTGGGCGCCGAAGCCGGCCGGCACGCTCATGCCCGGCAGGCCGGCCAGGCTGGCCGGCAGCGTGAAGATGTCGGCCAGGTAGGCCTGCAGCGGGTCGCCGCCCTGGGCGCCGATCTTCCACGCCACGTTGGGCGCCACCGGCCCGGCGATGACGTCGCAGGCCCGGAAGCAGGCCTGGAAGTCGTCGGCGATCATGCGGCGCAGCTTCTGTGCCTGCAGGTAGTAGGCATCGTAGTAGCCGTGGCTCAGCACATAGGTGCCGATCATGATGCGGCGCTTGACCTCGGCGCCGAAGCCTTCGCTGCGCGTCTTCTTGTACATATCCATCAAGTCGGTGTACTGCGCCGCGCGGTGGCCGAACTTGACGCCGTCGAAGCGGCCGAGGTTGGAGCTGGCCTCGGCCGGCGCGATGATGTAATAGACGGGGATCGACAGCTCGGTGCGCGGCAGGCTGACGTCGACCAGCGTCGCACCGAGCCTTTCCAGCTCGGTCAGCGCGCCGCGCACGGCGGCCTCGACGTCGGCGGCCAGCGCGCTCGGGAAGAACTCGCGCGGCAGGCCGATGCGCAGCCCCTGCAGCGGCCGGCCGGCAGCGGCGCCGGCGCGCGGCTGCAGCATCGAGGCGTGGTAGTCCTGCGGCGGCCGCTCGGCGCTGGTGGCGTCGCGTTCGTCGAAGCCGCTCATCGCCGACAGCAGCAGGGCGCAGTCTTCGGCCGAGCGCGCCATCGGCCCGGCCTGGTCGAGGCTGGAGGCGAAGGCGATCATGCCGTAGCGCGAGCACACGCCGTAGGTCGGCTTGATGCCGGTGATGCCGCAGAAGCTGGCCGGCTGGCGGATCGAGCCGCCGGTGTCGGTGCCGGTGGCCGCCGGCAGCAGGCGCGCCGCCACCGCTGCCGCCGAGGCGCCCGACGAGCCCCCCGGCACGCGCTGCAGGTCCCACGGGTTGTGCACCGGTCCAAAGGCCGAGTTCTCGTTGGACGAGCCCATCGCGAACTCGTCGCAGTTGAGCTTGGCCAGCGTCACCGTGCCGGCGGCCGCCAGCCGCGCCACCACGGTGGCGTCGAAGGGGCTGGCATAGCCGGCGAGCATCTTCGATCCGGCCGTCGACGGCAGCCCGGTGCGCGCGTGGTCGGTGACGAAGATGTCCTTGTGCGCCAGCGGCACGCCGATCAGCGGGCCGCTTTCGCCGCGCGCCAGCGCGGCATCGGCGGCGCGCGCCTGCGCCAGTGCCTGCTCGGCATCGCTGGCCAGCACGACGCCCAGGCTGGCGTGGCTCGAAAGACGTGTCAGCAGATGTTGCGTGAGTTCGACGCTGGAGCAGCGGCGTTCGCGCAGCGCGCGGCCGATCTCGGCCACGCCCAGGTCGTGCAGGGCGCCGCTCATTCGATCACCTTGGGCACCAGGAACAAGCCGTCTTCGACGGCCGGCGCGCTCTTCTGGTTGGCCACGCGCCGGTTGCCTTCGGTGACGACGTCATCGCGCAGGCGCAGGCCCGCCGCCTGCACGGCGGACAGCGGCGTGTACAGCGGGTCGACGCCACGGGTGTCGACGGCGCGCATCTGCTCGACGATGCCGAAGAAGCCATTGAGTTGTTCGAGCATCAGCGCCTCGTCGGCGCGCGACAGTTCGAGCCGCGCCAGATGCGCAATGCGGCTCACGTCAGCCAGGGTCAGGGCCATCGGATGTGCGGGTGAAACGGGCTCCCGGGACGGGCTGGCGCTGCTCGAAAAAGCGGCATCTTGCCTCGGGCGCGGTGGTTGAGTACGCTATTATCTCCGGTTACCCGCACACCCTTGCCGCGGGTGGCCGTGGCGGGCGACTGCTGCGATCATCGCCCGGGAAGACTCTGTGGCCCGAAACACCCCCGATCCGCGCGCCGCGCGGCCTGCCGCCCGACCCCGACCGGCCCTCCAGCGGCCCTGACCGGCCTCGCCACACCCGACCGCAACGACGCCGACCCGCCGCGCGCGCCCCCGCCTCCCAATCACCTGCCCATGTTTGCTGCATCCCTGCGCCGCTATTTCTCCACCGACCTGGCCATCGACCTCGGCACCGCCAACACGCTGATCTACGTGCGCGGCAAGGGCATCGTGCTCGACGAGCCCTCGGTGGTCGCCATCCGCCACGAGGGCGGTCCGCAAGGCAAGAAGACGATCCAGGCCGTGGGCAAGGAAGCCAAGGCGATGCTCGGCAAGGTGCCCGGCAACATCGAGGCCATCCGGCCCATGAAGGACGGCGTGATCGCCGACTTCACGGTCACCGAGCAGATGCTCAAGCAGTTCATCAAGATGGTCCATCCGCGGTCCATCCTGCGACCGAGCCCGCGCATCATCATCTGCGTGCCCTGCGGCTCGACGCAGGTCGAGCGGCGTGCAATCCGCGAAAGCGCGCTTGGCGCCGGCGCGTCCGATGTCTACTTGATCGAGGAGCCCATGGCCGCGGCCATCGGCGC
>CAYJOA010000275.1:0-1573 GCA_964371495.1 uncultured Rubrivivax sp.
TCTGCTGCGACCTCGTCGACATGGCGGGCGCCCCCGCCAGCCTTGTCTGGGGGCCGCTGCTGGGCAGGGGCACCTTTGCCGTCGAAGCGGCGCTGGGCACGCTGGTGCCGCGCCGGGGCAAGGTTCTGGTACCGAACAACGGGGCCTATTGCCAGCGCATCGTGCGCATTCTTGCCTATCTCGGGCGCGCCGCGGTGGTGCTCGATCACCGGGAGGACGAGCCTGCGGAAGTAGCCCGCATCGACGCCGCGCTGGCCGCCGACCCGGCCATCAGCCACGTGGCTCAGGTCCATTGCGAGACGGGCACCGGCATCCTCAACCCCTTGCGCCAGATTGCCGAAGTCACCGCGGCCGCGGGCCGCGGCCTGATCATTGACGCCATGAGCTCCTTCGGCGCCTTGCCGATCGATGCCTCGACGACCCCTTTCACCGCGCTGATCGCCGCTTCCGGCAAGTGCATCGAAGGGGTGCCCGGCATGGGCTTCGTCATCGCCCGGCGCGACGCGCTGGAACAGTCCGCCGGCAACAGCCATTCGCTGGCGATGGATCTGCACGACCAGTGGGTCTACATGCAGAAGACGGGTCAGTGGCGCTACACGCCGCCCACGCATGTCGTTGCAGCGCTGCGCGCGGCGCTCGACCAGTTCCGTGAGGCCGGTGGTCAACCCGCACGGCTCGCGCGCTACGGCAAGAACTGCCGCGTCCTCGTCGACGGCATGCAGGCGCTGGGCCTGCAGACCTTCCTGCCGGCTGCGGTGCAGGCACCGATCATCGTCACCTTCCACGCGCCGGCCGATCCGGCCTACGACTTCGGCACGTTCTATCGGAAGGTGCGCGAGCGTGGCTTCATCCTCTACCCCGGCAAGCTGACCACCGTCGACACCTTCCGCGTCGGTTGCATCGGCGCCATCGACGCCGGCGTCGTCGAGCGCGCCGTGGCTGCGATCGCGGCCAGCCTCGGCGACCTGGGCGTCACCCGCACCGCCAGGGCCTGAACCCGCCGCGGCCACCGCAAGCGCCCTGCAGGAGGCATCCCCAGCCCCCTCGCGCCAGCCGCTCAAGGCGTGACTTCGATCCCCAGTCCGGTGATCGAGAGCTTGGCCTTGTGTTTGGCCGCCGCCGCGGCAGAGGCCACTTGTTCGGGCCTGTTGAAGACCCCGGGGCGCACCGGCACGGCGCCAATTGAAAACGTCGTGCACTTGAAGAAGCGTCGGACCCCGTGCCGGTCTTCGGCCTCGATGCCGCCGTTGGCGAGCGCGTCGTCGTCGAACAGCGACAGCGCCGCGTCGTTGAACGCGGCCACGATGCGCTCGCAGCGTTCGAGCCAGTCATCGCTCTGGAACAGCACCACGAAGTCGTCGCCGCCGACGTGGCCGACGAAGTCACGGCGCGAGTCGCAGTGCGACACCAGCGTGCGCGCCACCAGACGGATCATCTCGTCGCCGCGCCAATACCCGTAGTGGTCGTTGTAGGGCTTGAAATCGTTGAGATCGCCGTAGCAGGCGACAAACGCGCCGCCGCTGGCCAGCAGGCGCCCGATGTGCTCGCTGATCGGGATGTTGCCCGGCAGGAA
>CAYJOA010000275.1:1673-3048 GCA_964371495.1 uncultured Rubrivivax sp.
AGCAGCCCGACGGGTCGCCCGTCGTCCACCAAGGCCAGCGCGCGCAGGGTCGAGTCCTCTGCAAAGGCCTTGGCCACGTCGTCGATCAGCGCCGCCGGGCCCAGCGTCGGCACCTGAATCGCCAGCCGCTCGACCGTGAAGTCCGCGTTGGCTGCGCGCGTCATTTCGGGCAGTACGGCAATCACCGCGCTGGCGATGACTTCGTGCGCCCTGGGCAGCACGGCCGTGGCGGGAACCGGGTCGGGACGGCCGAGAAAGTAGCCCTGGCCGAGTTCGATCCCGAGATCACGAACGACCAGCAGTTCGGCTTCGGTCTCGATGCCTTCGGCCACCAGCACCGTGGCGAAGGTCTCCGCGAAACGGGTCAGGCCCTTCAGCGTCTGAACCTTGACAGCCTGGTCCTGCAGCCCGCGGATGAAGTACTTGTCGATCTTGACGATCTCGGGACGCAGCTCCGCCCACAGTCGCAGGCTGGATCGACCATCGCCAAAGTCGTCCAGCGCAAAGCGCAGGCCGCGGCTGCGCAGGGCCGACGCCACCTCGATCAGTTCGGGCAGATCGGTGATGTGCTCGTGTTCGGTGACCTCGATCACCAGCGCCGAGGGCGAGACTTCCGCCGCGTCGAGCGCCTTCACGACGCCCGACACGGACATCCGATTCACCATGTCGACAATGGCGCGGGCGCTGAGGTTCAGGAACAGCCGCGCACCCTGCGCCTGGGACGCCCACGAACGAAGGCCCTGCCGCAGACAGGCCTCTTCCAACTCGACCGTCAGGTCCTCGGCGCGTGCCGCCTGGAACAGTGCGTCCGGCGTGCGCAAGGGTGAATCCACCGGGCCCCGGATCAGGCTTTCGTGACCGACGACGGCGCCGTTCTTGAGCTGGACGATGGGCTGGTAGTGCGCCTGCAGGGCCTTGCGGGCCAGAATCTGGCCGACCGTCTGCAGCCTCACGGTGTCATGCAGTCTTTGACGCATCGCGGCCAGGGCCGCGGGGGTGGCGGGCTGATTCAAGTCAGTTTGCTCCTCGGCGCGGCGATGGTGACGAGAGCAGCGTTGCCCAGTGCCATGCACCCGCAACTGCAACCGCCACTGCAATTGCAGCTTCCGGTCTGGCTTGCACGCCAGCCGAGGTACTCAAGCGTTCACCATCGACACCCTCATCCACTCCGCCCGGCTCGGGCAAGCTACTTCGTGGGCCGAACTTAGCAGGGTTTCGTGAAGCCGCGATGACTGTCGGCACTGCTGGCCAGCGTTGCTTACCAGGGCAGCGATCCGGTCGGCGCCGGTTGCCTGGGTATGCCGGCGGCCAGCGGGCGCTGCTAGGAGTCCGCGCGGCAGAAGCCGCTCAGCCTCCTAGCCTGCGGCTTTACGCA
>CAYJOA010000276.1:0-3040 GCA_964371495.1 uncultured Rubrivivax sp.
GTCTCTCGGCGCTGGACTGCGCCGCGGGCCGTGCGCTGGGGGCGCGGAGCCCGCGCCGGGCTTCACTTGCCCGGGATCTTGCCTTCGACGCCCTTGACGTAGAAGCCGATGCCGCCGAGGAACTTGTCGTCGGCAACCTCGTCCTTCTTCAGCACCGGCTTGCCGTCCTGGCCGATGATCGGGCCCTTCCAGATCACGAAGCTGCCGTCCTTGAGGCCGGCCTTGACCTTCTCGACCTGCTCCTTCGTTTCGGCCGGCACCTTGTCGCTGATCGAGACGATGTCGATGGCACCTTCCTTGACGCCCCACCAGGTGTTGGCGCCGCCGGTCCAGCCGCCGTCCAGCGCCTCGCGCGTGGCCTTCACGTAGTACGGTGCCCAGTGGATGACGGCGCTGGCCAGGTGGGCCTCGGGCGCGTAGGCGCTCATGTCGCTGTCCCAGCCGAAGGCCAGCTTCTTGTTGGTGGCGGCGGTCTTCAGCACCGCCGACGAGTCGGTGTTCTGGAACAGCACGTCGGCGCCGGCGTTGATCAGGCTCTGCGCGGCCTCGGTCTCCTTCGGCGGCGCGAACCACTCGTTGACCCAGACGACCTTGGTCTTCACCTTCGGGTTCACGCTCTGCGCGCCGAGCGTGAAGCTGTTGATGTTGCGGATGACCTCGGGGATCGGGATCGAGCCGACCACGCCCAGCGTGTTGCTCTTGGTCATCTTGCCGGCGATCACGCCGGCCATGTACGCGCCCTCGTAGGTGCGGCTGTCGTAGGTGCGCATGTTCTCGGTCTGCTTGTAGCCGGTGGCATGCTCGAACTTCACGTCCTTGTGGTCCGCGGCGACCTTCATCATCGGTTCCATGTAGCCGAAGGTGGTGCCGAAGATCAGCTTGTTGCCCTGCGAGACCATGTCGCGGAACACGCGCTCGGCGTCGGCGGCCTCGGGCACGCTCTCGACGAAGCTGGTGGCGATGCGGTCGCCGAACTCGGCCTCCAGCGCCTTGCGCGCGTTGTCGTGCGCGAAGGTCCAGCCGCCGTCGCCGACCGGGCCGACGTAGGCGAAGGCGATTTTCAGCGGTGCCGGCTTTGGCGGCGCCGACGGTGCGGCGGCGGGCGCCGGGGCGGCGGCAGCCGGCGGCTCTTCCTTCTTGCCGCAGCCGACGAGGGCGGCGGTGGCGGCGACGGCGGTCCAGCCGGCCAGCTTGAGCAGCGAGCGCTTGGCAACCAGGGTCATGACTTCTCTCTCCTGAGGGGTGTTGGGGGTGACGGGAGGCAGCCGAAGATTATTGCCCTCGGCTCAGGCGCCCGGGAAGAAAGGTTTGCCCAGCGACGCCGGCATGTTGGCGCGGATCCAGCCGGCGTTGCGCGAGATCAGCACCAGCACGACGATGGTCGCCAGGTAGGGCAGCATGGTCAGGAACTGGCTCGCGATCTCGACGCCCTGGCTCTGCAGGTGGAACTGCAGCATCGTGACGCCGCCGAACAAATAGGCGCCGAGCAGCAGCCGTGCCGGCCGCCAAGTGGCGAAGGTGGTCAGCGCCAGCGCGATCCAGCCGCGGCCGGCGACCATGCCCTCGACCCACAGCGGCGTGTAGATCACCGACAGGTAGGCCCCGGCCAGCCCGCACAGCGCGCCGCCGGCCAGCACCGCGGCCATGCGGATGCGGCGCACCGGATAACCCAGCGCGTGCGCCGACTCCGGCGACTCGCCCACCGCGCGCAGCACCAGCCCGGCGCGCGAGCGGTACAGGAACCAGGCCAGCGCCAGCGTCAGTGCGACGGTGATGTAGACCATCGGATGCTGGCGGAAGAACGCCGGCCCGACGAAGGGCAGGTCGCCCAGTCCGGGCACGACGTAGGACGTGCGCTCGCCGATCTTGGCCTGCACGAAACCGATGCCGACGAAGGCCGAGAAGCCGGTGCCGAACAGGCTCAGCGCCAGCCCCGACGCGTACTGGTTGGTGTTGAGCCAGATCACCAGCACGCCGAAGGCGGCGGCCATCGCCGCGCCGGCCAGCGCGCCGGCGCCGAAGGCCAGCCAGTCGTTGCCGGTGGCGACCGCGGTGGCGAAACCGGCGATCGCGGCCATCAGCATCATGCCCTCGGCGCCGAGGTTGACGATGCCGGCGCGTTCGTTGACGAGCAGGCCGAGACCGGCCAGCGCGAGCACGGTGCCGGCGTTCAGCGTGGCGGCCAGCAGCAGCGCGAAGGCGTCCATGCTCAGGCGCCCTTGGCCACGGCGGCGCGGCGCTGCCAGCGCAGCCGGTAGTGGATCAGCGTGTCGCTGGCCAGCAGCGTGAACAGCAGCAGGCCCTGGAAGACGCCGGTGATCGACTTGGGCAGCGCCAGGCGCGACTGCGCCAGTTCGCCGCCGATGTAGAACATGCTCATCAGGATGCCCGACAGCACGATGCCCACCGGGTGCAGCCGCCCGACGTAGGCGACGATGATGGCGGCGAAGCCGTAGCCGACGGGCACGTAGGGCGTGAGCTGGCCCAGCGGCCCGGCGGCCTCCAGCGCGCCGGCCAGCCCGGCCATGCCGCCAGACAGCAGCAGTGCCGTCCACAGCGCGCTGCGCGACGAGAAACCGGCGTAGCGCGCCGCCAGTGGCGCCAGGCCGCCGACCTGCAGCGCAAAGCCGCGGTAGGTGCGGAACAGGAAGACCCAGAAGCCGGCCACCGCGACGAGCGCGATCAGCGTGCCGATGTGCGCGCGCAGCCCGGGCAGCAGCCGCGGGATGCGCGTCTCGGGCAGGAAGTTGATGGTCTGCGGGAAGTTGTAGCCCTGCGGGTCCTTCCAGGGGCCGTAGACGAGGTAGTTCAGCACCATCGCGGCAACATAGACCAGCATCAGGCTGACCAGGATCTCGTTGGCGTTGTAGCGGTCGCGCAGCCAGGCCACGATGGCCGCCCAGGCCATGCCGCCGAGCACGCCGGCGAACAGGATGACGGCGACGATGCCGCGGCCCATCCAGGCCGCGTGCGGGCCGGCCTGCATCGCCACCCAGCCGCCGGCCAGCGCGCCGACGATGAACTGGCCCTCGGCGCCGAT
>CAYJOA010000277.1:0-3018 GCA_964371495.1 uncultured Rubrivivax sp.
CGTCGTCACCAACCAGGGCGAGGTCGACGACCTGCTGGCCAGCCTGGGGTTCTGACCGGCCCCGGGACGGGCCGGCCTGGCGCGGCGCCCTGGCGTGCCCTGGCGGGCGCCTCGAGGCTCGCTGAAACCCCGCTGGCCGGGCACTGCCGCCGGCGCGCACAATGGCCCCGACGCGGCGCTGTGCTTCCGCCGGGGGATGACGCATGAAGTGGGAAGGCCAGGAACAAAGCCGCAATGTCGAAGACCGGCGGGGGGCCGGCGGCGGCGGCCCGCGCATCGGCGGCCGCGGCATCGGCATCGGCACCGTCGTGGTGGCGCTGCTGGCGGGCTGGGTCTTCGGCATCAACCCGCTCACCGTGCTGGGTCTGCTCAGCGGCGGCGACCCCGCGCCGGCGGTGTCGCAGGGCCCGGCGCGGCCGCCGCCGGCCGAAGACCGCGCCGCGGCCTTCGCTTCGACCGTGCTGCGCGACACCGAACAGGTCTGGGGCCGCATCTTCCAGGCCGCCGGCGGCAGCTACCGCGAGCCGCGCATGGTGCTGTTTCGCGGCGTCACGCCGACGGCCTGCGGCACCGGGCAGTCGGCGATGGGGCCGTTCTACTGCCCGGGCGACGACCGGCTCTACTTCGACCTCGACTTCTTCGACACGCTGGCGCGCGGCATGGGCGCACCCGGCGACTTCGCGCAGGCCTACGTCATCGCGCACGAGGTCGGCCACCATGTGCAGAACCTGATGGGCATCACCGGCAAGGTCGACGCCCAGCGCGGCCGGGTCTCGCAGTCGCAGATGAACGCGCTGTCGGTGCGCGTGGAACTGCAGGCCGACTGCCTGGCCGGCGTCTGGGCCCACCACTCGCAACAGGGCAAGGGCTGGCTCGAGCAAGGCGACGTCGAGGAAGCCATGAACGCCGCGGCGCAGATCGGCGACGACAAGCTGCAGCGCCAGTCGCAGGGCACGGTGCGGCCCGACAGCTTCACCCACGGCAGCAGCCAGCAGCGCGTGAGCTGGTTCAGGCGCGGCCTGGACAGCGGCGACCTGGCGCAGTGCAACACCTTCGACGCCCGGCCCTAGCCGGCACGCGGCCATGAACCACCCCGCGAACCGGCTCGAACGCATGGCCAGCCTGCGTGCCGGCGGCAAGGGCAAGGTGGTCAGTGCCGCCGAAGCGCTGGCACTGGTGCGCGACGGCGACACCCTGGCCAGCAGCGGTTTCGTCGGCATCGGCTTCGCCGAGAACCTGGCGGTGGCGCTGGAGCAGCGCTTCCTGGCCACCGGTGCGCCGCGTGGCCTGACGCTGGTCTATGCCGCGGGGCAGGGCGACGGCAAGACGCGTGGCCTGAACCACCTAGGCCACGAAGGCCTGGTGGCGCGTGTCATCGGCGGCCACTGGGGGCTGGTGCCGGCGCTGCAGAAGCTGGCGGTGGAAAACCGCATCGAAGCCTGGAACCTGCCGCAGGGCGTGATCTCGCACCTGTTCCGCGACATCGCCGGCGGCAAACCCGGGCACCTGACGCGCGTCGGCCTGGGCACCTTCGTCGACCCACGCCGCGGCGGCGGCCGCATCAACGAGCGGACGAAGGACGAACGGGTGCGCCTGATGGTCATCGACGGCGAGGAGTTCCTGTTCTACAAGGCGTTCCCGATCGACGTCGCGCTGATCCGCGCCACCACCGCCGACACCGAGGGCAACCTGACGATGGAGCGCGAGGCGCTGACGCTGGAGTCGCTGGCCATCGCGATGGCGGTGCGCAACAGCGGCGGCATCGTCATCGCCCAGGTCGAGCGTGTCGCCGAGGCGTTTTCGCTGCACCCGCGCCAGGTCAAGATCCCCGGTGTGCTGGTCGACTGCGTGGTGGTGGCCGAGAAGCCCGAATACCACCAGCAGACCTTTGCCGAACCCTACAGCGCGGCCTTCGCCGGCGAGGTGCGCGTGCCGGCGACCAGTGTCGTGGCCTTGCCCCTGAACGACCGCAAGTTCATCGCCCGCCGCGCGGCGCTGGAGCTGCGGCCCAACGCGGTGGTCAACCTCGGCATCGGCATGCCCGAGAGCGTGGCCGCGGTGGCCGCCGAGGAACGCGTGATCGACCTCATCACGCTGACCGCCGAGCCCGGCGTGATCGGCGGCATCCCGGCCGGCGGGCTGAACTTCGGCGCCGCGGTCAACACCCAGGCCGTCATCGACCAGCCCTACCAGTTCGACTTCTACGACGGCGGCGGTCTGGACATCGCTTTCCTGGGCCTGGCGCAGGCCGACGCCGAAGGCAACGTCAACGTCAGCAAGTTCGGGCCGCGGCTGGCCGGCGCGGGCGGTTTCATCAACATCAGCCAGAACGCCAAGAAGCTCGTCTTCATGGGCTCGTTCAGCGCCGGCGGCGCGATGAAGTTCGTGCGCGAGGTCGAGCACCGCACCTTCTCGGGCCGCGAGGCCTGGCGGCGCGGCCAGCCGGTGCTGTACGTCACCGAGCGCTGCGTGTTCGGGCTGCACGAGCGCGGCATCGAGCTGCTGGAAGTGGCCCCCGGGCTGGACCTGGAGCGTGACATCCTGGCCGGCATGGCCTTCCGGCCCGTCATCGACGGCGACCCGGCGGTGATGGACGCGGGCCTGTTCGCCAACGCGCCGATGGGCCTGCGCGCGCGCCTGCTGCTGCTGCCGCTGGCCGACCGCTTCACCTACGACGCCGCCAGCCGCACCTTCTTCATCAATTTCGAGCGCCTGAGCATCCGCACGGCCGACGACGTCGAGGCCGTGCGCCGCGAGGTGGAGCAGCGCCTGGCGCCGCTGGACCACAAGGTCTACGGCGTCGTGAACTACGACCACTTCGCGCTCGACCCGCAGGTGCAGGACGAGTGGGCGGCGATGGTGCGCGAGCTCGTCGACCGCCACTACATCGACGTCGCGCGCTACACCACCAGCGGCTTCCTGCGCGCCAAGCTCGGGCCCGCGCTGGCGGCGCGCGGCGTGGCGCCGCACATCTTCGAGACGGCGGACGAGGCGCGGCGGGCCTTGCGGGGTGGCTGA
>CAYJOA010000278.1:0-3007 GCA_964371495.1 uncultured Rubrivivax sp.
GCCTTCCGCGCCGGCAATGCGCCGCACATCCTGCAGGTCTACGAGGTGGGCACTGCCACCATGATGGCCGCCAAGGGCGCCGTCGTCCCGGTCGGCAAGGTGCTGGCCGACGCCGGCTACAAGTTCGACCCCAAGGCCTACATCCCGGCCGTGGTGGGTTACTACACGGCGCCCAATGGCCAGATGCTGAGCTTTCCGTTCAACAGCTCGACGACGGTGCTGAACTACAACAAGGACCTGTTCAAGAAGGCCGGCCTGGACCCCAACAAACCGCCGCAGACCTGGCCCGAACTGGCGCTGGCCGCGGCCAAGCTCAAGGCCTCGGGCGTAACCTGCCCGTTCACGACCAGTTGGCAGACCTGGACCCAGCTCGAGAGTTTCTCGACCTGGCACAACACGCTGTTCGCGACGCAGAACAACGGCTTCGGCGGCACCAGCGCCCGGCTGGCCTTCAACAGCCCGCTGCACGTGCGCCACATCGAGAACCTGGCCAACATGGCCAAGCAGGGCCTGTTCCACTACCGCGGCCGCGGCAACAAGGGCGACGCACCGTTCTATTCGGGCGAATGCGCGATGGCTACCGCCAGCTCGTCCACCTACGCCAGCATCAAGAAGAACGCCAAGTTCGACTTCGGCATCGCCCCCTTGCCCTACTACCCCGACGTGCCCGGAACGCCGCAGAACACCGTCATCGGCGGCGCCAGTCTGTGGGTGATGAGCGGCAAGAAGGCCGCTGAATACAAGGGTGTGGCCGCCTTCTTCAACTACCTCACCAACGCCGAGATCCAGGCCAAGAGCCACCAGCAAACGGGCTATCTGCCGATCACCCTGGCCTCGTTCGCGCTGACCGAGTCGTCGGGCTTCTACAAGCAGAACCCCCGCCCCGACACCGCGGGGAACCAGATGATACGCAAGACCACCGCCAAGTCACGCGGCGTGCGGCTGGGCAATTTCAACCAGATCCGCGCCATCATGGAAGAAGAGCTGGAGCAGGTCTGGGCCGGCAAGAAGACAGCCAAGGAAGGTCTGGACACGGCGGTCAAGCGCGGCAACGAACAGCTCGAGCGCTTCGAGAAGGCGAACAAGGGCTGAAAGCCCTTGTTCGCCTGGCGGCGCCCGTGGCGCCGCCTGCGGCCGAACCTGGAGCACCCCTCCCCCGTCCCGTCCCCGCCGAGCAGGGAGGGGCCCGGTCAGATTGACGAGTTGAAGGTCCCGATTGGACGTCGAAAAACGCGTTCGCTTCAAGAGCTGGTGGCTGCCGTGGGTGCTGCTGGCGCCGCAGGTCGCGGTCATCGCCGTCTTCTTCTTCTGGCCGGCGGGGCAGGCACTGGTGCAATCGCTGCAGCAGCAGGACGCCTTCGGCACCTCGGTCGAATGGGTCGGCCTGGAAAACTTCCGGCGGCTGTGGGCCGACGAGAGCTACCTGGAGTCGTTCAAGACAACAGCGCTGTTCTCGGTACTGGTGGCCGGGCTGGGCCTGAGCCTGTCGCTGGCGCTGGCCGTCTTCGCCGACCGCGTGCTGCACGGCGCCACGGTCTACAAGACGCTGCTGATCTGGCCCTATGCCGTAGCGCCGGCGGTGGCCGGCGTGCTGTGGCTGTTCATGTTCGCGCCGTCGATCGGCATCGTCAGCTACGCGCTGCGCGGCCTGGGGCTGGAGTGGAACCACCTGCTCGACAGCTCGCAGGCGATGACGTTGATCGTGCTGGCCGCCGTCTGGAAGCAGATCTCGTACAACTTCCTGTTCTTCCTGGCCGGGCTGCAGAGCATCCCCAAGAGCCTGATCGAGGCCGCGGCCATCGACGGCGCCGGCCCCTGGCGGCGCTTCTGGACCATCGTCTTCCCACTGCTGTCGCCGACGACCTTCTTCCTGCTCGTCATCAACGTGGTCTACGCCTTCTTCGACACCTTCGCCATCGTCGACGCCGCCACCGAGGGCGGACCGGGCAAGGACACCGCGATCCTGGTCTACAAGGTCTACTACGACGGCTTCAAGGCGCTGGACCTCGGCGGCTCGGCGGCGCAGTCGGTGGTGCTGATGGTCATCGTCGTCGCCTTGACCGTGGTGCAGTTCCGCTACGTCGAGAAGAAGGTCAACTACTGATGCGCCGCCGCCATGGTTGAACGCCGCCCGCTGGCCACGGCCGTCTCGCACCTGGTGCTCGTGCTGGGCGTGCTGATCATCGCCTTCCCGCTGTACGTGACCTTCGTCGCCTCCACGCACACGGCGCGCGACATCGTGCAGGTGCCGATGCCCCTGCTGCCGGGGCCGCACCTGATCGAGAACTACACCCATGCGCTGGCCGGCACCAGCGACGGCGCGGCGTCGACGGCACCGGTGGGCCGCATGATGTTCGTCAGCCTGGTGACGGCGCTGGTGATCGCCATCGGCAAGATCGCGATCTCGCTGCTGTCGGCATTCGCGATCGTCTACTTCCGCTTCCCGTTCCGCATGTTCTTCTTCTGGTCCATCTTCGTGACGCTGATGCTGCCGGTGGAGGTGCGCATCGGGCCGACCTACCAGGTGGTGTCGGACCTGGGCATGCTCAACAGCTATGCCGGGCTGACGGTGCCGCTGATCGCCTCGGCCACCGCGACCTTCCTGTTCCGCCAGTTCTTCCTGACCGTTCCCGACGAACTCGTCGAAGCCGCGCGCGTGGACGGTGCCGGGCCGCTGCGCTTCTTCAAGGACGTGCTGTTGCCGCTGAGCACGACGAGCATCGCCGCGCTGTTCGTGATCCAGTTCATCTACGGCTGGAACCAGTACCTGTGGCCGCTGCTGGTGACCACCAGCGAGGACATGTACCCGGTGGTGATGGGCATCAAGCGCATGATCTCCGGCGGCGACGCCGCCAACGAGTGGAACATCGTCATGGCCACCGCGATCCTGGCCATGCTGCCGCCCGCGCTGGTGGTGCTGCTGATGCAGAAGTGGTTCGTCAAGGGCCTGGTCGATACGGAAAAATGAATCCCCCCCGAAGCGCCTTCGGCGCTCCCCCCCCAGGGG
>CAYJOA010000279.1:0-2996 GCA_964371495.1 uncultured Rubrivivax sp.
GGCCCCAGGCGGCGGTGGCCACCAGCACGGCCAGCAGACCCAGCACCTGGCCGCCGCCGCCGTGGCCCTGGTCGAACACCAGCACGACGGCGCCGGCCAGCAACAGCAGCATCGCGGCCCGCACGCGGCGGTCCATCGCCTCGCGGTACAGCCACCCCGCGAGCAGCGCAGTGAACAGCGCCTCCAAGGTCAGCATCAGCGAGGCGCCGGTGCCCGAGGTGCGCTGCAGGCCCCAGGCCAGCGCCACCGGCCCCAGCACGGCACCGCAAGCGGCCATCGCCAGCAGCCGCGGCAGGTCGCTGCGCAGCACGCGCGCCTCGCGTTCGACGCGCCGGCGCGACAGTGCACCGACCGCCGCCGCGCCGGCGTACAGCAGCGCCGCGGTGGCGAAGGCGCCGACACCGGCACCGAAGCGCTGCACCAGCGGCGTTCCGGCGCCGAACAGCACGGCTGCCAGCAAGGCCAGCGCGCCACCGCGCAGCGCCGGCCAGGATGCTGCAGGCCCGGTCATCGGACCGCGGCGCTGCGCAGCGCAGCGCTCATCCCCGTGCCCTGGCCGCGCCGCGCCACGCTCAACTCAATGCGACATCAGCACCGGCACCGTCATCGTCTGCAGGATGGTGCGCGTGACGCCGCCCAGCGTCAGCTCCCAGGCACGCGGATGGCCGTAGCCACCCATCACCAGCAGGTCGGCGTCGGTGTCGGCGGCGTGCGACAGCAGGGCTTCGGCAATCGGCACGTCCACCGTCCAGGTGGCCAGCAGGCGCTCGCCGAGCGACGGCGCCGGCGCATGCCGCACCACCTGCGAGGCCGCGATGCCGTGCCGCTGCAGGTAGGCCACCACGGCGTCCAGCGGCTCGGGCGTTGTTTCGCCGGCGGGTGCGAAGCGGATCAGCTCGACACGTTCGGCGCTGGCCAGCAGCGGCAGCGCGTCGCGCAGCGCACGCGCGCTCTCGCGCGACGGTGACCAGGCCACCAGCACGCGCTGGCCGCAGCGCGGTGCGCCGTCGGCCTGCAGGGGCAGCGTGTCGGCGTGCGGCACGAAGAGCAGCGGCGTGCTCGAGCCGACGAGCAGGCGTTCGATGCAGTGTCGCGGCGTGCCGTCGGGCTCGTGAGGGTGGCGCTGCGACAGCACCACGAGATCGGCGGTGCCGGCATGGCGCAGCATGTCGGCCACCGGTTCACCGTGCAGGCCGTGCATCTGGATCTCGATGCCCGACGCCGCCGCGGCGGCGGCCGCGCGCGCGCTGGCCGCGGCGTGGCGCTGCGCCTCGGTCTCGACGGCCCACGACGCGGCCACGCTGGCGGCCTCGGCGGAGATGAAGGCGCCGCTGCGCAGCGGCTCCACCGCGTGCAGCGCCACCAGCGCCGCGCCGTGGCCACGCGCCAGGCGCGCGGCCAGCGCCAGCACCCGGTCGGCGCGCGGGCTGTCGCTCACCAGAGCCAGGATCTGACGGATATCGCTCATCGTTGCCCCCAGGCCGTTGCCATACGCGCGAGCCTACCTCTTTCCCGGCCCGGGCCCGGCGCACTGACCGGGCCTTGATCTGGGTCAGCCCCGGGCTATCTGACATTCGTGCCGGCGTCGCTAAGCTCGACCTTGCCATGTCGATGATCCCCGACTCGATACCGCGGCCATGGCACGCCTGCGAGGCCACCGAAGCCGTGCAGCGCATCGGCAGCGATGCCCAGCGCGGCCTCGGCGCGGCCGCCGTGCAGCAGCGCAGCGCCGAACACGGCGCCAATGTCCTGCCCGAGGCGCCGCCGCGGCCGCTGTGGCGCACGCTGGTGCAGCAGTTCAAGAGCCCGCTGATCTACATCCTGTTCGTGGCCGCGGTGCTGGCGGTGGCGCTGGGCCACCACGGCGACGCCGCGGTGATCCTGGCGGTGGTCATCGTCAACGCCCTCATCGGCACCTTCCAGGAAGGGCGCGCCGAGCGCTCGATGGCGGCGTTGCGTCGCCTGGCCGCACTGCACGTGCGCGTCGTGCGCGACGGCCGCGAGATGCAGATGGAGGCGCGCGAGCTGGTGCCGGGCGACCTGCTGCTGCTGGCCGCCGGCGACGCCGTGGGCGCCGACGCGCGGCTCGTCGAAGTCGCGCAGCTGCAGGTCGCCGAGGCGGCGCTGACCGGCGAATCGGTGCCGGTGAGCAAGGCGCTGGCGGCGCTGCCCGAAGCCACCGGCCTGGCCGACCGCCGCAACATGGTCTATTCCGGAACCTACGTCTCCGCCGGCCGCGCCCGTGCGCTGGTGGTCGCCACCGGCACGCACACCGAGGTCGGCCGCATCGCCGGCCTCACCGAAGGCGCGCAGGAGCCGAAGACACCGCTGGAACAGCGCATCGACCAGTTCGGCCGCTGGCTGGTCGGTGCGGCGCTGCTGCTGTTCGGGGTCGTCGTGCTGCTGGGGCTGTGGCGCCGGCTGCCGCTGGCCGAGGTGCTGATGGTGGCCATCAGCCAGATGGTGTCGATGGTGCCCGAGGGTCTGCCGGTGGCGATGACCATTGCGCTGGCCGTCGGCATGCAGCGCATGGCCGCGCGCGGCGCCATCATCCGGCGGCTGTCGGCGGTGGAGACGCTGGGTTCCACCACCGTGATCTGCAGCGACAAGACCGGCACGCTGACCCGCAACGAGATGACCGTGGTCGCGCTGTGGCTGCCCGGCACCCCGGGCGGCAGCGCGCGCCAGCTCGCCGTCGGCGGCATCGGCTACGCGCCTCGGGGCGAGCTCACCGAAGCCGGCCTGGCCGTGGACACCGGCGACCCGGCGCTGGCTCTGCTGCTGCAGGCGGCTGCGCTGTGCAACGACGCCGAACTCGTGCCGCCGGACGACGAACGCGCCGGCTGGTCGGTGCTCGGCGACCCGACCGAGGGTGCGCTGCTGGTGCTGGCGGCCAAGGCCGGCATCGACCTCGCGGCGCGGCGCCGCGCGGCCCCGCGCGCGGCCGCAAGGCCCTGCGCCGCCGCCCGCCACCGGATGGCCACGCGGCCTGCGCG
>CAYJOA010000280.1:0-2993 GCA_964371495.1 uncultured Rubrivivax sp.
GCGCCTCCGAACTGCTCGGCGTCAGCCGGCCGACCCTGTACGACTTGATGCGACGACTGGGGATCAAGTAGCGTGTCCCCACCTGCCGATACTCGCCTGACGGCGCCGACGGAGAAACAATGATCCATGCCCGACTGGCGCTCGTCTGCACGTTGCTGGCCAGCGGCTGTTTGCTTGTCGCCTGCGGCGGCAGCGGCGGCGGCGACGCCGAACTGGTGGCCTCGGCCAAGGCCTACGTCGACAAGCAGGAGTACGGTGCCGCCGTCATCCAGCTCAAGTCGGCGCTGCAGAAGAACCCGCAGAACCGCGACGCCAGGCTGCTGCTGGGGCGTTCGCTGCTGGAAAGTGGCGACGCGCCGGCGGCGGCGATCGAGTTGCGCAAGGCGCTGGAATTCGGAGCCAAGGCGTCCGAAGTGCAGCCGCTGCTGGCCAAGGCCCTGTTGGCCCAGAACGAGCCGCGGCAGGTGGTGCTGCAGTTCGAGTCCGTGACACTGGACGACCCCGAGGAGTCGGCCGACCTCAAGACCACCCTGGCCGCCGCCTACGCCGCACTGCGCGAGCGCGACAAGGCGCTGGAGTCGGTGCTGTCGGCGCTGCAGGAACGGCCGCAACACGTCCCGGCCATGCTGCTGCATGCCCGCATCAAGTCCGCCGACGGCGACGTGCCTGGCGCCCTGGCCCTGGTCGATCAGGTGCTGGCCGGCAATGCGCAGCATCTGGGTGCCCTGCTGTTCAAGGGCGAACTCCAGCGCCATGGTCTGCGCGATCGTGAAGCTGCGCTTGCCACCTATGCGAAGACCGCTGACGCACACCCGAAGGCCGTGGCGGCGCACTCGGCGATCATCTCGATGCTGCTGGAGCAGCGCGACGTGGACCAGGCCCGGGCACGCTTCGAATCGCTCAAGAAGGTGCAGGCTGCGCACCCCGAGACGCTGCTGTTCGAAGCCCACTTTGCCTACATCGACAAGAACTTCGCACGCACCCGTGAACTGACCGAACAACTGCTGCGCGCCTATCCCGACGACATGCGCGTCGTGCAGCTGGCCGGGGTGGCCGAGTTGCGGCTGAACTCGCTCAGCCGGGCCGAAGCGCACCTGGGGCGGGTGATGAAGGCCCAGCCGCAGGCGGCGCTGCCGCGCCAGCTGCTGGCACGTATCTACACCCGCACCGGGCAGCCCGCCAAGGCGCTGGAGGTGCTGCGGCCGCTGCTGGAGACGTCCGCGGCGGACAGCAACAGTCTGACGCTGGCCGGTGAAGCCCTGTTGCAGACCGGCGATCTGGCACGCGCCGAGGCCGCCTTCACCCGCGCCGCGAAATCCAATCCCCAGGCCACGACGGCCCGCGCTGCGCTGGCGCTGGGCCAGGTCGTTCGCGGCAACACGGCCGCCGGATTTTCGGAACTGGAGGCGGTGGCAGCCGCCGACAGCGGCATCCGCGCCAATCTGGCCTTGATCGCGGCCCGCCTGCGCAGCAAGGACATCCCGGCCGCGCTGAAGGCCATCGACGAGCTGGAGAAGAAGCAACCCGACAGCCCGGTGGCGCACACGCTGCGCGGCTCGGCGCTGCTGCAGCGCCGCGACACGGCCGCTGCGACGGCCAGCTTCGAGAAGGCGCTGAAGGTCGACCCGCTCTTCTTTGCCGCCACGGCCGGCCTGGCGTCGATCGAGCTGGCCGCCGGCAGGCCCGAGGGTGCACAGAAACGCTTCGAGGACCTGCTGCGTGTCGACCCCCGGAACACCCGCGCGCTGCTGGGACTGGCCGAACTGAAGGCACGCACCGGCGGCGACAAGGACGAGGTGACGGCCGCCATCACGCTGGCCGTGAAGGCCAATCCGAGCGAGGTCGCGCCGCGCCTTCTGCTGGTCAATCACCTGCTCGGCCAGCGTGATGCCAAGGCGGCACTGACCGCCGCGCAAGACGCCAGTGCAGCCCTGCCCGACAACGTGGACGTGATGGACGCCCTGGGTGCGGCGCAACTGGCCGCGGGGCAGAACCAGCAGGCCGTGACGACCTTCGCCCGCCTGGCGGCATTGCGGCCCGACCGGCCGGAGCCCGAATTGCGCCTGGCCGATGCCCATGCTGCGGCCAACGACCTGCCCGCGGCCCGACGCAGCCTGAACAAGGCCCTGCAGATCAAGCCGGGCTTCCTGCCGGCCCAGCGGGCTCTCGTGCAGCTGGCGCTGCGCGAAGAGAATCCCCAGGAGGCCCTGCGCATCGCACAGGCGATGCAGAAGATCCCGGCGCAGCAAGCGGCCGGCTGGCTGCTGGAAGCCGACATCGCGCTCGACCGCAACCGCCCCGAAGCCGCCATCGAGCCCTTGCGCAAGGTGCTGCAACTGGGTGGCGGAGCCGACACTGCCATCAAGCTGCACCGGGCCCTGAGCATTGCCAAACGCAGCGCCGACGCCGACCGCCTGGCCGGCACCTGGGTCAAGGACCACCCGCGCGATATTGCGTTCCGTTACTACCTGGGCGATGCCGCCCTCGCGCGCAAGGACTTCAGCGCCGCCGAAGCGCATTACCGCAGCGTGCTGGAGGTCCAGCCCGACCATGCCCTGGCGATGAACAACGTGGCGTGGCTGATGGCGCAGCAAAGACGCACCGGTGCCCTGGCACTGGCCGAGAGGGCCAACGCGTTGCTGCCCAACCGCCCGCCGCTGATGGACACCCTGGCCTACGTGCTGGCGCTGGAGAAGCAGGCCCAGAGGGCCGTCGAGCTGCAGCGCAAGGCCATCGCCCTGGCCCCCGAAAGCCATGGCCTGCGCCTGACGCTGGCCAAGATACACCTCGAAGCCGGCGACCGCGTGCAGGCGCGGTCCGAGCTGGAGACGCTGGCCCGCCTGGGCGAGCGCTACGCCGAACAGGCCGAAGTGACCCGGCTGCTCGGCACGCTGTAACACGCCGCGAGCGGACGCCGGGGCCTGTTCATGAGGAGCAACCCCGACGAGTTACATTCAGGGTTCTCGCGGTCAGCACGGGCCATCACTGGCACC
>CAYJOA010000281.1:0-2946 GCA_964371495.1 uncultured Rubrivivax sp.
CTGAAGATCACCGCGGCGCAGGAAGGCGCCTGGAGCGCCTACGCCGCGGTCGTGCAGCAGCAGGCCGAACAGCGGCTGGCCCAGCGCACGCAGATGCAGGCGCAGTTGCAGGACCCCAAGGCCGCCGCGACGCTGGACCGCAACGCGCACCGTGAGGCGATGCTGAAGCTGCGCGACGAGCACCTGGCCGCGCGCGGCGAAGCATTGAAGAACCTGCAGGCCGTGCTCACGCCCGAACAGCGGGTGCTGGCGGCACAACGCCTGGACGGCGGGCGCGGCCACCGCATGTCGATGCGCGGCCCGGGCCGCTGACCCGCGACGCCGGCGGTCTGCGGGCCGCCGGCCACGCCGGTGACTTATCCTGTGGGCGAAGGAGGGGTCGCCCATTGAACCTGCATCGCGGGTCGAGCGACATCGACGCGCATGGCTGAACCGCTGCCGCTGGCCGGCGTGCGCGTCGTCGAGTTCACGCACATGGTGATGGGGCCGACCTGCGGCATGATCCTGGCCGACCTCGGCGCCGAGGTCATCAAGGTCGAGCCGCTGGCCGGCGACGGCACGCGCCGGCTGCTCGGGTCGGGCGCCGGTTTCTTCCCGATGTTCAACCGCAACAAGCGCAGCCTGGCGCTGGACGTGCAGGACGCGCGCGGCCGCGAGATCGTGCTGCGCCTGCTGGCCGGTGCCGATGTCTTCAGCGAGAACTTCAAGGCCGGCACGATGGACAAGCTGGGCCTCGGGTGGCCGGCGCTGCGGGCGCTGAACCCGCGCCTGGTCTACGTCTCGCACAAGGGCTTCCTGCCCGGCCCCTACGAACACCGCACCGCGCTCGACGAGGTGGTGCAGATGATGGGCGGGCTGGCCTACATGACCGGGCCCGAAGGCCGGCCACTGCGCGCCGGTGCCAGCGTCAACGACATCATGGGCGGCATGTTCGGCGCCATCGGCGCGCTGGCCGCGCTGCAGCAGCGCCAGCATAGCGGCCGCGGCGCCGAGGTGCAGAGCGCGCTGTTCGAGAACAACGTCTTCCTGGTCGCGCAGCACATGATGCAGTACGCCGTCACCGGCCAGCCGGCGGCACCGATGCCCGGGCGCATCTCGGCCTGGGGCGTCTACGACGTGTTCACGGTGCACGGCGGCGAGCAGATCTTCCTGGCCGCGGTGAGCGACACGCAGTGGGCGCTGCTGTGTACCGAGTTCGGCTACACCGACCTGCAGGCCGACAGCCGCCTGGCCAGCAACAACGACCGCGTGCGCGCGCGCGGCTGGCTGCTGCCGCTGCTGCGCGAACGCCTGGGCGCGCACACGGCGGCCGAACTGGCCGCGCGCTTCGACAGCAACGGCCTGCCCTACGCGCCGATCACGCGGCCGCAGGACCTGTTCGACGACCCGCACCTGCGCGCCACCGGCGGTCTGGCGCCGGTCACCGTGCCGGCCGACGCCAGCGGCGCCGGCCGTGTCTTCGACACCCGCATGGCGCTGCTGCCGCTGGCCATCGACGGCCGGCGCCTGCCGCTGCGCCAGCCGCCGCCTGCGCTGGGCGAACACAGCGTGGCGCTGCTGCGTGGGCTGGGCTACGGCGGCGACGAGATCGAGGCCTTGCGCGCGGCCGGCGTCGTGGGCGTGCCTGCGGCAGCAGGCGACGCAGGCATGATGCCGGCATGACCGAACCCAAGAAGCGCCGGCCGCGGCCGGCCGCCCACGCCATCGCGCACGACCTGCGCGGCGCCAGCCGCCTGGCGGTGGATGCCACGCTGGGCCTGACCAGCCTGGTCGAGAACCTGCACCACAACATCACGCGCGCACCGGGGCTGCTGGACGCGGTGTCCGAGCAGCCCACGCGCGGCATCACCGGGCTCGTCTATCGCAGTATCCGTGGCGTCACGCGGCTGGTCGGCGGCAGCATCGACGCGCTGCTGGGCCAGGTCGTGTCGCTGCTCGGCACGCCCGCTGCCGTGCCGGCGTCGGCAGAGCGCGAAGCGCTGATCGCGGTCCTCAACGGCGTGCTCGGCGACCACCTCGCGGCCACCGGCAACCCGCTGGCGACGCCGATGACGCTGCGTCACGACGGCCAGCCGCTCGCGCTGCAGGCCGCGGCGCTGGCCCAGGCGCTGCCGCAGGCGCAGCCGCGTGTGCTGCTGCTGCTGCACGGCCTGTGCATGCACCCGGGGCAATGGCGCCGCAACGGCCACGACTACGGCGCGGCGCTGGCCGCCGAGGCCGGCTGCACGCTGCTGCACGGCCGCTACAACAGCGGCCTGCACGTGTCCACCAACGGCGTCGAACTGGCAGACAGGCTGCAGGCGCTGCAGCAGTGCTGGCCGGTGCCGCTGCAGGACATCGTGGTGCTCGGCCACAGCATGGGCGGGCTGGTCGCACGCAGCGCCTACCACCAGGGGCACGAGCGCGGCGACGACTGGCCGCGGCAGGTGAGCCGGATGTTCTTCCTGGGCACGCCGCACCACGGCGCGCCGCTGGAGCGCGGTGGCCACTGGATCGACACCCTGCTCGGCGCCAGCCCCTACACGGCGGCGTTGTCGCGCCTGGGCAAGCTGCGCAGCGCCGGCATCACCGACCTGCGTCACGGCAGCCTGCTCGAGGCGGACTGGGCCGGCAGCGACCGCTTCGCCCACGGCCACGACACCCGCATCCCGGTGCCGCTGCCGACCGGCGTGGCCTGTCACGCGCTGGCCGGCGCCCTGGGCCGCAGCGCCGCCGCGGGCGCCGCAGGCGAGCTGCGCGACAAGCTGCTGGGCGACGGCCTGGTGCCGCTGGACAGCGCCCTGGGTCGCCACAAACAGGCCGCGCGCACGCTGGCCTTCGAGCCCGCCCGGCAATGGGTGGGCCAGGGCCTGAGCCACCTCGACCTGCTGGGCCACGCCGACGTGCTGGCCCAGCTGCGGGCCTGGCTGCTGGCGCCACCACAGGCCGTGGCGGCCGCGCCCGTGC
>CAYJOA010000282.1:0-2928 GCA_964371495.1 uncultured Rubrivivax sp.
TGCGTATTTCGGAGGAGCGTGACCGACCGTTTCGGCATCGTGACCGCCGAATTCGGGAGCGTGACCGACCATTTCGGTGACGTGACCGACGGACGATTGGTAGCCGCCTGAAGGCGGTCGCTGGCCTGTCAAGGGGCCGGTGCTGGTGTTGCGTATGAACCACCGCGGCGGCATAGCGTCACGGCCTTTTGGCCGGAGCGCCGATGCCGCAGCAACGAATGGACATACGCATGATCAAGGACATCCTCAGACTCAAGTACAGCGCTGCGCTGTCGCACGGGGCCATCGCACGCAGCCTCGGCATCTCCAAGGGCGTCGTGGCCAAGTACCTTGGCCTGGCTGGCGCCGCCGGCCTGGACTGGGCCGCTGTGGCCGAACTCGACGAGGCCGGACTCGAACGCCGGCTGCTGGGGCGCAGTTCCGCCGAGACCCAGGTCGTCGAGGCCGACTTCGCCCGCGTGCATATCGAGTTGCGCCGCAAGGGCGTCACGCTGATGCTGCTGTGGCAGGAGTACCGCGCGGCCTATGAGGGCCGGCGTACCTGGGCCTACACCCAGTTCTGCGAGCACTACAAGGCGTTTGCCAAGACGCTCAAGCGCTCGATGCGTCAGCACCGCCGCGCCGGCGAGAAGCTGTTCATCGACTACGCCGGCTCGACCCTGGCGCTGGCCGACGGCTCGCGCGCCCAGGTCTTCGTCGCCGCGATGGGCGCCTCCAGCTACACCTTCGCCTGCGCCACCGCCGACCAGAGCATGCGCTCGTGGCTCGGCGCCATGGCGCGCGCGCTGAGCTTCTACGGCGGCGTGCCGCAGCTGATCGTGCCCGACAACCCACGCGCGCTGGTCTCGGATGCCTGCCGCTACGAGCCCAAGCTCAACGAGACGGTGCGCGACTTCGCGCGCCACTACGCCGTCTCGATCCTCCCTGCGCGCCCGTTTTTGCCCAAGGACAAGGCCACCGCCGAGTCTGCGGTGCAAGTCGTCACCCGCTGGATCCTGGCGCGGCTGCGGCACGCGGTGCTGGCTGACGTGCATGCCGCCGACGCGGCGATCTCGGCGCTGCTGGCGTCGCTGAACGAGCGGCCCTTCCAGAAGCTCGACGGCTGCCGCGCCAGCCTGTTCGCCACGCTGGACAGCCCAGCCTTGACGCCACTGCCGCCACAGCCCTGGCAGTGGGCCACCTTCAAGACCGTGAAGGCCCACATCGACTACCACGTCGAGGTCGAACACCACCGCTACAGCGTGCCGCATTCCTTGGTGGGACTGGAGTTGGAGGCGCGCATCACCGACGCGCTGGTGGAGGTGCTGCACCGCGGCCAGCGCGTGGCCTGCCACGCCCGCAGCAGCCGGCGCGGCGGCTTCACCACGGTGGACGCGCACATGCCCGCGGCGCACCGGGCGCACAAGCAGTGGACGCCCGAGCGGCTGATCCACTGGGGCAGCGGCATCGGCCCGAACACGGGCCAGTTCGTGGCCCAGCTGCTGCAGCGCTTCCGCCACCCCGAGCACGGCTACCGCAGCTGCCTGGGCCTGCTCAGCCAGGCCAAGCACTATGGCCCGGTGCGGCTGGAGGCGGCCTGCACGCTGGCGCTGGAACTGCGTGCGGGGCACTACCGCCATGTACGCGACATCCTGGCCAACGGCCGCGACCTCGTTGCCCGCAGCGAGCCCGCGCCCGAGTGGGTGGCGCCCGCCCACGACAACGTGCGCGGCGCAGCGAACTACCACTGACACCACGGGTGGCAGCGGCAGCACCAATGCCATCGACGCAACCGAATTCAAGGACCCCGAACATGATGATGAACAACACCCTGGCGCAGCTGCGCGAGCTCAAGCTCGTGGGCATGGCCACCGCCGTCGAAGAGCAACTCTCCAGCACCGCCAGCACGGGCCTGAGCTTCGAGGAACGCCTGGCGCTGATGGTCGACCGCGAGGTGCATCAGCGCGCCGACAAGCGCCACGCGGCGCTGCTCAAGCGGGCGCGGCTGAAGTACCCGCAGGCCTGCATCGAGGACGTCGACGGCCGCGCCGGGCGTGGCTTCGAGCGCTCGGCGTTGATGAGCCTGGCGCTGTCGCGCTGGGTCGAGGACGGTACGGCAATCCTCGTGACTGGACCGACCGGTTCGGGCAAGTCTTGGCTGGCCTGTGCGTTGGCGCAATACGCCTGCAGGCGCGGGCAATCGGCGCTGTACCTGCGCGTGCCGCGGCTGGCCGAAGAGCTGCGCATCCTGCACGGCAACGGCGGCTTCACGCGCTGGCTGGCGGCAGTGGCGCGCACCGACGTGCTGCTGCTCGACGACTGGGCGCTGGCAGCGATGGACGGGCCCACCCGGGCCGACCTGATGGAGGTGATCGACGACCGTGCGGGCACGCGCGCCACGATCATCACCAGCCAGTTGCCGGTGGAGCACTGGCACGCCTGGATCGGTGACGCGACCATCGCCGACGCCATCCTCGATCGGCTGCTCTCGCGCAGTCACCGCCTGGCCTTGAAGGGCAAGTCGCTGCGACCGCAAAGGCACGGGGCTGCCACGGCCGCCACCGGCGGCAGCGCCACCGCCGACGCGGCGCGCTGAGCACCGCCAGCCCTGTGGATTTGTGGACAGGCCCGCTGGCGCGGGCTTCCCGACTGAACGCCCAAGGGCGTTCACCTGTGGATGGCCGGATGGACAACCCTGCGGGTTGCCCACGCGCCCACCCACAGGCCGTCGGCTGCCCACAAGCTCCACAGGGCCCACCACGGGAGATGGAAAAGTACAAGCAATACCCCGCACGCCGCTCAGGCATCGCAGGCCCGACAACGTCCGCCAAGGAGGCCGCCAACCAGCCAGCCCACACTCATTCCTACAATCTCAACCGCGCAACCCAGCACCGAGCCTCGGATCGGTCACGTTCCCGAAATCACCGGTCACGTTCGCCGAAATACGCA
>CAYJOA010000283.1:0-2918 GCA_964371495.1 uncultured Rubrivivax sp.
CTGGTAGATCGTGCCGTCGGGGTTGCGGTCAAATGGCATCCCGAAGTGTTCGAGCTCGTACACCACCTTCGGCGCCTCGCGGCACATGAACTCGATGGCGTCCTGGTCGCCCAGCCAGTCCGACCCCTTGATGGTGTCGTAGAAGTGGTAGTGCCAGTTGTCCTCGGACATGTTGCCCAGGCTGGCACCGATGCCGCCTTGCGCGGCGACGGTGTGCGAACGCGTGGGGAAGACCTTGGTCAGCACCGCCACGTTGAGCCCGGCCTGCGCCAGACGCAGCGAGGCCTGCATGCCGGAGCCGCCGGCGCCGACGATGACGACGTCGAATTTGCGGCGGGGAATCGAACCGAGTGCCATGTGAGTACCTTGTTTACAGGCGCCAGAGCACCTGCACCGCCCAGCCGGTGCAGCCCACCAGCCAGGCCAGCGTGGCCACCTGCAGCGCCAGGCGCATGCCGACGGGCTTGACGTAATCCATCCAGATGTCGCGCATGCCGACCCAGGCGTGCCAGGCCAGCGCGACGAAGACGACGAAGCTGAGCACCTTCATCCACTGCGCGGCGAAGATGCCGGCCCACTTGTCGTAGCCCATCGGGCCGGGCGTCAGCACCTGCACCAGCAGCACCGCCGTGAACAGCGTCATGAGGACCGCGGTGACGCGCTGGCTGAGCCAGTCGCGCAGGCCGTAATGCGCGCCGACGACGACACGCTTGGAACCGTGATTGACCGTCATTTCCGTTCCCGCTCAATACAGGCCGAAGAGCTTGGCGCCGAGTGCCACCGTGAGCAGCACGCTGGCGACCAGCGTGATGACGGCCGAGTGGCGGCCCTGCGCCTTGCTGACGCTGTGCGTGGCGTCCATCCAGACGTGGCGCACGCCGGCGATGAGGTGGTGCAGGAAGGCCCAGATCAACGCCAGCACGACGACCTTGACCGCCCAGCCCGGCACGCCCCCGACACCCACCAGGAAGGCGCTGGCGAAGGTCTCGTAGGAAATCTCCGAACTGATGCTGGTGTCGAACAGCCAGACGATGAAGGGCAGCAGCACGAACATCAGCAGCCCGCTGGCGCGATGCAGGATCGATACGATGCCGGCCAGCGGCAATCTGTACTTCACCGCGTCCAGCAGACGCATCGTGCCGGGCCTTGCTCTTGTCATTTCGGGCATCTCGGTGCTTTCGTCGAAGCGGGTGAATCCCAACGAGTTTATTGCAACGCCGCAGCCTTACATGGAACTGTGGGTGCCCCGGCTCAGCTCAGCTCGTTGCGGTAGTGATGCGACGCCGTGTGGTACAGGCCGCGGCGCAATTCCACGGGGCGGTCGCCATAGGTGTAGGACAACCTCTCCACCGACAACAGCGGCGCGCCGGCGGGCACCCCGAGCAGCGCCGCGTCCTCGGGTGCAGCGGCCACGGCCCGGATCTTTTCTTCGGCGCGGATCATGCGCACCGCGAACTCGGCCTCGAACAGGCGGTACAGCGGCCCGCGCCAGGCCTCGAGCCGCTCCATCGTGAGGCCCTTGAACGCGGTGCCGGGCAGCCAGAGATCGTCCAGCACCACCGGCCTCAATTCGTCGTTGCCGCCCGCCAGCAGCAGGCGGCGCACCTGCACCGCCGCTTCGCCGGCCTTCAGCGCCAGCAGCCGCGCGACTTCGACCGGCGCGCGCATGCGCCGGCAGTCGAGCAGCCGCCGCTGCAACGTGGCCGAGCCGCCTGCGTCGGGCGCCAGGCGCAGGAAACGGTACTGCGTCTGCGCTTCGGCATGGGTGGCGACGAAGGTGCCCTTGCCCTGGCGGCGAACGAGCAGGTTCTCGGCCGCCATCTCGTCGATGGCCTTGCGCACGGTGCCCTGGCTGACGCCGAAACGCGCCGCCAGCTCGGTTTCGCTGGGGATGGCTTGCCCGGGCTGCCACTGGCCGCTCTCCAGGCCGGTCACCATCAGCGTCTTGATCTGCTGGTAAAGCGGGCTGAACGAGGGCGCGGGTTCGGCCCGTGCAGCCGGCGGCGACGTGGTCTCGGGCATGGCGCGATTGCATCACAGCCGGCACCGTCGTGTCCATGCAAGACTATCTTATATAAGACATAAGACTAGCGACTTTGCGTCGGCCCCACGCCCGGTGGAGCGGCTAAACTGGCACACCCCGTCCTAAGCATCCCCCAACCCGTCTTTCCATCAGGAGAAACCCACCATGAGCAAGAAGCCCGTCCGCGTGGCCGTGACCGGCGCCGCCGGCCAGATCGGCTATGCCCTGCTGTTCCGCATCGCCTCCGGCGAAATGCTCGGCAAGGACCAGCCGGTGATCCTGCAACTGCTGGAGATCCCCGACGAAAAGGCGCAGAAGGCGCTCAAGGGCGTGATGATGGAGGTGGAGGATTGCGCCTTCCCGTTGCTGGCCGGCATGGAAGCGCACAGCAATCCCACCGCCGCCTTCAAGGACACCGACTACGCGCTGCTCGTCGGCGCCCGGCCGCGCGGCCCCGGCATGGAGCGCGCCGACCTGCTGGCCGCCAACGCGCAGATCTTCACCGCCCAGGGCAAGGCGCTCGACGCCTCGGCCAGCCGCGACGTGCGGGTGCTGGTGGTCGGCAACCCGGCCAACACCAACGCCTGGATCGCGATGAAGAGCGCGCCCGGCCTGCCGCGCGAGAACTTCACCGCCATGCTGCGGCTGGACCACAACCGTGCGCTCAGCCAGCTGGCGGCCAAGACCGGCAAGCCGGTGGCGTCGATCAAGAAGCTGGCGGTGTGGGGCAACCACTCGCCGTCGATGTACGCCGACTACCGCTACGCCACCATCGACGGCGCCTCGGTCAAGGACATGATCAACGACCAGGCCTGGAACAAGGACGTGTTCCTGCCCACCGTCGGCAAGCGCGGCGCGGCGATCATCGAAGCGCGCGGCCTGTCGTCGGCAGCGT
>CAYJOA010000284.1:0-2891 GCA_964371495.1 uncultured Rubrivivax sp.
GGTCGAGATGCACTTCCTGCCCGACATGTACGTGCCCTGCGACGTCTGCCACGGCGCGCGCTACAACCGCGAGACGCTGGAGATCCTCTACAAGGGCAAGAACATCACGCAGGTGCTCGAACTCACGGTGGAAGACGCCTACGCCTACTTCAGCGCCGTGCCCAATATCGCGCGCAAGCTGCAGACGCTGCTGGACGTCGGCCTGGGCTACGTGCGGCTGGGCCAGAGCGCGACCACGCTGTCCGGTGGCGAGGCGCAGCGTGTCAAGCTGGCGCTGGAACTGAGCAAACGCGACACCGGCCGCACGCTGTACATCCTGGACGAGCCGACGACAGGGCTGCACTTCCACGATATCGGCCTGCTGCTCAAGGTGCTGCACCAGCTGCGCGACGCCGGCAACACCATCGTCGTCATCGAGCACAACCTGGACGTCATCAAGACCGCCGACTGGCTCATCGACATGGGCCCCGAAGGCGGCGCCGGCGGTGGCCGGGTGCTGATCTCGGGCACGCCGGAAGAGGTGGCGGCGCACGAGGGCAGCCACACGGGGCGGTTCCTTCGCGGGGTTCTATAGGCGCGACCTACAGACACGCGCCGTGGTGCGCGCCAGGCGAATTTGAGTGAAGTTTGCGAAGTTATCGCGCGAGCCCAGTTTCATCAGTTTGGCTCAAGTCGCCACCTGCCGAGGTCTGCGCGTCGCGACAGGCGGTGCCCGGCAGGGGCTCATGGTGGGTCGGTCGGCGCTTAAGCGCCGACTGCACTGCGATGCTCGGCCCGGGGTCGCGCCGCATAACTCGCTACGCTCACTTGCGTTCGCTGCGCTCGAACAGACGCGGCGAGTCTGTCATGGATGCGCGCTGCGCGCGCCGACCCCAGCCCTGCGCTTCTCGTCGCCCCACAAATCGCCCCTGCCGGGCACCGCCTGTCGCGAGGCACCAGGGTCGGCATTCGACGGGCACGGCGCCCAGTCGTGACGGAACCCTATGCCCCAGGAATGCGCGTCTGCCCGTTGTCGAACCAGGCAGGCTCGAAACCATCCGCAATCAGGATGCAGCGCAGCGAACAGCGCCCTGCCTCGTTCAGTCGACGGACGTACTTCGTCAATGTCTGTTCGTCCTCGGTCAGCACGTGGGTCAAGGACTCGCACACCGCCTGGGCGATGAGCTTGACGTCGTCCTTGACGGCGACGCGGTCATCACCCGCGTCGCGACGAAGATCCCTCAGCAGCAGGCCGGCTGTCATCGCATGGTCGATGTTGAAGGGCAAGACCTCGAAGTGGCGTAACGGCAGGTCGGTCACGGCCTGCCCGACCTGCAACTCCGATGCAACGATGGCCGAGAGCTACAGAGGCACGCCCCGTTGCAGCGCCTCGCGGAAGTAGCTCTTCGCGACCTGATGGTGAACGCGGGCGGGATCGGCCAGCGTGATGAGAAAGCTCGTGTCGACGAGGAAGGCGCTGCTCAACCCTCGCCCCCTCGCAGGTTTTCCACCCAGGCCGAGGCGTTGGGCACGTCTTTCCACGCCTTGGCGCCGCGTTCGGTGAAGCGCGCGAACTCCCGCTCGTCGAAGCGCGCTTCGTGCTCGACGAACTCGATCAAGCGCGCGGCCCGGTACTCACGCGTCACGACGTTGTACTCGGCGGTGATTCGCACCATCGCCGGCTTGTACAGGCGGTTGCTCTTGTCGTCACGCAGGACGGTTCGGTCGGTGTCCACCGTCAGCAGCTTCCCGTCGGGAAGCCTGATGTGTGCATTGGCCTTCACGGCGCCGCCCAGGTCCTCGATCTCGCCGCGCACGTAACGCTCCACGCGCACCCACTGGTCGGCATCGTCGGCGCGGAAGTCCGTGTCGGCGCTCACGACCACGGGCCGCACCAACGCCGGTGAGCTGATTTCAAAGCGCAACTGCCGCCGCGCACTTGCTTGCGCCTGCCAGCGCTGAAGCACCTTGCGCCGCTTGGGGTTCAGCCCGTCGAGCAGATCGGTCTGGGTCAGCGACCGAAGGTCGGCCCAAAGAGCGGCGTCGGCGAGCGGCGTGGTCAGGATGCCCAAGGAACCTTCGACCACCGCGACATCCGCGGTTGCCAGCTCGGGCGCCCCGCTGTCGCCGCGCAGCAGGTCGGACACATCCGCCACGAACGTCCGCAGCGTCGCCAGCGGCACGCGGCCGGGCGAGATCGGATAGCCCGCCGATTCGTCGTGCAGCTTGATCAAGATGGTTTGCGCTTCCATGCCGCTCCATTGTCGGCCGTTGCGGGAAAACCCGCATCGGGGTTAGCGCGGGCCGACCTTCATCGCCTGCACGATGCGCACCGTCTCCACGCTCACCCGCGCCACGCGCGCCAGCAGGTCGATCACGCGTTCCTTGTGGTCGGCAAAGCGGTAGGTGTCGAATTTTTCGTGGATGGTCGGGTCCTTGGGCTTCTTTTCCTTGTGCTGGTCGAGCACCCATTCCAGCGCGCTGCGGTTGCCTAATTTGTAGTCCCAGGCCTCGGGTGGCACGCCGGAAAGCGTGGTTTCGCTGTCGACGGCGATGCAGCCGGCGTCCTTGTCGGCCTTGAGCATGCACTTGGGCGACTGGCCGGCAGCGCGGGCCTTGGTGTCGGGCGTGTCGGTGCGGCGCAGCGGCCAGGGCTCCACCGTCTCGTAGCCGATGTGCAGCGCCATCAGCCGTGCGCCCCAGTCGGCCCACTGGCCGAAGACGGCCAGGCTGTCGCCGTACAGCGGGATGCGCGGGAATTCGCGCTTGAGGTTCTGCGCGTACTTCTCGCGGTACAGCGGGTCGTGCAGCACGGCGTAGACGTAGTGGAAGATGTCTTCCTTGGTGATCGCCTCGGCCTTCGTGCCGCGGCCGGGTTGGTAATGCTGGCGGAATTGGGTCAGGGCCCAATC
>CAYJOA010000285.1:0-2882 GCA_964371495.1 uncultured Rubrivivax sp.
ACCCGGCGTGACCACCGCCTCGGGGTCCAGCGCGCCCAGCGGCACGATCTCGTGCACGCTGGCGATGGTGCACTTCGCGGCCATCGCCATCACCGGGCCGAAGTTGCGCGCCGTCATGCGGTAAGTGAGGTTGCCCCAGCGGTCGCCGCGCTCGGCCTTGATGAGCGCGACATCGCCGTGGATCGGGGTCTCGAAGACCTGCATGCGGCCGTCGATGAGGCGCGTCTCCTTGCCGCGGGCGAGTTCGGTGCCGTAACCGGTGGGCGTGAAGAAGCCGCCGATGCCGGCGCCGGCGGCGCGGATGCGCTCGGCCAGGTTGCCTTGCGGAACGAGTTCGAGCTCGATGCGGCCGGCGCGGTAGAGGCGGTCGAAGTGGTGGCTGTCGGCCTGCCTGGGGAAGCTGCAGATGATCTTGCGCACGCGCCCGGCGGCCAGCAACGCGGCCAGTCCGGCTTCGCCGTTGCCGGCGTTGTTGTTGACGACGACGAGGTCGCGCGCACCCTGGGCCAGCAGCGCGGCGACGAGTTCGTTCGGCAGCCCGGCGGTACCGAAGCCGCCGATCATCACGGTGGCGCCGTCCTGCACGCCGGCCAGCGCGGCCTCGGGGTCGGGGTAGATCTTGTCGATCATCGGATGGCGCCGAGTCTAGACTGCCGGTGCTCGCCAGCATGACACGACAATGCCGCGATGGAACCCACCGACGCCACCGCCCCCGCCGGCGGACGCGAAGCCCGCCCGCACCCCGCCACGCGCGACAGCACGCGCACCGACGACACGCGCATCGGGGCCGTGCGCCCGCTCATCACGCCGGCGCTGCTGCTCGAGAAGCTGCCGGGCTCAGAGGCCACGCTGGCCTTCGTCGAGCGCAGCCGCGCGGCGATCGCCGCCGTGCTGCACGGCCGGGACGACCGCCTCGTCGTCGTCGTCGGGCCCTGTTCGATCCACGATCACGACCAGGCGCTGGACTACGCGGCCCGGCTCAAGTCCGCTGCAGAGCCGCTGCAGGACGCCTTGCTGGTGGTGATGCGGACCTACTTCGAGAAGCCGCGCACCACCGTGGGCTGGAAGGGCTACATCAACGACCCGCGGCTGGACGGCAGTTTTGCCATCAACGAGGGGCTGGAACGCGCACGCCGGCTGCTGCTGGAAATCGTCGAGACGGGCCTGCCGGTAGGCGCCGAGTTCCTGGACCTGCTGAGTCCGCAGTTCATCAGCGACCTCGTCGCCTGGGGCGCCATCGGCGCGCGCACCACCGAAAGCCAGAGCCACCGCCAGCTGGCGTCGGGGCTGAGCTGCCCGGTGGGCTTCAAGAACGGCACCGACGGCGGCGTGAAGATCGCCGCCGATGCCATCGTCGCCGCTGCCGCGCAGCACGCCTTCATGGGCATGACCAAGATGGGCCAGGCGGCGATCTTCGAAACGCGCGGCAACCGCGACTGCCACGTCATCCTGCGCGGCGGCCGGCACCCGAACTACGGCGCCGAACCCGTCGACGCGGCGTGCGCCGTGCTGCGCGGCGCCGGCCTGCCCGAGCAAGTGATGATCGACCTCTCGCATGCCAACAGCGCCAAGAACCACCGGCGCCAGATCGAGATCGCGGCCGACCTCGCGCGGCGCATCGCCGCCGGCGACCGCCGCATCATCGGCGTGATGATCGAAAGCCACCTCGAAGAGGGCCGGCAGGACCTGGTGCCCGAGCGGCCGCTGCGCCATGGCGTGTCGATCACCGACGCCTGCATCTCGTGGCCGCAGACCGAACCGGTGCTGGTGTCGCTGGCGCAGGCCGTGCGTGCGCGGCGGGCCGCGGCACGGCCGGCCTGACGCCGGCGCGGGCCGCTGGCCGACGGCAGCCCGCGCGCGGCGCTCGTTCAACGCACCTTGCCGGCTTTCCAGGCGTTCAGCAGCGTGTCGTAGGCGATGGTTTCACCCTTGGGCTTCTCGTTGGCGAGCTTGGCCCAAGGCGCGCCCTTGTCGCCGAGGTACTTCTTCGGGTCGCCCTTCGGGTTGAGCTTGGGCGCGCAGCGCGCCATGCCCGCGCGCTCCAGCCGCGCCATGACCTGGTCCATCTCCTCGGCCAGGTTGTCCATGGCCTGCTGCGGCGTCTTCTCGCCCGTCACGGCCACGGCCACGTTCTTCCACCACAGCTGCGCCAGCTTGGGGTAGTCGGGAACGTTGGTGCCGGTGGGCGTCCAGGCCACGCGGGCCGGGCTGCGGTAGAACTCCACCAGGCCACCGAGCTTGGGCGCCATGTCGGTCATGGCCTTGCTCTGGATGTCGCTCTCGCGGATCGGCGTCAGGCCGACGATGGTCTTCTTCAGGCTCGTCGTCTTGGCGGTGACGAACTGCGCATACAGCCACGCCGCGGCCTTGCGGTTCTCGTCGTGTTTGTCGAAGAAGGTCCACGAGCCGACGTCCTGGTAGCCGTTCTGCATGCCCTGCTTCCAGTACGGGCCGTTGGGACCGGGCGCCATGCGCCACTTCGGCGTGCCGTCGGCGTTGACGACCGGCAGCCCCGGCTTGGTCATGTCGGCGGTGAAGGCGGTGTACCAGAAGATCTGCTGCGCGATCTGGCCCTGCGCCGGCACCGGGCCGGACTCGCCGAAGGTCATGCCGGTGGCTTCCTTGGGCGCGTACTTCTTCATCCAGTCGACGTACTTGGTCAGCGCGTAGACGGCCGCCGGCGAATTGGTGGCGCCGCCGCGCGAGACGCTGGCACCCAGCGGCGTGCAGCCGTCGGCCGAGGCACGGATGCCCCACTCGTCCACCGGCTTGCCGTTGGGGATGCCGATGTCGGCGGTGCCGGCCATCGACAGCCAGGCATCGGTGAAGCGCCAACCCAGGCTGGGGTCCTTCTTGCCGTAGTCCATGTGGCCGTAGACGGG
>CAYJOA010000286.1:0-2878 GCA_964371495.1 uncultured Rubrivivax sp.
GCACGCCGGCGCCGTGCTCGATGTCGCGCACCAGGCCGACGCCGTCGGTGTTGTCGGCGAACCAGCCCGCGGTGTCGAAGCGCATGGTGTTGGCCGCGCCGGCCAGGCGGGCGCGGTCGCTGCAGTGCGCGGCCAGCCGCGTCGCCGCGAACTTGAACGGCAAGGTGACGTTGCAGCCGCGCCCGCCGTTGGCCACGAACTCGCGCAGCGCGGCTTCGAAGCCGTCCAGCGGGCACAGCACGCGGCCGTATTCGATGTCCTGCGCGGTCTGGCGCGCGAAGGCGGCATGGATGGCAGGACTGCGGCTGTGCGCCACCGGGTTGCCGAACACCGCGTAGCGGTCGCTCACTGGTGCCTCCTGCGGCATTGCCCGTCGGTCCCCACAAGGGGGAACGGACTGTCGTTCGGACGGCCGTGCAGGCTGCTCATCGTGAAGTCAAGGAAGTCTCGAGCCCGTCGTCGCGCTTGAAGCGAAAGCGCGAGGTAACGACGATCTGGTCGGCCTGCGCCCGCATGCCCGGGTTGAAGGGCCCGAAGGGAGCCGCCGCGAACACGATGGCCACCGCCTGCTGGTCGAGCACACGCGACTTCGACGGCCGCACGACTTCGGCGTCGACGACGCGGCCGGCGGCGTCCACCGTGACGTTCATCGTCAGCTCGCCGTAGAGCTTGCGGCCGTCGAGTTCGGGGAAGTCGCGCGTGCCGCGTTCTTCGATGCGCCGGCGCAGGGCGTCGTAGTACAGCGCATAGACCTCCTCGCGCGTGGCCGGGCTGATGTAGCGCTTCTTGGGGCGTGCGTTCTGGTCGTTGATGCGCTTTTCGATCTCGGCCAGCAGCTGCAGCAGCTGGCGGCGGCGCTCGTCGTGTTCGCGTTCCTTGGGGTCGCCGGCGTCGCGCCGCAGGTCGGGCGGCGGCAGCGCGGCGATCTCGCGCCGGATCTGCGCCAGCAGTTGCTGCTGCTGCTGCAGCAGCTGGTCGATGCGGCGGCGCGCGTCGTGGGCCGCGTCGCCGAGCTGCACCGAAGGCGCCACCGGCAGCGGCGATGCGGCGCGACCCTGGGCGGCTTCGCCGCCGCCGGCCAGGTTGACCTGCGCGATGGCCTGCGCCTGCGTCGGTGCCTCGGTGCTGCGCGCGTTGACCAGGATCACCTCCAAGGGCGTGTCGCGAAAGGCACGTTCGAAGCGTTCGGGGTCGACGAAGCGCACCGTGAGTACCGCGCCATGCACCGTCGCCGAGGCCAGCAGCGCCCAGTGCAGCGTGGTGAGGTCGCGCCAGTGCATCTTCGTCGGTCGCACACTCAGGTCGGGCCGGCCGCCGGCTCGTCGGCGGGCAGCACGGCGGGCTCGTCCAGGTCGATGGCGATGGTCAGCGGGCCGCTGGCCTCGATCTCGTCATCGCCAGCTTCTTCGTCGGCGGCTGTCGCGGGTGCCGCGACGTCGAGCCGCGCCGCCAGCGTGGCGTGCAGGTCCAGCGTCAGCAGGTCCATGCCGGTGATGCGCGCGCGCACGCGGCTGCCGCGCGGCAGGCTTTCGGTGCCGGGCAGGCGGAATACCAGCGGCAGCGTCTCGGCGCGCACCAGGCCGTCCTTCATGACCGCGGCGTCGAGTTCGGCGACCGCGTTCTGCTCCAGCCAGCGCAGCGTCCAGTAGCGCTCGATGCCCTGCTGGAAGGCGTTGTAGGCGCTGTAGGCGGCGTCGAAGGCCGAGATGACGGAGAACAGCGCGGCGTCCTTGGGCCGGAACGGCGCGGCCAGCGCCGCGGTGCGGCCGTGGCGAGCGCAGGCGATGATCTGCCACTGGTTGACGAGGTCGACGTAGCGCCGCAGCGGCGACGTCGACCAGGCGTACTGTGCCACGCCCATGCCGGCGTGCGGCGCCGGCCGGGTGCCCATGCGCACCTTTACGCCCGGCAGCATGCTCGACTGGCTGCGGTAGATGCCGGGCACGCCGTTCTCGGCCAGCCAGCCGCCCCAGTGGCTGTTGGCCAGGATCATGGCCTCGGCGACGATCAGGTCCAGCGGCGCGCCGCGGCGGCGTGTGCCGATGGCCACGCGCTCGTCGCCGCCGGGTTCGGTCTCGTCGTCGTCGCGCTCGAGGCGGAAGTTGTAGTCGGGCCGGGTGAACAGCTCGGGCTTGCCGCGCACCACCTCGCGTGCCGCCTTCAGGTGCCGCGCCAGGCGGAAGCAGAACGCCAGCTCGGCGGAGAAGGGGTAGTCGGCAACGGCCTCGCCGGTGAGCGAGGCTTCGGTCACCACCTCGTCGAGCTGGTCGTGGCGCAGGTTGGCGGCGACGGGCACGCGCTCGATACGTGTCTCGGTGCCGCGCACCTGCAGCGTGGCTTCGTCCAGCGTCACGTACAGGCTGACGGCCGGGCAGTCGCGGCCTTCGACCAGCGTGCAGGCCTGCACCGCGGCGTCGGGCAGCATGGTGATCTTCCAGCCCGGCATGTAGACGGTGGACAGGCGCTCGCGCGCCACCCTGTCCAGCGCCGAATCGGGCGTGATGGCCAGTCCCGGCGCGGCGATGTGGATGCCCAGGATCACCGTGCCCTGGCCGATGCCGGTGACCGACAGCGCGTCGTCGATCTCGGTGGTGGCCGAGTCGTCGATGGAAAAGGCCTGCACCGGTGCCAGCGGCAGCGTCTCCTTGACTTCCGGTGCGTTCAGCTGGGCCGGGAAGGCGTGGCCCTTGGGGAACTGCTCGAACAGGAAACGCCGCCAGTGGAACTGGTAGGCGCTGTCGATGGCACCGGCCGCCTTGAGCAGGTCCAGCGGCGCGCGCTGGGCGCGTTTGGCGGCCTCGACCACCGCCTTGTACTCGGGCGCGTTCTTGTCGGGCTTGAAGAGGATGCGGTAGAGCTGCTCGCGCACCGGCGCCGG
>CAYJOA010000287.1:0-2865 GCA_964371495.1 uncultured Rubrivivax sp.
CGTGTCGGTGCCGGCTTCAAGCTCGATCTGGCCTCCGCCACGGCCTGGGTCGAAGGCGGCTACGGCCGGCCCCGCTAGACGGCCCTGCTGGGAGGGCGCGGCAAACGGGGTGCCCGCCTCGTCGCCTCCCCGGGACGCAGCCCGGTCGCAGGGTGCCCCAAGGTGCGACAAGTCACCGCTTTTGGGCCACGGCGACCCGGCCGGCGGGCGCAAGGCCGAAGGTTCCGCTTATGGTCCTGCTCCCCGCGTCGATAGAGCCCATGCGTGTCGGTCCCACCGGCACATCGCAGGATCAGCCTTGAATCGCCCGCCTGTAGTCGCGACTGACAAGCCCGCCCGGCGCTGCCCCGGCGCGGACGCTGACTGCGCGCTGCACGTTCCGGTCCGCAGCGACCGCCCGGCGCTGGCGCAACGATGACCCGGCCCACACTGATCGAGGAAGACGAGTTCCTCCAGGCGGCCCCGCTGTTCCGCTACGGGCCCTGGGCGCTGACGCTGGTGAGCCTGCTGCTGGGCGTCGCGGTGCTGTGGGCGGCGGCGTGGCGCGCCGACGTCGGCCGCCGCGGCGTCTACGACGCCGCGTTCGACTTCACCGCGGCCACCGCCATGGCCGGCCGCGAAACCACGACGCAGTTGCTGGCTCGACTGCGACAGTCGCGCTTCATGCTGGACAGCCTGCGGGGCACCCCGCGTGCCGCCGAACGGATGCAACAGCTCTTCACCGCCGGGCTCGGGCTCAACCACGAAGGCATCGAAGCCCTGGCCCTGCGCAGCGACGGTGGCGTCGTGGCGTCCACGCTGCCGCCCGATCTGCCCTTCACTTTGGACGCAGCCACCGTCAAGGCGGTGCGCGCGGCACTGCGCCGCGGTGACCAGATGACGCTGCTGCCTGCCGCTGCAGGCAACGGCAGCCGCGGACCGGTGGTCCCGGTGGTCCAGGTTCTGGCGCTGCCCGGCGGCGCCGAACTGGTCGTCTACCTCGTCGACCCCCGGCACTTCACCGAAGTCGTGCAGAACTCGCTCGGCGACCGCGTGGGCTGGATGCGGCTCGACGACGGCAGCGGCCGCCGTGTCGTCGAGGTGCACCACCAGATGGCGCCGCACGCGGCGCACCGGGCGCGCGACGAAGTCCGCAGCGTGGCGCAGGCCATGAGCGTGCCGCTGGATTACGCCTCGCGCCGCCTGCTGGTGACGACGGCCAGCGCCGATGCGGACGCCGGCCCGTTCAGTGTGACGGTGGCACTGGAGGAGGCCGACGTCCTGAAGGATCTGCAAGCCCGGACCCAAGCCACCTGGAACATCATCGGCGCCGCGATGGCGGCGCTGGCCGTGCTGGTTGCCATGACCAGCGTGGCGCTGCGCAAGTTCGCCACCAAGGAGGCCTATCTTCGCCGCCTGGCCACGATCGATATCCTGACCGGTCTGCCGAATCGACGCAGCTTCCAGGAATTGTTGGCCGCCGCGGTGCAGACGTCGCGGCGCGATGGCCGGACGCTGGGGCTGATGTTCGTCGACCTGGACAACTTCAAGGACGTGAACGACAGCGTCGGGCACGAGGCCGGGGACGCCCTGCTCGAACACGTCGGCAAGGTGCTGGTGCAGACGGTGCGCAAGGGTGACCGCGTGTGCCGGCTGGGCGGTGACGAATTCACGGTGCTGCTGGCCGACCTGCAGGACGTCGGCGAGGCCGAAGGCATCGGCTACCGCATCCTGCAGGCGCTGAGCTCGCCGCTGGCCGTTGGCGCCTTCGAAGTGCAGGCCCGGGCGTCGATCGGCATCGCCTTGATGCCGGATCACGCGCTGACCGAATCCGACCTCATGCGCTTCGCCGACACGGCCATGTACAAGGCCAAGCACGACGGCAAGGGCCAGTGCCGGGTCTTCACCGAAGACATGGGTGCCCAGTCCATCGTGCGCGCCCAGCTGGCGCGCGAACTGGCGCATGCGATCAGGGCCGACGAGCTGTTCCTCGTCTACCAGCCGAAGTTCTGCATGAAGACCGATGCGCCTGCAGGGCACGAGGCCCTGGTGCGCTGGAATCATCCGCTGCGCGGCGTGGTCTACCCGGGGGACTTCATCTCGCTGGCCGAACAGACCGGTTCGATCGTCGACCTCGGCCACTGGGTGCTCGAACGCGCGATACGCCAGATCCGCGAGTGGCACGAGCAGGGCGAGGGCTGGCATCGTGTGGCGGTCAACGTCTCGGCGCTGCAGTTGCGCAGCGACTCCTTCGTAACGCAGGTGCAGCAGATGCTCGAGCGCAACCGAGTCGAAGGCAGGTACCTGCAGCTGGAGCTGACCGAGAGTTCGCTGGCCACCGACACGGTGCTGGCGCAGCGGCTGGTGGCCGGCATCAGGCGCCTGGGCGTGTCCATCGCGGTCGACGACTTCGGCACCGGATATTCGTCGCTCAGCGCGCTCAAGAGCTTCGACATCGACTACCTGAAGGTGGACCGCAGTTTCGTCAACACGATACACACCGCGCAGGGCGAGGTGATCTGCCGTGCCATCGTGACGCTGGGTCACGCGCTGCAGATGCGGGTCATCGCCGAAGGCGTTGAAACCACCGCCCAGCGCGACGTGCTGGCCAAGCTCGATTGCGACGAAGTCCAGGGCTACCTGTACGCCCGCCCGATGGCTGCCGAGGACGTGCCGCGCTTCGGGCGCGAGCGCGCGCGCGGGCTGGCGGCGCCCGGTGCAGCGGTCGCCTCCGCGGCCAGGCTGGCCACGGCGAAGGCGCACGCGGCCGTCGCACCGGCGCTGCGCGCCTGAGTCGCCGCGCCGCTCGCCCGACGGCGGCGCCTGGCAGCTCAGCGCAGCGCCGCGAACAGCGCCACGAACTCCTGCGTCACCTTGTGGCGCGGG
>CAYJOA010000288.1:0-2792 GCA_964371495.1 uncultured Rubrivivax sp.
CTCCCACGTCTGGCGCCAGGACCACAACGGCTTCTCGCACCAGGACCCGGGTTTCATCGACCATGTGGTCAACAAGAAGGCCGACGTCATCCGCGTCTACCTGCCGCCCGACGCCAACACGCTGCTGTGCGTCACCGACCGCTGCCTGCGCTCGCGCAACCTCGTCAACGTGATCGTCGCCGGCAAGCAGCCGGCGCCGCAGTGGCTGGACATGGACGCAGCCATCAAGCATTGCGCCGCCGGCATCGGCATCTTCGAGTGGGCCAGCAACGACCAGGGCGGCGAGCCCGACGTGGTGATGGCCTGTGCCGGCGACGTGCCGACGCTGGAGACCCTGGCGGCGGTGGACCTGTTGCGCCAGCACCTGCCGACGCTCAAGGTGCGCGTGATCAACGTCGTGGACCTGATGACGCTGCAGCACAAGGATGAGCACCCGCACGGCCTGTCCGACCGCGACTTCGACACCCTGTTCACCACGGACAAGCCGGTCATCTTCGCCTACCACGGCTACCCGTGGCTGATCCACCGGCTGACCTACCGGCGCAGCAACCACGGCAACCTGCACGTGCGAGGCTACAAGGAGGAAGGCACGACCACCACGCCGTTCGACATGGCGGTGCTCAACGACCTCGACCGCTTCCACCTGGTGGCCGACGTCATCGACCGTGTCCCCACGCTGGGGTATCGGGCCGCACACCTCAGGCAGGCCATGCGCGACAAGCTCATCGAGCACCGCGAATACATCGAACGCCATGGTCAGGACATGCCGGAGGTTCTCGGGTGGCGGTGGCGCATCGGCGTCCCTCAGACCGACACCGCGTCGCATGCACCCGACCCAGGGCCACGAACGGCAATCGACAAGGCTGCTGCGTGAACATCCTGCTCGCTGTCGACGGCAGTCCGTACACCCGGCGCATGCTCGCCCATGTCGCCGAGAACGATGAGTGGCTGGGCTCGAAGCACCACTACACCGTGGTGCACGCAACGACCCGGCTGCGCGGGGTTGGAGCGAGAGGGGTCGACCCCCGGGAGCTCCGCGCTGTCTACCGCAACGAGGCGGAAGAAGTCTTCAAGCCCATCCGCGCCCTCTTCATGCAACGCGGCATCGCTGCGAACTTCGTGAACCTGGTCGGCCCGGTGGCCGAGTCCATCACCCGCAGGGCCGAGCGCGACTCGTGCGACCTGCTGGTGATGGGCTCGCACGGCCACGGCAGCCTGGCCAATCTCGTCATGGGCTCGGTGGTCACCAAGGTGCTGGCTTGCTGCAAGGTGCCTGTACTGCTGATCCGCTGAAACAACCCAAGGGAAACGACATGAAGATCCTGCTCGCAGCTGACGGCAGCCCTTACACCAAGCGGATGCTGGCCTACGTGGCCGCGCACGACGACTGGCTGGGGCCGAACCATCGCTACACGGTGGTGCACGCGGTACCGAAGATACCTCCGCACCCCGCATCCTTCCTCGACCGCGAGGTGGTCAAGGGCTACTACCGCGACGAGGCCGAGAAGGTGTTCAGGCCCATCCGGGTGTTCTTCAAGCGGCACGCCATCGAGGCCGAGTACGTCAGCCCGCTCGGCCATGCCGCCGAAGAAATCGCGGGGCTGGCCGAACGTGGCGCCTTCGATCTCCTCATGATGGGCTCGCATGGCCATGGCAGCATGGGCAACCTGGTCATGGGGTCGGTCGCCACCAAAGTGCTGGCCGGCTGCAAGGTGCCCGTGCTGCTGGTGCGCTGATCGCGCGGTTCACCCGTGGCGCCGGCGTGGGGCAGCGATTGTCCCGCGTCATTGTCGGCCCTGCAGCGGCCGCTAGGCTCGGGCGTCAGGGGCGGCCGCGGACCGATCCGCCCGCATCCGCCGTGGCGCCGTTGACACGCGCGTGCCGCCGAACCTGGCCGACCACGAGGCCCCCGAGAAAGCCAGACCATGAACACCACCGCCACCGACATGCTGGCGCTGCAACGCCTGTACCACTGGGAGCAGACCGCGCCCGGCCGCATCGCCCTGACCCAGCCGATGGGTGGCGGCGTGACCCAGGACTTCACCTGGGCCCAGGTGGCCGACCCGGTGCGCCGCATGGCCGCGCACCTGCAGGCGCAGGGTTGGGAGCCGGGCTCCAGGGTGGCGATCCTGTCGAAGAACTGCGCCTGGTGGCTGATGAGCGACCTGGCGATCTGGATGGCCGGCCATGTCTCGGTGCCGCTGTACCCGACGCTGGCGCCCGACACCATCCGCCAGATCCTCGGCCACAGCGGCGCGAAGGCCTGCTTCGTCGGCAAGCTCGATGCCTGGGAAGGCATGCAGCCTGGCGTGCCGGACGGCCTGTCGTGTTTCAGCTACCCGCTGTCGCCACCGGACGCGATCGAGCGCTACGAAGGCTGGGACACGATCTGCGCGCGCATCCAGCCGCTGCAAGGTGCGCCGGTTCGCGCCGCCGAAGACCTGGCCACGCTGATCTACACCTCGGGCACCACCGGCAAGCCCAAGGGCGTGATGCACAGCTTCGGCAACTTTGCCTGGGCGCTGGACAGCGGGCTCAAGCGCATCCCGATGGGCGCCGACGACCGCATGCTGTCCTACCTGCCGCTGGCCCACGTGGTCGAGCGCGTGTTGGTCGAGCACGGCTGGCTGACGCAGGGCATGCGCGTGTACTTCGCCGAATCGCTGGACACCTTCACGGCCGACCTGCAGCGCGCACGCCCGACGATCTTCTTCTCGGTGCCGCGGCTGTGGGTCAAGTTCCAGCACGGGGTGCACCACAAGATGCCAGCGGCCAAGCTGAACCTGCTGCTG
>CAYJOA010000289.1:0-2766 GCA_964371495.1 uncultured Rubrivivax sp.
CCCCCGGCCCGCGCCGCCGCGCCCGGCCGCAGCGGCAGCCGCCGAAGGCGTGCGCATTTCCAAGCTCATCACCGAACGCGGCATCGCCTCGCGCCGCGAGGCCGACGAGTGGATCGAGGCCGGCTGGGTGCGCGTCGACGGCCGGCTGGCCGTGCTCGGCCAGCGCGCCGCGCCCGATGCCCGCATCGACATCGACCCCAAGGCGCGCAACGAACAGGCGCGTCGCGTCACCATCCTGCTCAACAAGCCCGTCGGTTATGTCAGCGGCCAGGCCGAGGACGGTTACGAGCCGGCGTCGGTGCTGGTGACGCCGGACAAGCGCTGGGCGCAGGACGCGAGCGGCATCCACTACGACCGCGGCCACCTGCGCCACCTGGCGCCCGCGGGCCGCCTGGACATCGACTCGACGGGGCTGATGGTGCTGACGCAGGACGGACGCGTGGCCAAGCTGCTGATCGGCGACGAGACGCGGGTGGAAAAGGAATACCTGGTTCGCGTCGAGCAGCTGCTGCCCGGGCCGCCGCCCGAACACCAGCTGCAGCGCCTGCGCCACGGCCTGGAACTCGACGGCCAGCCGCTCAAGCCGGCGCAGGTGAGCTGGTCCAACGAGGACCAGCTGCGCGTCGTGCTGCGCGAAGGCAAGAAGCGCCAGATCCGCCGCATGTGTGAACTGGTGGGCCTGAAGGTGGTGGGGCTGAAGCGGGTGCGCATCGGCAGCGTCGTGCTCGGCGCCCTGCCGGTGGGGCAGTGGCGCTATCTGGGCGACCACGAGCGCTTCATCTGACTGGCCGCGACCGGACGCCTCGAGGCGCATGACCGCTTCCTCGCCGCTTCCAGCGGCCGCCACGGCGGCGCCGCGCGTCTCGCAAGGGCGGGCGGCCTTCGCGCTGGCCTTGCTGCTGGGGCTGCAGCCGGTCACCACCGACGTCTACCTGCCCGCGCTGCCGCTGCTCACGCGCGAGCTGGGTGCGCCGATGAGCGCCGCGCAGCTGACGATGTCGGCGCTGATCCTGGCCTTCGGCGTGGCGCAGCTGTTCTGGGGCCCGGTGGCCGACCGCGTCGGCCGGCGCCCGGTGTTGATCGTGGGTCTCGTGCTCTACGCCGCCGCCAGCGTCGGCAGCATGCTCGCCGGCAGCATCGGTTGGCTGGTGCTGTGGCGCGTGCTGCAAGGGGCCACCATGGGCGCCGCCGTGGTCTGCGCGCGCGCCATCGTGCGCGACCTCTACGAGCCGCACGAAGGCGCGCGGGTGATGTCGCTGGCCCTGTCTGGGCTGGGCGTGATCGCGATCGCCGGCCCGGTGCTGGGCGGTGTCGTCGCGGCCGCCTGGGGCTGGCGCGCGGCACTCGGCGTCGTGGCCGGCTTCGGCGCGCTGACGCTGGCCTTCGTCGTCTGGCGGCTGCCCGAGACACTGCAGCACCGCAACCACGACGCCACGCGGGCCGGCCCGCTGCTGGCGCAGTGGGGTCGGATCGCTCGCCACCGCACCTTCATCGCCTGGACGCTGCTGGTGTCCTTCACCTACGGCGGCTTGTTCACGATCCTCGCCGGATCGTCGTTCATCTACATCGACGTGCTCGGGCTCAGCCCCGGCTGGTACGGCCTGGCGATGGCCTGCGGCTCGGCGAGCTACCTCGCCGGCACCTTCGTCTGCCGGCACTGGATATCGCGCCACGGCATCCGCGGCGCGGTGGCGCGCGGCGGTGTCTTCACGCTGGCCGGCGGCGCGCTCGCTGCCGGCCTGGCTCTGGCCGGCGTGCAGACCGTGTGGGCGGTGCTGCTGCCGCAATGCCTGTTCGCGCTGGGACACGGCATCCACCAGCCCTGCGGGCAGGCCGGCGCGGTGGGGCCGTTTCCGCGTGCGGCAGGAGCGGCCTCGGCGCTGGCCGGCTTCGTGCTCGCGCTGACTGCCTTCGGCATCGGGCTGTGGCTCGGGCAGGCGCTGGACGGTACCGTGCTGCCCTACGCCCTGGGCATCGGCGTCTGGTCCCTGGCCACCACGCTGGTGGCCTGGACGCTGGTGCAGCGACACACGCTGTGAGGCCGCAGGCGCTGTGCCTAGCCCAGCCCGGCCGAGCGCGCCGAGGTGGCGCATCACCTGATCGACATCCTCGACCCGAGACTGGCCTATTCGGCGGCGCGTTTCGTCGCCGACGCACAGCGGCTCATCGGCGAAATCTCGGGCCGCGGCCACCTGCCGCTGCTGGTGGGCGGCACGATGCTGTACTTCAAGGCGCTGCGCGACGGCCTGGACACCCTGCCCGGGGCCGACGCCGGCGTGCGCGAGCGCATCGACGCCGAGGCCGCAGAGCGCGGCTGGCCGGCGCTGCACGCCGAACTGGCCGGCGTCGACCCCGCCACCGCGGCGCGCCTGGCGCCGGCCGATGCGCAGCGCATCCAGCGTGCGCTCGAAGTCTGGCGCCTCACCGGCCGGCCGCTGTCGGCGTGGCACCAGGCGGGCGCACGCGCGGCCACGCCGGCGGCCGCGCTGCCTCTGGTGTCGCTGGAGCCGACGTCGCGGGCCTGGCTGCACGAACGCATCGCCCAGCGTTTCGACGCCATGCTGAGCGCCGGGCTGCTGGACGAGGTGGGCGCGCTGCGTGCACGCGGCGACCTGCACGCGGCTCTGCCCGCGATGCGCTGCGTCGGCTACCGCCAGGCCTGGAACGCGCTCGAAAGCGGGCGCCTCGAGGGGCTGCGCGCCGGCGCCGTCGCGGCGCCCCGCCAGGTGGCGCAGCGCCCGCGCCCCAGGCGGCGGGCGCTGGCGC
>CAYJOA010000290.1:0-2761 GCA_964371495.1 uncultured Rubrivivax sp.
CCCGCACGCCAAAGCGGACACCCGGCAAGGTCCGCAACGGGCCGTCAGCCGAAAGCCCAGTTTCACGTCTTGTCGATGGCCCGCGATGTCGTATCAGCCGGCCACTGCCGCCATCACCACTCGCGCAGCCGCGTGCGCAGGCGCGCGATCGACTGGCTGTGCAGCTGGCAGACCCGGCTTTCGGTGACGCCCAGCACGGCGGCGATTTCCTTCAGGTTCATGTCCTGCTCGTAGTACATGCTCATCACGTACTGTTCGCGCTCGGGCAGGTTCTTGATGGCTTCCACCAGCGCCTCGCGCATGCGCTGGTCCTGCAGCCGGGCCATCGGGTTGGCCTCGCTGTCGGTGACGTGGCGGTCGAGGTAGTCGTCGTCGCTCTCGTCGCCGCTCATGTCTTCCAGGTAGATGAGCTGCGTGCCACGCACCTTGCCCAGCAGTTCCTGGTAATCGGTGAGCGACAGCCCCATCTCGCGCGCGATCTCGCCCTCGCTGGGCGCGCGCCCGTGACGCTGCTCGAGCTTGTGCACGGCGGTCTCGATGTTGCGCTGGTGGCGGCGGTCGCCGCGGCTCATCCAGTCGTTGCCGCGCAGCTCGTCGAGCATGGCGCCGCGGATGCGCTGGGTGGCGAAGGTCTCGAACTGCACGCCCTGCGCGGCATCGAAGCGGGTCAAGGCGTCCGACAGGCCGATCATGCCGACCTGGATCAGGTCGTCGAGCTCGACGTTGGCCGGCAGCTTGGCAATCATCTGGTGCGCGAGGCGCCGCACCAGCGGGCAGTACTGCTTGAGCAGTGTGCCGGCGTCGAGTTTTCCCTTGGCGGTGTACATGGTGTCGGCCTCTATCGGTAGACGGGTCGGGGCGGGTTCAGGTCGGCTGGCGCGGGTCGCGCACCGGCGGCGGCGCCGTAGGGCAGCGCCGGAACCTCGTGCAGTTCCAGTTGCGCGCCGAGCAGGCGCGCCAAGTCTTCGTCGGGGGTGTCCGCGGCGTCGCCGGCGGGGTCGATCAAGGCCCAGTCGCGCAGCACGGCGCCCATGAAACTGTCGGCGCAACTGCCCAGGCTGGCGGCGATGCCGGCGGCACGCGGCGACAGCGGCGACGCCGCCAGCAGCAGGTCGAAGCTCATCAGGCCGCAGCGCTGCACCAGCAGCTTGCAGCTGGCGTAGGCGTGTTTGATGCTTTCGGGGTGGTCGGCGCCCAGCAGCAGCGGCCGCACGGCGCGGCGCTTCAGCAGTCGCGCCAGGTCCAGCGCGTCGGCGTGCAGCAGCAGCACCTCGGCCTCGGGTGCGGCTTGTTGCAGTGCGTCGACGAAACCGCCGGCCGAGCCGCGCGTGTCGACGTACTTCAAGGGCAGTCCACGCGCCGCCAGGTAGGACACACGAGGCGCCACGCGCTCGATGGCGGCCGCCAGGTCCAGCCGCGCCAGTTCGTGCGGCGGTGGTGAACTGGCCGCCGCGTCGACGACCAGGACCGGATGTCCGGCAGCGGCCAGCACCGCGGCCACGCGGTCGAGCACGACGCCGCCGAACGCCACGAAGGGGTTGGCTGCCAGCGCCAGGACATGACGGCCGCGGCCGGCGAAGAGCCTGCGCAGGCCGTCGGCCTGGTCCATGGGCCTGTACGGAGCCGGGTCGTGAAGGTCGCGCATCGATGCCGCCGACAGGGGTTGAGCCGCCATCACGGTCAGGCGTGCGCCGCCCGCTCGGCCGTCGGCACGGGGGTGCCGGCGAAGATCAGGTTCACGTCACCGCTGTCCAGCCGCCAGGCCGGGCCGCCGCCACCCTTGAGCGCGGTCTGCACCAGCGCCTGGGACGACAGCCGGTGCCAGTCTTCGGGCACGCGTTGCCCATTGGCCACCGCCAGCACGGTGAGCTTGTGGCGAATGACGGCGTCGATTGCCGGCGCCAGCTTCACCGATTCGTCGAGCTTGGACAGGATGATGCCGCGGCAGGTCGCTGCCGCGTAGGCCGCGAGCTGGTCCTCGATGGTTTCGCCCTGCGCCGAGGCGTTGATCACCAGCAGGCGCTGGATGGCGCGGTGCGAGACCATCTCGAGCAACTCGCGCGTGCGGCTGTCGCGCTGCGCCATGCCGGCGGTGTCGATGAGCACCAGGCGCTTGCCCGAAAGCAGGTCGAGCAGGTCCTCGAGCGACGCGCGGTCGTGTGCGGTGTGCACCGGCACGCCGAGGATGCGGCCGTAGGCCCGCAGCTGCTCGTGCGCCGCCACCCGGTAGGCGTCGAGCGTGACGAGGCCCAGGTTGGCCGCGCCATGGCGGGTAGCGAAGGCCGCCGCGAGCTTGGCGGTGCTGGTGGTCTTGCCGACGCCGGTGGCGCCGATCAGCGCATAGACGCCGCCCACGTCCTCGAGCGGGCTGTCGCGTTCGCCGGTGTGCAGGTTGCGCTCGAGCACGCTGGCGGCCCAGGTCACGCCATCGACGTCGGACGGCAGGCTGTCCAGCAGCTTGCGGATCAGCGACGGCGAGAAGCCGACGTCGAGCAACTGTTGCGCGAGCAGCGCCTGGCGCGGCTGGCGCTGCAGCTTTTCCATGAAGGCCAGGGCGCCGAAACGCTGTTCGATGAGGCCGCGCATCGAGCGCAGCTCGGTCAGCATCTCGATCTGTTCGCCGCGCACGGCCAGCGCCTGCGGGGCCACCGCGGCAACGCCCACGGGCGCCGGCGGCAGTTCCTCGCGCAGCACCGGCAGCTCGCGCGCTGCGGGCGCGTCGCGCTGCGCGGCGCCATGGCGGGCACGCGCGGCCTCGATC
>CAYJOA010000291.1:0-2756 GCA_964371495.1 uncultured Rubrivivax sp.
TCGTGGATGATGGCCTTGATGTGCCGTGTGGTGTAGGCCACGGACATCCCGAGCAACTCGAAGGTCGAGTGCGTCATCACGATGGCGTCCCAGTCGCCGGTGGCGATGCGGGAGACGAACTCGCGCCGGCGGTCGCCGGCCAGATCGTCCTTCGTGGCCATCAGGACCGCTGCGCAGGGGTACAGGCGAACGAACTCGGTCGTGTAGTCGGGTAGCAGGAGCGTGTGGCCACGACCCCCGCCCCCTAAGAACCGTACGTGCGAGTTTCCCCGCATACGGCTCAAGCCTTTCAAAGCCCCCGTTTACGCGGAAGCCGGCAACTCACCTCGAATCGTGGCGTGCAGTTTCTGATGGCAGACCGGATGGAGCAGTTGCAGGTTGGACCTGCTGTCTGACCCACCGAGCGAGCGGAATTGGACGTGATGGCGATGCCACCCCGTTTGCTTCGTGATTCGCTCCCCACATTCCGGGCATCGGCCGTCTTGGTCGCACCACAGGCTGAGCAGTTGCTTCCGATGGGCCATGGACTCTTTCGTCCGAAGATCGAGCCGACCTTCGAAGTACTCTTCCCATGCCGTGTCATACGGATTGGCTGCCGCCTTGATGGCGACGTGTCTGACGATCGGTGTGTCGCTGGCTCTCACGAGCTGCAACAACACATCGGAATGTTCTGATCTGCCGGCAAACACCCAATTCCGCGTCCCCAGCGTCACAAAGTACTTGTCCTTGATCCACCGGAGCCCCTTCTTCGGATGCCGCCGTTTCGCCCATTTCCAGAGCACTTGCCAAATGGCATGATCCACCTTGCTGAAGGTTTCCTTTGACACCTTGTGCCGGTAGTAATTCGCCCAGCCCCGAATGATCGGGTTGAGGGTGCCGATGAGAGCGACCTGCCTCGCGCCCTTGCGGGCGCCGACAATCTCACGCACCTTGCTCAACAGACGTTTGACGCCTGCCTTGCTCGGCTTGATGAGGAGGGTTCCGTCGTACTTGCGCACGTTGAAACCGAGGAAGTCAAATCCGTCGTTGATATGGGTCACGACGGTCTTCTCAGGCGAGAGCCAAAGCCCTCGCTCGGCCAGAAACGTTTCGATGGCGGGCTTGATCTCGGCTTCCAGAATCTCTTTCGAGGCTCCGGTCACGATGAAATCATCCGCATACCGTACGAAGTTCACCTTCGCAGCTTTCCCACGACGCGTGGTCGCCGGGATCACCGATTGGATGAGCTTCTCCAGTCCATCGAGCACCATGTTCGCCAGCGTCGGCGAAATGATGCCCCCTTGCGGGGTTCCCGAATCGGTCGGGAACAGGTTTCCGTGCTCCATGAAGCCACTCTTGAGCCACTGTGACAGCAGGCGCTTGTCCACGGGGACGTTGCGCATGAGCCATTCATGACTGATGTGGTCGAAGCAACCCTTGATGTCAGCCTCCAAAACCCACTCTGCCGACCGCTTCCATGCGAGGAAGGTGTGCACCTTCTCCATCACGTCGGCGGTTGACCGGCTCGGCCGGAATCCGTATGAGCTGCCATCGGCTGTGGTTTCCGAGACCGGTTCCAGCGCCAGTCGATGCAGCGCCTGCATCGCACGGTCCTTCATGGTCGGGATTCCCAGCGGGCGTTGGCCTCCAGATGCTTTCGGGATATGGACTCGCCGCAGCGATTGAGCGCGGTAGCCACGTCGCTTCAAGCTCAGTGTGCCAGCCATTTTGGCGACCGGAGTGGCCCAGGTTTCCCCGTCCACGCCCGGCGTTCTCTTGCCTTGATTCTCGGTCACTCGTTTCACGGCAATTGCCTTGCCGCTGAGCGAGTGCGTCAGGAGCCATTGCAAGGCTTTCACCTTGTTCCAGCGTCCTTCCTTCGTTGCCTTGACGATCCGCGCCTGCAGCCTCCGGACATTGCAATGACACTCGGCCCAGTCGATGCCGTGCCATGTCAATTGCGAGTCGGAGGTCGCACACACAACGTCTTGCGATATCGTATTCATTTGCTTTACCTCCTTTCGAGGTTCTGAGTTGCTTTCGTCAAGAAAGACCATCCAGAAGTGGGCTCCATTTCGGGCCGGGTGATGTCGCAACCCGTATCCGTTCCATTACAGAACGGCATTCGCTTTGTCTGGTCTCCTATACCCGCACCCCCAACGGCGTTCCTTACGGTTCGCTTGCCCCGGAGGGCAGGGATACGGGCTTACCACGTTCCACTTGGAGAACAAGGGCGGGGTAGGCTCTGTCATTCCACCGGTGATCGTTCTGTCCGTGTGACGCGAGTACAAAACGCGTCAACCGACCACATACCTTTTGGTCAGGCCTGTCAGCATCTTTAAATGGCCTGTTCATGCTAACGGTGTTTTACTCGACAGTTCACGTGTGTTAGCCATATCGCCCAGCCTAGCCGCTCATCCGCATTGATGCTCGCAGATGCACGTCGGACCCTCGCGGATCGTTCGTGAGTTTCCCCGCGTACATTGTCCCGACAGCTTCATACCAATGAGTTACCTCTTTCGCATGTGTCGGTAGGCTACTGGTGACGGAACACCAGGTACGGTCACCCCGAAAGGGCCGCACAATTCTTCAAGCGACTTCGTGTCGCACCTGCTCCAGCATGTGATTCGGCACGATGTGGGCCGGCTTGGCCGCCAGGCCCAGCCGCCGCAGTTCCATGCTGGCTGCCACCATGACGGCGGTCTTGCCCGCACCCACCGCATGGAACAGCCCGGTGTTGCCGGACTGCACGATGCGCCAGATGGCGTTGCGCTGGT
>CAYJOA010000292.1:0-2728 GCA_964371495.1 uncultured Rubrivivax sp.
CGCTGCAGTTCGACGACGGCAGCGTGATGACCGAGAGTGCGGCCATCCTGATCCATCTCGGGCTGACGTTTCCGGCGTCCAGGCTGCTGCCGGCCGACGACGCGGCGCGCGCACAGGCGCTGCGCGGGTTGGTCTTCATCGCCGCCAACTGCTACGCCGCGATCGGCGTCATCGATTACCCCGAACGCTGGTGCGAAGGCGGCGACGAGGCCGTACACGAACGCATCCGCGCCGGCGCACGCCGCCGGCTGCATCTGTACTGGGATCTGTTCGCCGACCAGTTCGGCGCCGCGCCCGGCCTGGAGGGCGACCAACCCGGCGCGCTGGGCATCCTGGCCGCCGTCGTTTCGCGCTGGTCGGGTGCGCGTGCTCACTTGCGCCAGTCGCGGCCGGCATTGCTGACGGCGCTGGAACACATCGAAGCGAACCCCGCCGCCGCGCCGGTGTTCAAGCGCCATTGGCCACCATGAAGGAACGCTTCGATCCCCGCGCCATCGAGTTGCTGGCCTTCTGCCGCAGTGGCGACACGGTGCAGGGCGAATGGCCGCAGGCGGGCATGGCGCGGCTGGCCGAGAGTCTGGCGACCGTCGCGCCGGACGCGCCCGCCATCCCGTGGTCGGCCAGTGGCCAACTGCGCCCGGTGGCCGGCGGCGAGGCCGAGGTCTGGCTGCACCTGACGGCCACCACCACCGTGCAGCTGCAGTGCCAGCGCTGCCTGCAGAACATGAGCCAGGCGCTGCAGATCGACCGCCGCTTCCGCTTCGTCCGCGGCGAGGCCGCAGCGGCGCGGCTGGACGAAGCGTCGGAGGACGACGTGCTGGAACTGCCGCCGCGGCTGGATCTGCATGCGCTGACCGAGGACGAGTTGATCCTGGCCCTGCCGCTGGTACCCAGGCACGAACGTTGCCCGGCGCCGCTGCCGCTGCGCGACGACACCGATGTGCCGGAAGAGGCGCCTGCGCCCAAGCCCTTCGCCGCCCTGGCGGCGCTGCGCCGGCGCGGGCCCGGCGGCGGATCCGCCGGCGGCTGAGTCCACTGCGCTCGTGTGCGGTGTTATAGTAACGGGCTTTGCGACGGGTACACCGATCGCTTTGCGCCCAGCGCGGCGCGTTTGCCGTGCGGCCCCGCGATGCAGCCTTGCAGCCGGGCCCCAGGCGCCGCTTCCAGGAGATTCCCATGGCTGTCCAGCAGAACAAGAAGTCGCCGTCCAAGCGCGGCATGCACCGCTCCCACAACGCCGTGGCCGCTCCGGGCACGGCGCTGGAGTCGACCACCGGCGAGGTGCACCTGCGCCACCACATCAGCCCCACCGGCTTCTACCGCGGCCGCAAGGTCCTGAAGACCAAGGCCGACGCCTGACCCGTGGCCGGCCGGGCCGCCGAGCCTAGTCTCGGCGGCATTCCCGGCGCGCCACACCGGTAGCCCGCTGACCTCGCGCCGCTGCAGCTGCCAGCTTCGCCACAGCCACCGTGACGACCCACGCCGAACCCGCGCCCTTGTCCCGGGTGCGCATCGCCGTCGACTGCATGGGCGGCGACCATGGCACGTCGGTGACGCTGCCGGCCTGCCGGTCCTTCCTCGACAAGCACACCGCGGCCGAGTTGCTGCTCGTCGGCAGCCTCGCCGCGCTGGAGCCGGCGCTTCACTGGCCGCGCTGCAGCCTGGTCAGCGCCAGCGAAGTCGTCACCATGGCCGACTCGGTGGAGACGGCGCTGCGCCGCAAGCGCGACTCGTCCATGCGTGTGGCCATCACCCAGCTGCAGGCACGTGATGGCCAGCCGCCGGCAGCCGAGGCCTGTGTTTCGGCGGGCAACACCGGCGCTCTGATGGCGCTGGCGCGCTACCTGCTCAAGACGCTGGAAGGCATCGACCGGCCGGCCATCGCCACCGTGCTGCCGAACCGGCGCGACGGCCACACCACCGTGCTCGACCTCGGCGCCAATGTCGACTGCACGCCCGAGCATCTGCTGCAATTCGCGGTGCTGGGCAGCGCGCTGGTGGCCGCGGTGGAGGGCACGGCCGAGCCCACCGTGGGCCTGCTGAACATCGGCGAAGAAGCCATCAAGGGCAGCGAGACGATCAAGCGCGCCGGCGATTTGCTGCGGCTGGCCGGTGACGGCGGACACATCAACTTCTTCGGCAACGTCGAGGGCGACGATATCTTCAAGGGCACGGTGGACGTCGTCGTCTGCGACGGCTTCGTCGGCAACGTGATGCTGAAGACCAGCGAGGGCCTGGCCTCGATGCTGGCCGATTTCATTCGCCAGGAGTTCACGCGCGGGCCGTTCAGCAAGCTGGCGGCGCTGGCGGCGCTACCGGTGCTGAATCGCTTCAAGCACCGCGTCGACCCGCGCCGCTACAACGGCGCGGCGCTGCTGGGCCTGCGCGGGCTGGTCTTCAAGAGCCATGGCTCGGCCGACGCCTACGCCTTCGAGCAGGCGCTGGCACGGGCTTATGATGCGGCGCGCAACCGACTCCTCGACCGCGTGCACGACCGCATCGGCCCCACCTTGCAGGCGCTGCCGGCGGCCGACGCGCCATCGGCGCAAGCGGCATGAACACACCTGGCCCCAGTTATTCCCGCATCACCGGCACCGGCAGCCACCTGCCGCCGCGGCGCCTGTCCAACGACGACATGGTGTCGATGCTGGCCGCGCGCGGCGTCGAGACCAGCGACGCCTGGATCGTCGAACGCACCGGCATCCGCGCGCGCCACTTCGCCGACGAC
>CAYJOA010000293.1:0-2726 GCA_964371495.1 uncultured Rubrivivax sp.
GCCACGAGCATGCCGACCACGCCGCCCGCGATCATGGTCTCGCCCAGGATGTGGTGCCAGCCGCCCATCGGCGTCAGCAGGAGCATCGAGCCACCGATCACCAGCGCCGCGAAGGAGATGGCGCTCGCCAGCCGCGTGGTGTTGCGGCTGAGGCGGGCTCCCAGCGCTTCCAGAGCCGGCAGCCGGCCGAGATCCCCCTCGGCGATGCGGCGCAGGATACGTCGCGTGTCACCAGGGGCATCGCTGAACAGGCGCTCCATGTCGCGCGCCAGTTGCGTGGTCTTGGTCTTGATGCGCTCCGGCGCGAAGTGCAGCGCGGTGAGGCGCCCGATCTCTTCGCGAAACGAATGCATGTAGTTGTGGTCGGGCGCCAGCTGGCCGACCATCGACTCCAGGATGACGAAAGCGCGCGTGAGCAGGACGAACTCAGCCGGGTTGTGAACGCCGTTGCGGCTTCCGGCGCTCATGAGCGAATCGAAGGCGTTGCCGATCGAGACCTCGGCCAGGTTGCTGCGGCGGATCTCGTACAGCGCCGCCTTCATGTCTGCCAGCAGCCCGGCACGATTGACCTCCTCGCCCGCCGCCGCCATTTCGAGGTAAGCCCCCGTGGCGGCCCTTGCATCACCCTTGACAACGGCCTCGAGCAGCAGCATCAACGACTCCCGCATCCGCTCGTCGAGCTCGCCCGTGTTGCCGAAGTCGAGCAGTGACAGCCGCCCGTCGGGAAGGATGAAGACGTTGCCAGGGTGCGGGTCGGCGTGGAAGATGCCCTCCTCGAAGATCGTCTGCAACATCAACCTGACGAGGCCGTTGATCACGCGCGGCATCGCCTCCGGGTGCAGCTTGGCGTAGTGATCGATGCGCTCGCCCGGGGAGAACTCCAGTGTCAGCACGGCGCCGCTCGAAAGTGCCGGAACGACGTCCGGAATCCAGAGATCGGGAAAATCCGCCAGGGCGGTGCGGAAGAGAACGATGGACCTTGCCTCATGACTGAAATCGGTCTCCTGGTTCAGGCTGCGCGAGAACTCCTTGACAATGACAGGCAGATCGAGCGCACGCATGCTCGGGAACACCCGCTCCCCCAGTGCGATTAAAGTGGTCAACGCCGCGATGTCCCTGGCGATGGTGGCTTGGAGATCGGGCCGCTGGACCTTGACTGCCACCTTGCGGCCGTCGTGCAGGGTCGCCTCGTGCACCTGGGCGATGGTGGCCGCAGCCAGCGGGACTTCGCCGAATGACGAGAACAGCTCCGTCAGCGGGGCACCCAGGTCGCGCTCGATCGTCGTGCGAACGATGTCGATGTCCATCGCCGGCAACTCGTCGTGCAGTGATTCCAGTTCTTCTGCGTAACCGGCCGGCAGCAGATCGGGCCGCATGGCGAGCACCTGGCCGAATTTGAGGAAAACTAGACCGAGTTCCTCGAAGGCTTCCCGCAATTCATTGGGAGGTGGCCGCCGGTCGCTGCCCATCAGGGCCGGCAGGAGCTTGTGGCGCGCGGCCACCCCGAGGATCTGCACGAGCCGCGGCACCGCACGCAGGCCCGTGACCTTGGCGGCGTCCGCCTTGCCTCCCGTCGCGGACTTGCGCCGGGGCATGCCGACGAGCGGCTCCCGCTCCGCCCCGTGGGTCGCCACGGCCGCCATGGCCGTTCGATGGCGGGAGCGCTTCATGCCGGCCCGCTTCACCGGCATTGAGATCGGGGTCGTGATGGACATGAGTTGTTCCCTACTGGGGTCGGGGCGGGGTCAGCCTGTTCGTTCAGGATTGATCGAGCTTCGCCCCACGCAGGCGCAGGGCGTTGGTGATCACGGAGGCCGAGCTCAGGCTCATCGCCAGCGCGGCAATCAGCGGCGACAGCAGCCAGCCGGTGAACGGAAACAGCACGCCCGCCGCCAGCGGCACGCCCAGGGCGTTGTAGACGAACGCGAAACCGAGGTTCTGCTTCATGTTGGCCACGGTGGCCACCGACAGCGCGCGGGCCGCCGCGATGCCGCGCAGGTCGCCCTTGACCAGCGTGAGCTGGGCGCTGTTCATCGCCACGTCGGTGCCGGTGCCCATCGCGATGCCGACATCGGCGCGTGCCAGCGCGGGGGCGTCGTTGATGCCGTCGCCGGCCATCGCGACGTGCCGGCCTTCGCGCTGCAATCGTTCGACCAGGGCCAGCTTGTCGGCGGGCTTGACCTCGCCGTGCACCTCGTCGATGCCCAGCCGCTTGCCGACCGCGCGCGCCGTGGTCAGGCCGTCGCCGGTGGCCATCACGATGCGCAGGCCCGACTTGCGCAGCGCGTGCAGGGCGTCGAGCGTCGTGGCCTTGATCGGGTCGGACACTGCCAGCAGGCCGGCCAGTTGCCCGTCGACCGCCAGGTGCATGACGCTGGCACCCTGGCCGCGCAGATCTTCAGCTTGCGCCTTCAGGGCACCCACCTGCACGCCAAGCTGCTCCATCAGCGCGGTGTTGCCCAAGGCGAGCGCCTTGCCCTCGACGCTGCCGCGCACGCCTATCCCGGACTCGGAATCGAACTGCTCCGGCTTGGCCAGTGCCAGCCCCTGCTCGCGTGCGGCGGCGACGATGGCCGCGGCCAGCGGATGTTCGCTGCCCTGGTCCAGGCTGGCCGCCAGGCGCAGCACTTCTGCGTCGGTGTAGCCTGCGGCGGCCACGGCCTTCTCGAAGGCCGGCCGGCCTTCGGTCAGCGTGCCGGTCTTGTCGACGATCAGCGTATCGATCT
>CAYJOA010000294.1:0-2716 GCA_964371495.1 uncultured Rubrivivax sp.
GGTTTTCGGAAGAGGCCGGCGAACCAGGCCTTGATGACGGACCACATCAGCGCCAGCGCGTTCAGCTCCTTCACCGGTGCCGGTGCTGCGGCGGGCGCCGGCTCTGCCGCCGGTGCACCCACCACGGCCGGTGCCGGCACCGCCGCCGCCGCGGCGCGGAAGTTGTCGGCGAACTGCGCCAGCATGGCGTCGGACACCGGCACCAGCAGCCGGCTGCCGAACTGCGCCAGCTTGCCGCTGACGATGATCGTCGCCGCGCCGACGAGCACCGAAGTCGCCGGCGTCTCGCCCGGCTCGACGTGCGCCAGCAGACTCATCGACGCCGACGACCCCGACTTGTCGGCACCCTTGGCCATCAGCTGCAGCGAATGCGCGGCAGCATCCAGGCCCTGCACCTCGACGTCACCGCCGAAGGTCATCACGGCAGGACCGACCTTGCTCTTCACGGTGCCCTTGTAGTGCGTGTCGTCGAGCTGTTCGGTGATCTGCGCGCCGGGCATGCACGCCGCGGTGGCGCGCACGTCCGAGAGCACGGCCCAGGCCTGCTGCGGGCTGGCGGCGACCTCGTAGCGCTTGTCGAGCTTGACCTCCATTACCGATTCACTCCGCGCTCACCGGCAGCACACGCCGCGCGAAGGCGTTCATGTCGAGCACGCGCCGTTCGGCGTCCAGCCTGACGATGCCGACATCGAAGCGTTCAAGCAGGTACAGCGGCGAATGGGACGACGACACTCTGAGCTCCGGCCGGTGAGCGCGGATTGAACCACGATGCGGCTGTCGGCGCAGCCGGCAGCCTGGCGGCGGCGCGTACAGTCCACCTGTACGTCTGAACAGCCGACACCCCATTGCACGCCGCCACCGAACTGAACCCCGAACAGCGCCAGGCCGTCGAACACGCACCCGACGCCGGGCCGCTGCTCGTGGTGGCCGGGGCCGGCTCGGGCAAGACAATGACACTGGCCGCCCGCGTGGCCTGGCTGGTGCAGCAGGGTGCCAGCCCGCAGCGGCTGCTGCTGCTGACCTTCTCGCGCCGCGCCGCCGCCGAGATGGCACGCCGCGCCGGTCGCCTGCTGCACGAGGCGCTGCGCCTGCCGGCCACCACGAAGCCGCCCGAGCTGCCGTGGTGCGGCACCTTCCACAGCGTGGCGGCGCGGCTGCTGCGCGAGGAAGCACCGCGCATCGGCCTGGCCCCCGGCTACACCGTGCTCGACCGCGCCGACGCCCAGGACCTGCTGGCGGTGACGCGCCAGTCGCTGGGGCTGGCCGATGGCGAGAAGCGCTTCCCGCTCGCCGCCACCTGCCTGGCGATCCACTCGCGCGCAGTCAACACGCGCACGCCGCTGGCCGAACTGCTGCACGAACAGTGGCCCTGGTGCCGCGAACACGCGGCCGCGCTCGAGCGCCTGTTTGCCGCCTTCGGCGAAGCCAAGCTGCAGCAGCAGTCGCTGGACTTCGACGACCTGCTGCTCGCCTGGTGGCACCTGATGCAGGTGCCCGAGATGGCGGCGCGCATCGGCAGCCGTTTCGACCACGTGCTGGTCGACGAGGTGCAGGACGTCAACCGGCTGCAGGCCGACATCACGCAGGCGCTCAAGCCGGACGGCCGCGGTCTGACGGCGGTGGGCGACGACGCCCAGTCGATCTACGCCTTTCGCGGCGCCGACGTGCGCCACATCCTCGACTGGCCGCGGCGCTTCGATCCGCCGGCGCGTGTGCTCACGCTGCAGCGCAACTACCGTTCGACGCCGGCGATCCTGCAGGCGTCCAACGCCGTCATCGCGCAGGCGCCGGAACGCTTCGCCAAGGAGCTGTGGACCGAGCGCGCCGCAGCCTGCCCGCCGCGGCTGGTGACGGTGGCCGACGAAGCCGCGCAGGCCAACGGCGTGGCCGACGCGGTGCTGGCGCAGCGCGAGGCCGGACTGGCGCTCAAGCGCCAGGCGGTGCTGTTCCGCACTGCCACGCACAGCGCGGCGCTGGAGCTGGAACTGGTGCGGCGCGGCATCCCGTTCGTCAAGTACGGCGGCCTGCGTTTCCTGGAGGCGGCACACGTCAAGGACGTATTGGCGGTGCTGCGCTGGGCCGATAACCCGGCTTCGCAGCTGGCCGCGCTGCGCACGGCGCGGCTGGTGCCCGGCATGGGGCCGGCCAGCGTGCGCCGGCTGCTGGCCCACGCGGCACCGCTGGCGCAGTTCAAGCCGCCGCCGGCCGCCGCCGCGCCCTGGGCCGCGCTGGCGGCGCTGATGGAACACTTGCGCAGCGATGCCGCGGCCTGGCCCGACGACCTGTCACGTGTCATCGCCTGGGTCCGGCCGCACCTGGAACGCCTGTACGACGACGCCCGCGTGCGCGTCGCCGACCTGGAACAGCTGGCGCACGTCGCTGCCGGCCAGCCCGGCCGCCAGCGTTTCATCACCGAGCTCACGCTCGACCCGCCGGCCGCCAGCAGCGACGAAGCCGGCCCACCCTGGCGCGACGAGGACTACCTGATCCTGTCCACCATCCACAGCGCCAAGGGCCAGGAGTGGAACGCGGTGCACGTGCTCAACGTCGTCGACGGCTGCCTGCCCGCCGACATGGCCACCGGCCGCGGCGCCGAGATCGAGGAGGAACGGCGGCTGCTTTACGTGGCGATGACGCGCGCCCGCGACGAACTCACGCTGTGGGTGCCGCAGCGTTTCCACGTCACGCAACAGCGCGCCTGGGGCGACCGGCATCT
>CAYJOA010000295.1:0-2683 GCA_964371495.1 uncultured Rubrivivax sp.
TGCGCCAGGGCATAGGCCGAGGCCTGGCCGTCGAACTCGGCGTTGGCGTCGTTGTCCGCGTAGATGCAGACGCGGGCGACGGGGTCCGGGATCCAGAGCTTCTCCAGGTTCCCGCAGCTCAGTGCGGCCCAGACCGGCTTGCCGGTGCTCAGGTGCACTGCCAGCGCCGTCTCGATGCCTTCGGCCACAGCAAGTTCGTCACCCGCCTCGAAGAGCCTGACTGCAGCGCCGTTGATGCCGGACGACAGCACCTTGCGGGACTGCGTGCCCAGCGCCTTGCGGCCGTCGCGCAGGTAGGTTCGGTGCAGGGTGACGGCATGTCCGTCGCTGCCCTGCACAACGGCCAGCATCGCCGGGTACTCGGCGATCTTCTTCGACCGCTGCTGGCCAGCCGGCTTCTCGAAGTACCCCAGCGCCGGATGGAAGCGCAGCGTGCGCGGGTAGGCGGACAACTGCAGCCCGCGGTTGCGCAGGTAGCGGTCCACCTCGTCGCCCTGTGTGACGGGCCTGGCTTCGTGCCAGATGTGCTGGCACAGACGCTTCATCTTCTCCGGGGACGGGCCACCGGGCAATTGCGTGGTCGCGGCGGGCACGGCGCCCAGCTGCCTTTCCAGCCGGGCGAGTAGTTCGCCGAACTTCAGCCCCAGCACGCCTTGAGCGAGCTTCAGGCCGCCACCGGCACCGCACGAGCGGCAGTGGTAGTTGCCTTCGCCGAACTTGTCGGTGTACTGGAAGCGGTCGGTGCCGCCACACAGCGGGCACGGCTGGTTCCTGCCGTTGAGGATGCGCTCGTCGACGCCCAGCGCCCCGAGCAATGGGGTCCAGTGACCATGCGCGCGGGACTTGAGGTCCCTGACGCGCGATTCGAAATCATCGTTCATGATGTCCTCGCTTCGATGTAGGTGTCACACCTGCTGCGGGGCCGCGACAGGCTCGGCGACAGCGTCGTCGCCGTACCCGTGCTGCAGCCCGCATGGATGCCGCACGGGTGTCAGCCGCAACTGCCGATGTGGTGGCAGTTCGCGCAGCGCAGGCAGCCATCGACCTTGTGCAGCGCGTGCGCGCCGCACTCGGGGCACTTCTTGCCATTGCCTACATTCGCCACGTTCACCAGGTTCGCGTTCGTTATCCCGGCCTGCGCTGTCGCGTCCGCCGACCCGTCCGGAGCAATAGCATCCGTCGGGGCCCGATCCCGCGCCGCCAACCGACGCGCCAGCGCGGCCACCGGCACCTGGTTGCCCAGGCTGTCCAGGAAACCGCGTCGCGCGAGGATCTGCTGCAGCGCATGTCCAATGGCTGCGACTTCGGAGTCATGGAAGCGCGGCGCCTGCGCGCCGTCCTCCCTGGTCACGAAGCCGCAACGCACGGGGCCCTTGTCCCAGACCACTTCGCACATGTTGGCCAGTGCCTTGGAGATCGACGCGCCGGAGCGCGCGACCATCGACAGCAGCCGCATGTTCGACGAGATCCATTGCTGGCCCTCGTCACGCTGGCCTGCCGGCACGAAGAACTCGACCGGCCGCTCGATCACGACCGCTTGGCCGCCCACGATGCCGGACACCCGCACGAAGTTGACGGTCAGGTAGACCGACTTCTTGCCTTCCACGGTCCAGAACTCGACCTTGGAAGTCAGGCCTTCGAGTTCTCCCGCCGGACGGCTGGCGAACTGCCTGCACAGCGGATCGTCCTCGGGCGCGGCATCGACTGCCGCCGCTGAGTCGACCGACAGCACCGCACCCGTGACCGCGTTCGGCCGGTAGGTTGCCAGGCCCTTGAGCCCGGCCTTCCAGGCCTGCAGGTACAGGCCCCTGAATGCCTCGAACGGATAGTCGGCGGGCACGTTCACGGTCTTGGAGATCGACGAGTCGATGAACGGCTGCACCGCCACCAGCATCTGCAGGTGCTGTTCGGCCGTCATGTCCAGCGCGGACACGAATGCGGCGGGCAGGCACTGCGCGTCGCCGCCGCGCTCCCGGAACAGCCGGTAGGCGTGATCCTCGACCGCGTATTCCTGGGTCGAACCGTCGGCCATGCGCTTCCTGCGGGTGTAGCTCCAGGCGAACGCCGGCTCGATGCCGTTCGACGCGTTGTCCGCGAAGGCCAGTGCGATCGTGCCCGTCGGCGCGATCGACAGCAGATGGCTGTTGCGGATGCCGCGTTCGGCCACCGCGCTGCGGATGTCGTCAGGCAGGCGCCTGGCGAACCCGCTCTGCAGGTAGCGCTCCGCATCGAGCGCCGGAAACGCTCCCTTCTCGCTGGCCAGATCGGCCGAGGCGCGGTACGCCTCGTCGCGCATCGCCTGCGCCACCCGTGCACCGAAGGCCAACCCCTGTTCGGAGTCGTAGCGGACGCCGAGCATCACCAGCGCGCTGCCCAGGCCCAGGAAGCCCAGGCCGATGCGACGCTTGGCCATGGCCTCGCGGCGTTGTTCCGGCAGTGGCCACCAGGTCACCTCAAGCACGTTGTCGAGCATGCGCACCGCGGTGCGGACCACGTCCTTGAATCCCGTCCAGTCGAAGCCGGCATCGGACTCGAAGGCCCGCTCGACGAACCTCGTGAGGTCGATGGAGCCGAGACAGCAGCAGCCGAAGTCGGGCAGCGATTGCTCGCTGCACGGGTTCGTCGCCTCGATCACCTCGACGTACCAGAGGTTGTTCTCCTGGTTCATGCGATCCAGGAACAC
>CAYJOA010000296.1:0-2607 GCA_964371495.1 uncultured Rubrivivax sp.
CCTGGGGGGGAGCGCCGAAGGCGCTACGGGGGGGGGTCATTTCACCGCTTGAGCTTGGGGTCGAGGGCGTCGCGCAGGCCATCGCCCAGCAGGTTGAACGCCAGCACCGTGACCAGGATCATGAGCCCCGGGAAGGTCACCACCCACCAGGCGCGCAGCACGAATTCGCGCGCGTCGGCGAGCATCGTGCCCCACTCGGCCGCCGGCGGCTGTGCACCGAGGCCGAGAAAACCAAGCGCGGCGGCGTCGAGGATGGCGGTCGAGACGCCGAGCGAGGCCTGCACGATCAGCGGCGCGGCACAGTTGGGCAGCACCTCGATGAACATCAGCCGCAGCCGGCCGGCACCGGCCAGACGCGCCGCGGTGACATAGTCGCGCGCCGTCTCCGCCAGCACCGCCGCACGCGTGATGCGCACGTAATGCGGCAGCACCACCACCGACACAGCCAACATCGCATTCATCAGCCCAGGGCCGAGGATGGCGACGATGACGATCGCCAGCAGCAGGCTGGGCAGCGTCAGGATGACGTCCATCAGCCGCATGATCGCGATCTCGGTGACGCCGCGGACGAAGCCGGCGACCATGCCGAGCACGATGCCGACCGCGATCGACAGCGCCACCACGGCCAGGCCGATGGTCAGCGACAGTCGTGCGCCGTGGATCAGCCGCGACAGCATGTCGCGGCCGATCGCGTCGGTGCCCAGCGGCGTGCTCCATGAGCCGCCTTCGGCCCACACCGGCGGCCGCAGGAAGGCGGTGTTGTCGGTCATGTCCGGCGCATGCGGCGCGATCCACGGCGCCAGCGCAGCCATCAGCAGCACCGCGACCACGATCACCAGCCCGGCCACGGCGCCGGCGTTGGCACTGAAGCTGGCCCAGAACTCGCGCAGCGGCCCGGGCGGCGCCTCGGCCGCTGCCGGCGACGATGGGGGGGCGTCGTGGATGGCGCTCACGAGGCCCGCCGCACGCGTGGATTGATGACGCCGTAGGCCACGTCGACGAGCAGGTTGACGACCATCACCATGCCGCCGAGCAGCAGCAGGCCGCCCTGCAGCACCGGGTAGTCGCGCCGGCTGATGGCCTCGATCATCCATTTGCCGACGCCGGGCCAGGAGAAGATCGTCTCGGTCAGGATGGCGCCGGTGAACAGCACGCTGACCTGCAGGCCGATGACGGTGACGACCGGGATCAGCGCGTTGCGAAAGGCGTGCAGCGCCACCACGCGCCAGGCCGACAGCCCCTTGGCGCGTGCGGTGCGGATGTAGTCCTCGCCCAGCACCTCGAGCATCGCCGAGCGTGTCATGCGGGCGATGATCGCCAGCGGATTGGTGCCCAGCACGATGGTCGGCAGGATCAGGTGCGAGGCCGCCGATTTCCAGGCCCCGGGTTCGCCCGAGAGCCAGGCATCGATGAGGTTGAAGCCGGTGACCGCCTCGAAGTAATACTTGACCGCGATGCGCCCGGACACCGGCGTCCAGCCCAGCTGCACCGAGAAGAACAGGATCAGCAGCAGGCCCCACCAGAAGATCGGCATCGAATAGCCGGTCAGCGAGACGCCCATCACGCCGTGGTCGAACACCGAGTTGCGTTTCACCGCGGCCAGCATGCCGGCCGGTATGCCGAGCACGAGCGCGAACAGGATCGCGCAGGCGGCCAGCTCGATGGTGGCCGGGAACAGCGCGGTGAACTCCTCCAGCACCGGCGCCTGGGTGATCATCGACTTGCCCAGGTCGCCGCGCAGCACGCGCCCGATGTAGATCACGTATTGCGTGAGCAGCGGCTTGTCCAGGCCGTATTCGCTGACCAGCGCGGCATGGCGCGCGGGGTCGATGCCACGCTCGCCGGCCAGGGTCTCGATCGGGTCGCCGGGCACCAGGCGGATCATCAGGAAGGCGAGCAAGGTCATGCCGATGAAGGTCGGCACGACCAGGCTCAGGCGCGTCAGGACGAATCGCAGCACGGCTGCATGGTAGCCGGCGAGGGGCCCTCAAGGCGCCTGCGGCGGGTTGATCTGCGTCAGCGCGCGCGTGATCTCCAGCGTGCCGGCCGGCCGCACGAGCCGCGTCACTTCACGGCCGTCGCGCAGGAAGACCAGCGTCGGCCACAGCTTGACGCCGAAGGAACGGCCGAGCCGGCGGCCGCGGCCGTCTTCCACCTTCACGTGGCGCACGCCCGGATGGGCGGCCAGGGCCGCGGCGATCAGCGGCTGCGCGCCGCGGCAGTGGCCACACCAGGCGGTGCCGAACTCGACCAACGCCGGGCCCGCCAGGGCGTCGATCTCGGCGCGCGACGGTTCGCCGGTATCGGGGATGGCGCCCATGGCCATCAGCCCAGCAGCGGCGCCAGCGCACGCCGCGCGTCGGCTTCGCTCTGGCCCTGGCGGCGCGCCCAGTCGGCCAGCTGGTCCTCGCCGATGCGGCCGACGTTGAAATAGGTCGCCGCCGGGTGCGCCAGGTAAAAACCGCTGACGCTGGCCGCCGGCATCATGGCCAGGCTTTCGGTCAGGTGCATGCCCACCTCTGCCGCCTGCAGCACGCGGAACATGTCGCGCTTGACGCTGTGGTCGGGGCACGCCGGGTAGCCGGGCGCGGGGCGGATGCCGCGGTA
>CAYJOA010000297.1:0-2601 GCA_964371495.1 uncultured Rubrivivax sp.
TGTCGGCGCCGATTCAAATCTGAGCCACCGTGCCGACCGAATATTGAGCCAGGGGTGGAAGCCGACTTTGAGTTGGTCGGCTGTGGATAAGTGTAGTTCTTGGCCTATTGCGTTGACCTCCTTGGTGCCGTGTTGATCGCGCGGGGGAAGACGCGCAGGGCGTAGCCCGTAGCGGCTTCCCCCGCGCGGCGCCCGATCAGAACGGGTCGGTTTGAGCCTCGGTCTTGGCAGCTTTGCGCGTCTGTTCGCGCGCCTTGATGCGCTTCTTGGCCTCGGCCGTGCTGCGGCTGAAGCGGATCGACTCGTTGCCGGTCTCGACGATGTGGCAGTGGTGCGTCAGGCGGTCCAGCAGTGCGGTGGTCATCTTCGCGTCGCCGAAGACGCTGGACCATTCGGCGAAGTCCAGATTGGTCGTGATCATCATGCTGGTGTGCTCGTACAGGCGGCTGAGCAGGTGGAACAGCAACGCCCCGCCGGCCTGGCTGAAGGGCAAATAGCCCAGTTCATCGAGGACTACGAGGTCCAGGCGCAGCAAGCTGGTGGCGATGCGCCCAGCCCTGCCTTGGGCCTTCTCCTGCTCCAGCGCATTGACCAGATCGACCGTGGAGTAGAAGCGCACCCGCTTGCCATGCCGGGTGATGCCGGCCACGCCGATGGCCGTGGCCAGGTGCGTCTTGCCCGTGCCCGGACCACCCACCAACACGACGTTGTGCGCGTCGTCGGTGAAGGCCGTTGTGGCCAGCGTGTTCACCAGCTTGCGATCCACCGGCGAGACCTCGAAGTCGAAGCCCGCCATGTCGCGATGCACCGGGAACTTCGCGGCCTTCATCTGGTGGCTGACCGAGCGCATCGCGCGGTCCGTGCCTTCGGCCTGCAGCAGATGCTCAATCAGCCAACGCGAGGACTCGATGCCGGCGTTGCCACCTTGCTCGACCAGATCGGCCCACGCGCCTGCCATGCCGTGCAGGCGCAGCGCCTTGAGTTCGACCAGCACGTCAGGCTTCATGGTTGGCTCCCTCGGTGGTGGCGTCAACACAGTCCGCGGCGCTGCTGTCGGCACGCAGCCTGTCGTAGCGCGCCGTGTCCGCCAGCGGCGGCGTGGTGGCCTTCAAGTGCGTGGCCGCCGTCGGTGGCGCCGGCACCGCGTTCAGCCTGCCCAGCACGTTGACCACGTGCTCCACACTGACCTTGCCCGGCGGCCCAGTCTCCAGCGCCAATTCCACCGCCACCAGCACCGCATCCAGCCCGGCCGTCAGCACGATGGCCAGCACCTGCGCCATCACGCGGTCGCCACCCGGGTTGCGCAGCAGTCCTCGGCGCAGCCGTTGCAGCGGCTCGGGCATGTCGGCGAACGGCGCCCCGTTCCTCAGTGCGCCGGGCTTCCTCTGCAGCAGCGGGATGTAGTGCTGCCAGTCGTACCTCGTCTCGCCGGCGTTGCTCAGCCGGTCGTGGCGGGCCACGATCTTGTCGTCGGCCACCACCATCACGCTGGACGGGTACAGCCGCGTGCTGACCATCTGGCCGTGCAACTCGCACGGTACCGAGTAGCGGTTGCGCGCCACCGACACCAAGCAGGTGCTGGACACCCGCGCTGGCTTCTCGACGTAGCCGTCGAACGGCGTGGGCATGGGCATCAGGTGCGCCCGCTCGTGCTCCAGCATCTCGGCCACGCTGAACTGCTCGTGCTCGGGGTGGCGGACCTCCGCCCACAGAGCCCGGCACCGATCAGCCAGCCAGGCGTTGAGTTCGGTGAAGCTGCCGAACTTGATCTTGGCCGCGTCGATCCAGATGCGCCGGCGGCTGTCCTGCACGTTCTTCTCGACGACCCCCTTCTCCCAGCCGCTGGCCACGTTGCAGAAGTCGGGGTCGACCAGGTAGTGCGCGCACATGGTCGCGAAGCGCTCGTTGACGATGCGGCCCTTGCCCTTCTTGACCTTGTCGACAGCGGTCTTCATGTTGTCGTAGATGCCCCGGCGGGCCACACCGCCGAGCGCCGCGAACGAGCGGGTGTGAGCATCGAACAGCATCTCGTGACCCTGGCTCGGGTAGGCCACCAGCCAGAACGCACGCGAGGCGCACAGCTTCATGTGCGAGACCTGCGCCCGGTAGTAGATGCCCCCCACCACCAGGCCTTCCTCGCTCCAGTCGAACTGGTACGCCTCGCCCAGTTCGAAGACCAGCGGGATGAAGGCATTGACCGCAGCCCCTTGGCCCTCACCCTGGCGCCATGCCCGAATGAAGTCGGTCACACGGGTGTAGCCACCGCCGTAGCCAGTCGCCTTGATCTCGGCGTAGAGCGCCTTGGCCGTACGCCGCTCGTGCTTGGGCCGCCGCGCATCGGCCTTCAGGGCCTGCTTGAGCGCCTCGTGGAAGACGGTGAGCTTGTTGGGCTGCTCGCCGCGCCGGTACTTCGGCGGGCCATCGACCTCGCCGTGCAGCCACTTCGCAACCGTGTTGCGCGATAGCCCCGTCATGCGCGAGATCTCGCGCTCGGACTTCTTCTTCCGGCTATGCAAACGCCGGATCCTGCCAATCATGTCCATGGTGATCACTCCTTGTCCTCTGCTGCACAACAATGCAGCAGGGTAGGTTGTTCACCTG
>CAYJOA010000298.1:0-2592 GCA_964371495.1 uncultured Rubrivivax sp.
TGCGCAGCTTCTTCGCCACCGAGAAGGAAGCCGCGCTGTTCCGCCAGCACGCGCCTGAAAGCGCCGGCAGCGTGGAAGCCATGCCCAACGGCGTGGATACCGATTACTTCCGCGCCGACGCGGCACGGCCGTCGCCCTTCGAGCCGGGCGAGCTGCCACTGGTCTTCACCGGTGCCATGGACTACTGGCCCAACGTCGACGCCGTGACCTGGTTCGCTGCCGAGGTGCTGCCGCGACTGCGCGTGACGCGTCCGCAGCTGCGCCTGCACATCGTCGGCCGCTCGCCCACCGCACCGGTGCGTGCGCTGGCCGCCGCGCCCGAAGCGGGAGTCGTCGTCACCGGCACCGTTCCCGACGTACGGCCCTATCTGCAGCACGCTGCCGTGGTGGTGGCGCCGCTGCGGCTGGCGCGCGGCATCCAGAACAAGATCCTGGAGGCCATGGCCATGGGGCGCCCGGTGGTGGCCGCCGACGACTGCGTGCAGGCGCTCGACGCCGAGCCCGGTGCCGACATCATGTCCGCGTCGGGTGCCGACGACTACGTGCGCTGCATCGAACTCTTGCTGCAGGCGCCCGACCGTGCCGCCGCCATGGGCAACGCGGGTCGGCTGCGCGTGCAGCGCAGCTACGCCTGGGAGTCGCACCTGGCCACCATCGACCGCCACCTCGCCAGCCTGCGCGCTGCCGCGCCGGGCCCGCTCGCGTCACCGCTGCTGAACCGTGAGCCGGCGGCCTGAGCGGCCTGCACGCATCTGGAAAAGACCCCCATGAGCGCCGTTCTCGACCCCCCCACCGCCACTGCCACGCCGTGGCGCAGCGCGCTGCTGGCGCTGGTGGCCGTGATGCTGGTGTTGTGCGGCCTGTACGCCGGCACGGTGACTGCCATGGTGGGCATCTGGCAGCGATCGGAAACCTTCGCCCATGCCTTCCTGGTGCCGCCCATCGTGCTGTGGCTCGTCTGGCGCCAGCGCGCAACGCTGTCTGCGATGACCCCGCGGCCGCAGCCCTGGGTGCTGCTGGCGCTGGCTGCCTTTGCCGCCATGTGGCTTCTGGCCGACCTGATGCTGGTCAACGCCGCGGCGCAGTTCGCCTGGGTGGCCATGCTGGTGCTGGCCGTGCCGGCGGTGCTGGGCGTCCAGGTGGCGCTGGCGATCCTGTTTCCACTGCTGTTCCTGTTCTTCGCCGTGCCGATGGGCGAGTTCATGCTCGACCCCATGATGCAGTGGACGGCCGACTTCACCGTCGCCGCACTGCGCCTGAGCGGCATCCCGGTGTACCGCGAAGGGCTGCAGTTCGTCATTCCCTCGGGCAGCTGGAGCGTGGTCGAAGCCTGCAGTGGCGTGCGCTACCTGATCGCCTCGTTCATGGTCGGCACGCTGTTCGCCTACCTCAACTACCGCTCGTGGACACGGCGGACCGCGTTCATGCTGGTGTCGATTGCCGTGCCCATCGTGGCCAACTGGCTGCGCGCCTACATGATCGTCATGCTCGGCCACTGGTCCGACAACACGCTCGCGGTGGGTGCAGACCATCTGGTCTACGGCTGGGTGTTTTTCGGCGTCGTGGTCATGATCATGTTCCTGGTCGGGGCACGCTGGTCCGAACCCGACGCCACGCCCGCGCCGGCCACCGCGCAGGCCGCCGCAGCCTTGCAGCGCGCCTCGGGTGCTGGCCGGTCACGAGCCTGGCCCGTGCTGCCCGCCGCGGCGGCCACCGTGGCGGTGCTGCTGCTGCCGCACCTGGCGCTGTGGGGACTGCAGCGGCTGGAGGAGAGCGCCGCCGCCCCCCAGCTGGCGTTGCCCGATCGCCTGGCCAACCGCTGGCAGGTCACCCCGCCTGCCGAGCCGCCCTTCAAGCCGGCGTTCCGCAACCCGGCGCTGGAAATCGAGCGGACCTACGCCAGCCCGGACGGCGATGTCGGCCTGTACCTCGGCTACTACCGTCACCAGGGGGAAAACAGCAAGCTGGTCGGTTCGGCCAACGCCCTGGTGATCTCCAAGGACAGGACCTGGAACCTGATGGCTCGCGGCGACACGACGCTGACGCTGGAGGGTCGCTCGGTCAGCTGGCGCACCGCCGAGGTGCTGGGTGCAGCACCGGCCGGCGGCCGCCGCCCGCAACTGACGGCATGGCAGGTGTATTGGGTGGACGGGCGCTGGGTGGCCGGCGACATCGGCGCCAAGCTGGCAGGGGCGTTGACGCGGCTGCAGGGCCGCGGCGACGACGGCGCGGTGCTGGTGCTGTGGGCCGACAAAGAGTCGAGCGCCGAGGCCCAGGCCCTGCTGCAGGCCTTCGTGCGCGACAACCTGCCCGCACTGGAGGCGCTGCTGCGCCAGACGCGCGACCTGCGCTGAGCACTGCAGTCGCTGGATTCATAACTGGTCACAGAGGTGGATACGAGAATGAACACCGTTGCAGTCATCGGCCTGGGCTACGTGGGCCTGCCGCTGGTCGTTGAATTCGGCAAGCACATGCGCACCATCGGCTTCGACATCGCCAAGAACAAGGTGCTGGCCTGCCAGCGCGGCACCGATCCTTCGCGCGAGCTGGAAGACGAGCAGATGGCGCTGGCCAAACACGCCATCTACACCG
>CAYJOA010000299.1:0-2567 GCA_964371495.1 uncultured Rubrivivax sp.
TACCTCTGGATGAAGTGGCGTGCCATCGCCTGGCTGGTGCTGGGCCGCAACGCGGCGGCGATGCCGATCTTCGATGCCATGGTCGAGCGCTGGCCCGACGACGGCTACGCGCTGGCCAGCCGCGCGCACCTCTTGATGCAGGCGGGCCGCCAGGCGCAGGCGCTGGCCGATTCCGAGCGCCTGGTCGCGATCCGCGCCGACGATGCACGCGCCTGGTTCAATCACGGCTACATGCTCGAGTCCGCCGGGCGCTGGGAGGAAGCGCTGGCGGCCTTCGTGCGCGCCACCGAGCTGTCGCCCAAGCTCGACCGCGCCTGGTACGGCCAGGGGCTGGTGCTGATCCGGCTGCAGCGCTACGACGAAGCCGTGAAGGCCCTCGAGCGCAACACCGAGCTGCAGCCCATGAGTCCGCACGGCTGGTACCAGCTGGCGCGCGTGCAGTTCGACCGCCAGCAGCCGGACGAGGCACGCAGGATCATCCGCCACCTGCGGGGCTTCGACCCCAAGGTGGCGGCACAACTCGAGCGCGAAACCGGCCTCGCGCCGTGAGCGAGCACAGATTCGGATGCCGCGCGGGGCGGACGAAAGAGGGCCGGGCCAATTCCCGGTGGGCATGAGAGTGTTGGAGGCAAAGCGATGCAGTCGCAACTGTCGGAAAGGCACCACCAGTACTGGCGGGCGAACCTGCGGATCACCGCAGTGCTGCTCGCGATCTGGTTCTTCGTGACGTTCGTCCTGGCGTTTTTCGCCCGGGACCTGAACTTCCATTTCTTCGGCTGGCCGTTCAGCTTCTGGGTCGCGGCCCAGGGGGCGCTGATCGTCTACGTCGTCATCATCTGGTTCTATGCCCGGTACATGGGCAAGCTGGACCAGCAATTCGGCGTCGCCGAGGAGGAATGACATGGCTGGCATGTTTGGAACAAGCGATAGCCCGACCGGCGTGGCGGCCAACCGGGCCTTCAAGGCGCAGCTGAACAAGGTCTACACCTGGTACACGGGTGGCTTCCTGGTCTTCATCCTGGTGCTCGCAGCGCTCGAGCAGATGGGCTTGCCGAGAAACTGGATCGGCCTCATCTTCCTGCTCGCCACCGTCGGTCTGTATGCCGGCATCGGCATCATGAGCCGCACCACGGACGCCGCCGAGTACTACGTGGCCGGCCGGCGCGTGCCGGCGATCTACAACGGCATGGCCACCGGCGCCGACTGGATGAGCGCGGCGTCGTTCATCGGCATGGCCGGCACGCTGTACCTGACCGGCTTCGGCGGCCTGGCCTTCATCCTCGGCTGGACCGGCGGCTACTGCCTGGTGGCGCTCTTCCTGGCGCCCTACCTGCGCAAGTTCGGCCAGTTCACGATCCCCGATTTCCTGGGGGCGCGCTTCGAAGGCCACCTGCCGCGTTTCCTGGGCATCGTCGCGGCGATCCTGTGCTCCTTCACCTACGTGGTGGCGCAGATCTACGGCGTCGGCGTGATCACGGCGCGGCTGTCGGGCCTGGCTTTCGAGATCGGGATCTTCGTCGGCCTGGGCGGCATCCTGGTGTGCTCGTTCCTCGGCGGCATGCGTGCGGTCACCTGGACGCAGGTGGCGCAGTACATCATTCTCATCATCGCCTACCTGACGCCGGTGGTCTGGCTCGGTGTCAAGCAGAGCGGCGTGCCGGTGCCGCAGTTTGCCTACGGCTACAAGCTCGAGCAGGTGACGGCCAAGGAGAAGGTGCTGATCGCCGATCCCAAGGAGAAGGAGGTCATTGCCGCCTTCAAGGCCAAGGGTGACGAGTTCGGCGCCAAGCTGAAGGACATCCCGGCCGCGCTGGCAGCCGAGAAGGCGTCGACGGCAGCCAAGCTCGCCGAGCTGAAGGCCGCCAACGCGCCGCTGGCCGAGGTGCAGGCGGCCGAGAAGGCGGTGGCCGCCGTGCCCAAGGACGAGGCCGCGGCCAAGGCCGCCTGGACCGCTGCGCAGGCCGCCAACGCGGGCCGCGCCAAGCCGCTGGCTGGCATGCCACCGCATGCGCAGGTGTACGCCGGCGATCCCAACGGTGACGCCGCGGCGCAGAAGACCTTCGACGTCTCGCGGCGCAACTTCCTCGCGCTCGTCTTCTGCCTGATGATCGGTACGGCGGCGCTGCCGCACATCCTGATGCGCTACTACACCACGCCGTCGGTGAGCGAGGCGCGCAAGTCGGTGTTCTGGAGCCTGTTCTTCATCTTCCTGCTGTACTTCACCGCCCCCGCACTCGCGGTGCTGGTCAAGTACGAGGTGTTCAACACGCTCATCGGCACGCCGTTCGACAAGCTGCCGGCGTGGATCACGAACTGGGCGCGCGTCGACCCGGCGCTGCTGTCGGTCGTCGACATCAACAAGGACGGCCTGCTCCAGCTCGGCGAAATGAAGATCGGCGGCGACATCATCGTGCTGGCGACACCGGAAATCGGTGGCCTGCCGTACGTGGTGTCGGGCATGGTGGCGGCGGGCGGCCTGGCCGCGGCGCTGTCGACGGCCGACGGCCTGCTGCTGACCATCGCCAACGCGCTGTCGCACGACCTCTACTACAAGATGATCGACCCGA
>CAYJOA010000300.1:0-2554 GCA_964371495.1 uncultured Rubrivivax sp.
CGTCCATCGACAGCCGCCCCTTGCGGTCGAGCATCTCGATCGACTCGGGCTTCTGGCGCAGCAGGAAGACCCAGTCCGAGCAGTTGAAGGCGGCCTCCATCTGGGCCGAGCCGTAGTAGTCGTCGGCGCTCTGCGTGGCCGTGCCCAGCGAGCCGCCGTACTTGCGAGCGCGCCGCGCCGCTTCTTCCACCACTGCGGCCTTGATCGGGTCGTCGGCGCCGATGTCACCGAGTTGCTGCTTGAGCTCGTCGATGAAGAGCACCTTGCGCCGGTTGCGCGTCAGGTACATCTCGCCGGTGATCTGGTGCAGCAGCAGGATGTTGACCACTGCGTGCAGGTCGGGCCGTCGCTTCAGCTCCTCGTTCTCGATGACGACGAAATCGTTCTCGAAGTCGATGTTGTTGCGACCCTCGAAGAAGCGTTCGTACTGGCCGCCCTGTGCATACGGGTTCAGCATGATCGCCAGGTCCTTGATGCGCGAGTCGTTGATCGCACCGAGTTCCTCGATGGTCCCGCCCTTGAAGGCGTCGCGCAGCGCGGTCACTGTCAGGTCGTTGCCGTGGGCCTTGAACAGCTTGAGCACCATCGCCGAGATGGCCTTGTACTGAACCTCGTCCAGCGGCCGGGACATCGAGGCCATCTTGGAGATGGCCGGCACCAGCATGTCGATGTCTTCGTTGACGTCGACGATGTGGGTGAACGGGTTCAGGCAGATGTCCACATCTGGTTTGAACTCGATGTAGGTGCCCTTGGCCTTGCGGCACAGCTTCTCGAAAGAGCGGCCGAGATCCAGCATCCAGACCTTGGCGTCGATGGCGCGGTAGGACCAGGCCATCTCGTTCATCAAGACCGACTTGCCCGACCCGGGCGCGCCGATGATCGCGAAGTTGTAGTTGCCCAGGTCGTTGTCGAAGATGTCCAGCGTCATCAACTGTCCGCGCCGGCCGCCGAACACCAACGCTGGCGTGCGCGTGCCGCGCCACTCGGCGATCAGCGGCGCCAGGTGGATCGCATTGGCCATCGTCTTGCGCGAGACCCGGCGCATCTTGGCCAGATCCCTGTGGAACTTCTCCGACAGCGTCATCGGCAGGCTGGCCAGAAGCGCCTGCCGGTGCATGTAGACGTCGGCGTTGAGCTGGAAACCCCGGCCCCGCCAGATGGCGTTGGCGGTCTCCTGGGCGGCCACGGACTTGCCCGGCGTCGAGAAGATGGCGAGCTGGTGGTAGAGGCTCACCAGGCTGCTGCCGATGTCGATGGCATTGGCCGCCGCCGTCCAGTCCTGCAGCTTCTTGCCGACGTCCGGCATCACGTCGGCCATCTTGCTCTTGGCGTTCTGCGTCGCGCGCACGTGGTTGGCGGTGACGACCGACTTCACGACGTTCGGGTCGAGCACGTGCACGCCCATGGTCAGCAGGAAGGGTGCGCTGTACTGGAGCGCCGGCTGCATCAGGTCGCCGATCAGAGATCCCATCTGCCAGAGCGCGAAGCGCTCGGGGAAGGACTTGATCGAGTAGAAGCGCGCCTCGAGAACGTCCGCGCCGTTTTCCTTCCACAGCCGCAGGCCGGCCGGGTGCGGGTCCTGGATGGTGTCGAAGTCGACGATCTGGTCGCGGATCTCGCGGCCGTCGTCGTAGTGGAGGTTGGGCGCGTCGGTCTGCGAGACCCGGTCGGGGTTGGTGAACAGCGCGCACCAGTTGATCAGGTCGGCTGCATCGCAGACGCGGTTGGGCAGCGACGCCGAGCGCAGCGTGGACGACATCGACTCCCGCAGAGCCAACAACGCGTCGCGCCGGGTCAGGTCCTCGGCGTCGGCGGTGACTGCCACGCTCATCATCAGCCTGAAGTCGCGGATCGTGTAGTGGAAGCCGGCCGTCAGCGACTGCTGCGCACCCTGCAGCAGGTGGCCGACGCGCTGGCGCGCGAGCCGGTGGAAGAGGTTGTCGTTGCGCGCCGGGCGCCCCCAATGCTTGGCCTTGTCGGCCTGGTCGGTGTCCTCGACGCGCAGGTTGGCGTAGCGGCGCAGTTGCTCGCGCACGTGGGGTGATGCGAAGAGGTGGAACTGGATGCCGGTGCCGGGCGGGCAGGTCGAGTACAGCGAGATCAGCACCTCGGCCATGCGCTCGTCGGCGCCGGACTGCGGCATCACCTCCAGCATGAAACCCACGCTGTCGCGGTTGACGAACAGCTTCTCGGCGGCCAAGTAGGCGGAGTAGGGCAGCCAGGAGGCGAACTGCTCTGCAGGTGAATCTATGACTTGACCAAGGTTGAGCCAGGCGGGCCGTGCCGCTGGCGGCGACGAGGGGCGAGATGATGTGTTCAGGAAGGGCATCGCGCGGTCCTCACTCGGTGCCACCGGGGCGACCATCTGGGCGACCTGCGGGTGGCACCAAACCCGGGAGAAACGTCTCGGTGGACGGCAGGCGGGGCGCGCTCGTCAGGGGTGAAAGCGCCGTGGCGCCATCCTTCGGTTCAATGGCCGGCGCTGTGCCGCGCGGCGGGGGGCGCAGCGGCGCATAGGCTTCGCGGATCTGGCGCTGGGCGTGCTCGATCAGCC
>CAYJOA010000301.1:0-2508 GCA_964371495.1 uncultured Rubrivivax sp.
ACAGGCCGACGGCATCGTGCAAGGCTGGATCGGCGGCGGCTGACATGGACCGCATCCTCAAGGGCGGCGGCGGTCTCTGCAGCCGCGTCGTCGTCTGCGCGGTGCTGCTGGCGGCCGGCAGCGGCTCTCGCATCGGCACGCGGCCGAAGTGCCTGCTGGAGCTGGGCGGCGTGCCGCTGATCCGCAGGCAGTTGATCGCGCTGACCGGTGCCGGCGTCGACGAGGTCGTGGTCGTGCTCGGCCATCACGCCGCGCTGATCGAGCCGGTGGTGCAGGACCTTCCGGTCACGCTGGTGCGCAATCCGAACCCCGACGACGGCCAGGTCTCGTCGCAGCGTTGCGGGCTGGCGGCGCTGGCCGGCAAGCTCGACGCCGTGATCGTTGCGCTGGCGGACCAGCCGCTGATCAACGCCCAGGACATCACGGCGCTGATCGGCGCCTGGAAAATGCGGCCCGCAGGCGCGGCAGTGCTGTTCCCGCAGGTCGGCGGCGAACGCGGCAACCCGGTGATCTTCAGTGCCGACGTGCGCGAGCAGATCCTCGCCGGCGCGGCCGACGTGGGCTGCCGGCAGTGGCAGGCCGCGCACCCGGGCGAGGTGGTGCCCTTCGTCACCGACAACCGGCGCTACAAGGTCGACATCGACACGCCCGAGGATCTGGAGCGTTTCGAACGCGACACCGGACACACGCTGAGCTGGCCGGCGGGGGTGGCCGTGTGAGCCCGGGCCGACGCCACGCCGGGTCGGTTCCGGCTGTCTGGTACGGTAGGGGCTGATCGCCGCCGAACGTCGGCGTCAAGGGATGCCGTGGCGCCGGCCCGTCGGTGCCGGCCACGACCGCGACCGAACCGGAGGAAACATGCCCAGCACGACGCCGCAAGGCAGCACCCGGCCGCAGCGGATCTACTTCTTCTCCACCTGCGTCGTCGACCTGATGGCGCCGCAGGCGGGCGTGGACGCCATCGAGCTGATCCAGGCCGCCGGCATCGAGGTGGACTTCCCGGTGGCGCAAAGCTGCTGCGGCCAGCCCGCCTACACCAGCGGCTACACTGACGAAGCGCGGCGCGTGGCGCGGGCCCAGCTGGCGCTGTTTCCGCAGCCGTGGCCGATCGTCGTGCCCTCGGGTTCGTGCGCCGGCATGATGGTGCACGAATGGCCGCGGCTGTTTGCCGACGATGCCCGGCTGGCCGAGCCGGCGCGCCAGGTCGCGCGACGCGTGGTCGAGTTCAGCGCCTTTGCCCGCGACGTGCTTGGTCTGGCCGACGCGACCGCGGCGCCGCCGGCCGCGCCGGTGCGCGTGGCGCTGCACACCTCGTGTGCGGCGCGGCGCGAGATGGGCACCCACCTGCCGAGCGAGGCGCTACTGCGCGCCTTGCCCGGCGTCGAGCTGGTGGAGCCGGCCCGCGTTGCCGAGTGCTGCGGCTTCGGCGGCACCTTCTCGGCGCGGCATCCGGCGATCTCGGGCGCGATGGTCAACGACAAGCTCGACAGCGTGCGCGACAGCGGCGCCGAAGTGCTGGTCAGCGCCGACTGCGGCTGCCTGCTCAACCTGCACCTGGCCGCCGACAAGCGCCGGGCCGCAGGCGAAACGCTGCCGCGCTGCGTGCACCTGGCCAGCTTCGTGCGCGAACGCCTGGGTGCCACGGACGCCGCGACGCAGGTCACCGACTGACTCACGCCTCGAGGCCACCGCCATGCACAGCCCAGACACCCGCCACGCGCGCAGCACCATCCTCGGCGCGCTGCGTGCCTGCGCACCGGCCACGCCGCTGCCGGCGCCCGACCTCTCGCCCTACCTGAACGGCCCGCACGGCCGCGGCAGCCTGGGGCCGCGCGTGGACCCGAGCACGCTGGTGGCGGATTTCGAAACGGCAGCGCGCAGCTGGCGTGCCGACGTTTTGCACGCCAGACCGGCCGACTGGCCGCAGGCGGTGCGCCAGGCGCTGGCCCAGCGCGGCTGCGCCCGCGTGGCGATCGGTGCCGCCCGCCCGCTGCAGCCGGGGCTGGATGCCGCCTTGGCGGGGCTGCAGGTGCGCCGCTTCGAGCAGCCGCTGGAGCAATGGAAGGGCGAGCTGTTCGACGCCATCGATGCCGGCGTCACCGCTACAGAAGGCGGCATCGCCGACACCGGCACGCTGGTGCTGCGGCCCGGTGCGCACGAGCCGCGCACGCTGTCGCTGGTGCCGGCGGTGCATGTCGCGGTGCTGCGCGTCAGCCGGCTGTACGCCGGGCTGCCGGCAGCGATGCATGCGCTGTCGCCGCAGGAAGACATGCCGACCAACCTGTTGCTCGTTTCCGGGCCGTCGAAGACGGCCGACATCCAGCAGGTGCTGGCCTACGGGGCCCACGGCCCCAAGGAACTGGTCATCGTGCTGGTCAACGATCTCCAGACGCAAGAGGGTTCCCTGCCATGACCCAAGCCCTGCCTGCCGGCGCCGGCGCGGTGCCGGAGATGCCGCTGAACTTCGTCGACCCGCGCCGCTTCAAGGCCAACACGCAAGTGGCGGTG
>CAYJOA010000302.1:0-2430 GCA_964371495.1 uncultured Rubrivivax sp.
GACGGTATTCGAACTTGTCCACCGCCTTCATCAGGCCGATGTTGCCTTCCTGGATGAGGTCCAGGAACTGCAGGCCGCGGTTGGTGTACTTCTTCGCGATGGAAATCACCAGCCGCAGGTTGGCCTCGATCATTTCCTTCTTCGCGTCGCGGCTGGCCTTCTCGCCTTCGTTCATCTTCTTGTTGATGAGCTTGAGGTCTTCCAGCGGCACCACGGCGCGGCTCTGCAGGTCGGACAGCTTGGTCTGCAGTTCCTGCACCGCGGGCAGGTTGCGCGCCAGCACGTGGCTGTAGGCCTTGCCGGCGGCGATCTCCCTTTCGGCCCACTTCAGGTTCATCACGTTGGGCGGGAAGGTGCGGATGAAGTGGTCCTGCGGCATGCCGCACTTGTCGACCACGATCTTGCGGATCTCGCGCTCGTAGCGGCGCACGTCGTCGACCTGGCTGCGCAGGATGTGGCACAGCTTCTCGATCGTCTTCACCGTGAAGCGGATCGTCATCAGGTCGACGCTGATGGCGTGCTGAGCGCGGTTGTAGGCGCTGGACTTGTAGCCTTCCTTCTCGTAGGCCTTGCGCATCTTGTCGAAGTGCACGCGCAGCGTCGTGAACTTCTCCAGCGCCTGCTTCTTCAGTTCCTCGAGCTTCTTCGTCAGCGCCTTGCTGCCGCCCTGGCCGTCGTCGTCGTCTTCCTCGTCGAACTCGTCGAAGTCCTCTTCGGCGACGTAGTCGTCGGCCTCGTCCTCGGCAACGAAGCCGTCGACGGCTTCGGAGATCTGCATCTCGCCGGCGCCGATGCGGTCGGCCATGGCCAGGATCTCGGCAATCGTCGTCGGGCTGGCGGAGATCGCCAGCATCATCGCCTGCAGGCCGCCTTCGATGCGCTTGGCGATCTCGATCTCGCCTTCGCGCGTGAGCAGCTCCACGGTGCCCATCTCGCGCATGTACATGCGCACCGGGTCGGTGGTGCGGCCGAACTCGCTGTCCACCGTGGACAGTGCCGCCTCGGCGGCCTCCTCGGCTTCTTCCTCGGTGGCGGTGGAGGTGCCGCCGCCGGCGACCAGCAGCGTGGCGGCATCGGGTGCCTGCTCGTAGACCGCGATGCCCATGTCGTTGAGCATCGAGATGATGGCCTCGAGGATCTCCTCGTTGACCAGCTTTTCGGGCAGGTGGTCGTTGATCTCCTGGTGCGTGAGGAAGCCGCGTGTCTTGCCCATCTTGATGAGCGTCTTCAGCTCCTGGCGGCGCTTGGCGACTTCCTCTTCGGTGAGCGTGGTCTCCTCGAGGCCGAACTCGCGCATCAGCGCGCGCTCCTTGGCGCGGCTGACCTTCATGCGCAAGGGCTTGGCCTTGGCGACCTTCTCGGTGTCGTCGACGGTCTCGGCCTCGGCTTCGACTTCGGTCTCGAGTTCGGCTTCGCCTTCGAATTCGGCGTCGATGTCGGACAGGTCCACGTCTTCGGTGACCGGCGCCTTGGCGGCGTCGACCTTCTTGCCCGACTTGGCAGCCTTGGCGTCGACCTTGGCGGCCGGCTTGGGGCTGGCCTTCGCCGCCTTCGCGGCAGGCTTCGCGGCGGTCTTGGGCTCGGCCTTGACCGCCTTGGGTGCCGCCTTGGCCGCCTTCGGCGCAGGCTTGGCCGCGTTCACCTTGGGTGACGCTGCCGGCGCGGCCTTTCCCCCCTTAGGCGTCGTCTTGGGTTCCGGCGCCGCCGCCTTTGCAGCGGTCTTGGTCACGGGCTTGGTCGGCGCCTTCGTGTCCTTGCCATGCTTGGCGGCGGTGGCGGCAACGGGGGCGGCAGGCTTCTTGGCGGTCATGCGGTTCCTTGGGAAGACGGTGGCGACGGGCGGCCTCGGGCAGGACCCATACGACAACGGCGCCGGGGTCGAAGCGGCGCGCGGGGTCACGCGTGTCGTCGGGCGGGCAAGCTCGCGTGGACAGATCCGATGTGCAGCCCTTGCGGGTGGGGTTGACCGGTGTGCCCTCGTCAAGGGTGGTCGGGGCCCGGAGGTGCTGCTGTCACTCTTGCCGCTGCAACAAACCGCGGATTATATCCGCCGGCACGCATCCGGGGCTCGCCAGGCTCACGCCGCCGGCGCCGCCAGGCCGGTCTTCAGGCGCGCGATCTGCTCGTGCAAGGCGCGCAGCCGGTCCAGGTCGTCGGCGCTGGTGGCGCCCGCGGTGGCCAGCTGCCGTGCCTCGTCGCCGAGGCGGGCGATCCACAGCCGGTGCATGACACGCTGCAGGTCGTCGAAACCCTGTTCCTCGCCCGGGTCGGCAGCGTCGACGCAGGCGCGCGCCTGTGCATGCCAGGGCATGCCGGCCATCGCCTGTTCCAGCGCCGCCCAGGTCAACGGCCCGTGCTCGGTGAGCTGCTGCTCGAGCCAGCCCATCACCGCACCATGGCTGCCGCCGAGTTCGTGCAGCAGGGTGTGGT
>CAYJOA010000303.1:0-849 GCA_964371495.1 uncultured Rubrivivax sp.
AGCGTGGCCACCAGCACGCTGAGGTCGTGCAGCCCCTCGAGCTTCTTGTAGGCGCGCAGGCAGACCACCGCCTTCAGCGGCAGGCCGTCGCGGTCGACGTTGCGCTCGACGCAGCGCGGTGCGGTGCGGTGGCGGTCGTCGCTGCCCATGAATTCATTGCGAAAGCTCGACGTGTAACGCTCGGCGAAGCGCAGCGCGCCGAGCCTGGCGCCGTCGTAGGCCTCGTGGCGCACCGACAGGTGACCGGTGAGCAGCGCGCCGCCGACGAAGATGCGGCTGTCCATCTCGCAGTCGGAGCGCTCGAACTGCAGCCCGCGCACGGCCTGCGGCGAGCCGCGGCCCCAGCAGCGCATGAACTGCTCCTGCGGCACCGGAATCGCGTAACGCGGGTGGCCGGCGCTGCGCCAGGGCAGGGCGATGAAACGTTCGGTCAGCACGGCCTCGTGCGCCAGCAGCTGCCGCGTCACCTCGGGCCACGCCGGCGCGGTGACCGGCGTCGCGCCGCGGCCGCGCTCCAGGAGCGTGCGCACCGGCGCGGCGGGCACCAGGAAGCTGACCTGCTCGCCGTCGCGGCGCGCCGCCACGTTGACGCCGATCAGCCGGCCCTGTTCATCGAGCGCCGGGCCGCCGCTCATGCCGGCGCTGAGCGAGCCACCGAAGAACAGCGTCTCCAGGAAGCTGCGTTCCACCGGTCCGTTGTAGCTGCCTTCGGCGACGGCAAAACCGACGTCGAGCGGATTGCCCAGGGAGAAAATGCGCGCGCCGCGCGGCAGCGGCTCGATGCGCTGGGCCCGCGCGCCCGCGCCCCCGCCCGCCCCCGGGGCCCGGGGGGGGGGCCGGGGCCGGGCG
>CAYJOA010000303.1:859-2401 GCA_964371495.1 uncultured Rubrivivax sp.
CCGGCCGGCGGCCGCCCCCCCCGCCCCGCGGCGCCGGGTCGGTGGCCCTGAGCAGGGCGAGGTCGTGCACGACGTCGAAGGCCAGCAGCTCCAGCGCGCCCTGCCGGCCGTCGACCGTGGCATAGACGAGCCGGTGGCGGCTGGGCTGCAGCGCGTATTGGCTGACGACGTGGTAATTGGTGACCAGCAGGCCGGACTCGTCGACCAGAAATCCCGAGCCGACGGAAGACTGGCTGTCCTGCGTCTTGAGCAGCGTGCGCACCTGCAGCAGGCGGGCCCGGGTGCGTTCGTAGATGCGCTGGCCGGCGCCCGACGGCGCCGATTCGGGCGCGACGGCGGCAGGGGTGGGTGGCGGCGTGCTGGCTGCGGCGGCGGGGCTCTGCGGCGCCGCGGCCCGTGCCCCGACAGCCGCGAGCACCAGCGTCAATGCCAGGGCCAGCACCGGCGCCGCCGAGCGGCGCATGGGAACGGCGACGCCGGCAGGATGCATCGCGGCATCTTAGCTGCAGGTGTCGCCGCCGCGCACGCACGCGGTCTTCCCGCGTCCGCGCCGCCCGGCTTGCCGCAACCGTGCGCTTACAGCAGCCGCGCCGGCGCCATGGCCGCCGGCTGCACGCCTTGTTCACGCAGCGGCTCGGGCAGTGCCGCGCCCAGCAGCAGCGATTGGGCCAGCAGCGCCGCGCCGGCCGCACTCTGGATGCCGTAGCCACCCTGGCCGGCGAGCCAGAAGAAGCCGGGCGCGCGGGGGTCGGCGCCGATCACGAGCTCGCCGTCGGCGGCGAAGGTGCGCAGCCCGGCCCAGGTGCGGCGCGGTCGGCGGATGGCCAGCAAGGTGCGCTCCTCGATGCGTGCGATGCCGGTGGCGATGTCGATCTCCTCGGCCACCACGTCGTGCGCCGGCACCGGGTCGGCGTTGGCCGGCGAGCCCAGCAACTGTCCGGCGTCGGGTTTGAAATACCAGCCTTCGTCGATGCCGACCACCGACGGCCAGGCGCGGTGATCGTGGCCGGGCGCGTCGAAGGTGAAGGCGCTGCGGCGCCGCGGCTGCAGGCCCAGCGCAGCCAGGCCGGCGCGCTCGGCCACGGTGTCGGCCCAGGCGCCGGCGGCGTCGACGAGCCGGCGCGCCTGCACGGTGCGGCCGCCGGACACGCGCAGCCGCCAGCCGCCGGCAGCGGGCTGCGCGGCTTCGAGTTCGGCGTCGGTCCACAGCACGGCGCCGAGTGCGCGCGCCCGGCGCAGCGCGTCCTGGTGCAGGGCATGCACGTCGATGTCCATGGCGTCGGTCTCGGCGATGGCGCCGACCAGGCCCACCGGCTGCAGCACCGGCACCAGCGCCAGTGCCGCGGCGGCGTCGATGCGCTGCACCGCGCTGCCGCTGGCCTGCAGCGTCTTCAGCTCATCGTCGAGCAGGCGTTCCTGGCCCTGCCAGGCGACGTAGAGCACACCGCGCGGCGACAGCACTGCCGGCCCGTAGGCGGCGCGGCTGGCGCGCGTCAGCGCCCGGGCCTGCGGCGGGCCGTAGCTTTCCATGAACATCGCGGC
>CAYJOA010000304.1:0-2396 GCA_964371495.1 uncultured Rubrivivax sp.
GTCTTGGCCAATTCGATGCCCAGTTCCGGTCGCGTCGGCACCAACTGCTGCCATATGGCGCGGGCCCGGTCCAGGCGAGCCAGCGAAGGCCGGACCTCGTTGCTTCGCAAGAGCAGCACCCCCAGGTTGTGCTCGGCCCAAGCCGACTCCATCTGCCACTGCGCCTTCTCCGGCTCCAGCTGCGTCAGCGTCTGAGCCAGGCGCAGGTAGTCCTCGAAGCGAGGCTGCGCCACCTCGCGCTTGCCTTGGCGCCAGGCCGCGTAGCCGACCCAGTAGCTGCTCTGCGCATGGTCGAAGAGGCGCTGCGTGTTCTCGGGGTCGCGCGCCAGCAGCTCGGCGGTGGTTTCGGCGGCCTGCTTGAAGCGTTGCTCGGTTTCGCCCATCTTGCCGCGCTTCTCGGCAATCTCGCCCATCAGGTGCAGGGCGCGGGCGCGGCGGCCCAGGGAGTCGGCGTCGCTGCGGCTCAGGTCCTGCCGCGCGTAGTAGGCCAGGGCTTTGTCGCCCACGGCGTCCAGCACGTCGAGGCGGCCCACGGGGTCGAGCTTCTTGCGCAGGTCGCCGAGCATGAACTCGATCAGGCCCTCGGCCTGCACGCGCTGCTCTTGGGCCTCGCTGGCTTTCCATACCGCGATGCCGGCGCCCGCGGCGATGGCCAGCACGGCGGCACTGCCGGCGCCCACGGACAGGCGGTGGCGGCGCAGGAAACGCCCCACCACGTAGAGCCGGCTGTCGGGCCGCGCGCTGATGGGCTCGTGCGCCAGCCAGTGGCGCAGGTCCTGGGCCAGCGCTTCGGCATTGGTGTAGCGCTCGGTGGGCGCCTTCTTCAGCGCCTTGGCGACGATGGTGTCCAGGTCGCCACGCAGCTCGCGGGCGCCGGCGCTCACGGCGGCCTGTTCGCTGTGCGCGGCCTGCTCCGAGAGCCGGCGCGGCGCCACCTCGACCAGCTCGCGCATCTGCTCCAGCGCCGAGGTCTGTGCGCTGCTCTTGGTGCGGCCGGCGGTGGGGTGCGCGCCGCTGAGCAGCACAAAGAGCAGCACGCCCAGCGCATAGACGTCGGTGGCGGTGGTCACGTCGCCGCCCTGCACCTGCTCGGGCGCGGCGTACTGCGGCGTGAACGCGCGGCCGGCCTGGCGGGTCAGCTCGGTGGCGGCGGCGCCGTGTTCGGCCTGGGTGGCGTCGTCCAGCAGCTTGGCGATGCCGAAGTCCAGCAGCTTCGCCGCGCCGCTCTGGTCCACCAGGATGTTGGACGGCTTCAGGTCGCGGTGCAGGATCAGGCGGTTGTGCGCATGGGCCACCGCGGCGAGCACGTCCAGGAACAGCGTGACGCGGGCCTGCACGCCGAGCTGCTGCGCTGCGCAGTACTGGGTGATGGGCGAGCCGTCCACGTACTCCAGCACCAGATAGGGCTGGCGCGAGGCTTCGGTGACGCCGGCGTCGAGCAGCCGGGCGATGTGCGCGTGCGACAGGCGCGCGAGGATCTGGCCTTCACGCGCGAAGCGAGCCGCCTCGCCGGGGTTGCCGCCGAACAGGCCGTTGCTGAGCAGCTTGACGGCCACCTGGCCTTCGAAGCGGCCGTCCGTGCGCCGCGCCAGCCAGACCGTGCCCATGCCGCCGCGGCCCAGCTCGCGCTCCAGGGTGTAAGCGCCGATCTGCTGGCCGGCTTCCAGGCGGGTCGGCGCCTCGTCGAGCAGCGGCGGCGGCGCGGCCAGGAAGTCGGACTGCTCCAGCGCCTGCTGCTGCTCCAGCAGCGGCTGCAGCTCGGCAGCCACGGACGGGTCCAGTGTGCGCAGCGCGGCCAGCCGGGCGGCGCGCTCGAGGGCGGGGAGGTCCAGCAGCTCGTCCAGCAGCGGGCTCAGGCGCTGCCAGCTTTCCTTGTCCATGGCGGCCATGCGGCGATTGTCGACCGACCGGGGTCAGGTCTTGAGCGACATGGCCAGGAACAGCCTCGCCTTGGCCCAGTCACGTTGCACCGTGCGCTCGGTGATATCCAGCGCCTGGGCGATCTCGGCCTCACCGAGCCCACCGAAGTAGCGCATCTCCACCACCTGGGCCAGGCGCGGCTCCAGCGTGGCCAGCTCCGCCAGCGCCTCGTGCACGCGCAGCACCTCGTCGTCGCGCTGCGGCGCCAGCTCGGCGATGCCGGTGTCGAGGGTGACGAGACTGAGCTCGCCGCCGCGTCGCTCGGCCTGGCGGGCGCGGATCTGGTCGATGACGATGTTGTGCATCACCCGCGCGGCATAGGCCAGGAAGTGCTTGCGGTCGGCAAAGTCCAGCCCGCCGGCGCGCTGCAGCTTCAGATAGGACTCATGCACCAGCCCGGTGGCGTCCAGCAGGGTCAGCTCGCCCGACTGCTGCATGCGGCGGCCCGCGATGCGGCGCAGGTCGGCATAGAGCAG
>CAYJOA010000305.1:0-2393 GCA_964371495.1 uncultured Rubrivivax sp.
GGTGGAGCAGCCTGGTAGCTCGTTGGGCTCATAACCCAAAGGTCGCAAGTTCAAATCTTGCCCCCGCAACCAAATGTCTAGAAGAAAAGCAACAAGTTGAAAGGCCCGCTCCGTGCGGGCCTTTTGCATGGTGCGGCCACCACGGGCGCGGCGGCCGCGGTGTCGACCGCCGCTACTTGCGCAGTGAAGCGCCTTCGATGATCACTGCATACGTGTAGCCGGCGCCCACGTTCACGTCGGTGCGCACCGTGCCGCTGGCGTTGACGATGTCACCCACGGCCGTGGCGTCCTGCGTCGTCACGAGGATGTCGTCGCTGCCGTCCGCCGCAGAACCCGAGCCGTCGCGCAGGTGCACCCAGTTCTTGCCGAGGATGCCGGCGTTCACCTTCACGACCTGGCCACGCACGACCACCGCCTTGTCCTTCAGCGCGGTCTTGCCTGAGACCACCTCGGCGACGGTCTTCGCATTCGGCCCCATGGCTCTGGCCACCTTGGCAACCGTGATCTTGCCGGCATCTGGCTTCGCCCCAGGCTTGCTGCCGTGTGCCGACGTGACCATGGCATTGGGGGCCTCGAGCACGCCGAAGGCGATCTTGTCGAAGGTCTTCTTGAGCGTCTTGCTCTCGAAGTTCTCCATGATCATCGGCCTGCCGATCGTGACCTTGGCGCCCTTGCTGACCGCCACCGTCGGCACTGCGGCCCAGATCTCGCCGGCGGAAGTCTTCAGGCGAAGGTAGGTGTAGGCGTCGACATTTCGGGTTTCGAGAACCTCGCCCGACACGCTAGCCGGTGGCTGTGTCGGCGCGGCCTGAGCCGTGCAGGCGAGGGTTGCGAAGATCAAGGTGACGAGAACGGCGGTGGGTTTCATCAAGGGGGTGCTCCAGTCAAATCGAGCGCCATCTTCGGCGACCGAGCAGTCGGCGACTTTGACGTATGTCCAGGAAGCCGCGGATCGCGGCAGCGGCAGGCTGCCGATTCCGACGCCGTGGCTGGCGGGCGGCCTACCGGCGCCGCGGCGGCGCCGCTCAGTTCAGCGAGCACGCGCCCGGTCCGCCGGGGTGGCCGCACGATCCGCAGGCAGCCATCGCGGCGGGCGCCGCCTCGGTGGCCGAGGGCGCCGTGGCGAAGACGGACAACAGCTTGTCGAGTTGGGTCGAGTGACAAGCGGGACACTCGGGAACGGTGCTCGTACGAACGAGCGCTTCGAAGGCGTGCCCGCAGTCGTGGCAGGAGTATTCGTAGATCGGCATGGTTGCCCTCCTCGTCGAGGCCGTATTCTGGGGCACCCGTCAGGCGGGCGCTGCTGGCAGGGCTTGCTGCAGCCGAGGACCGGTTGCCGCCATCGCTTCTGCAGCCGTCGACCCCGATGCGTGGGATACCGAACCGACATCGCGAGCCCGCTTGACCGGCCTCAAGCGCGACCCATCGCGTCGCCGTCGACAATCCCTGCGAGAGGCCTATCCAGCGCATGCCAGCCGCCGACATCGTCTTTCGCGCCCACAACCTCGCCAAGACCTACCGCACCGGCGAGGTCGAGGTGGTGGCCTTGCGCGACGTGACACTGGAGATCGCGCGCGGCGAGTTCGTCGTCCTGCTGGGGCCTTCGGGCAGCGGCAAGAGCACGCTGCTCAACATCCTGGGCGGGCTGGACGTGCCCACCCGCGGCGAGGTCAGCTTCGCCGAACACCGGCTCGACGGCGCCAGCGACGCCGAACTCACGCGCTACCGGCGCGAACACGTGGGCTTCGTTTTCCAGTTCTACAACCTGATTCCCAGCCTGACGGTGCGCGAGAACGTGGCGCTGGTCACCGACATCGCCCAGGCGCCGATGGACATCGACGAGGCCATCGCGCTGGTCGGCCTGACGCCGCGGCGCGACCACTTCCCGGCCCAGTTGTCCGGCGGTGAACAGCAGCGCGTCGCCATCGCGCGCGCCATCGTCAAGAAGCCCGACGTGCTGCTGTGCGACGAGCCCACCGGCGCGCTGGACTACACCACCGGCAAGCTCGTGCTCGACGTCATCGCGCGCATCAACCGCGAGCTCGGCACCACCGCGGTGGTGATCACGCACAACGCGGCCATCGCCGGCATGGCCGACCGCGTGATCCACCTCGGCGACGGCTGCATCCAGCGCGTCGAGCGCAACGAGCACAAGATCTCGCCCGCGGAGCTGAGCTGGTGAAAGCCCTGGACCGCAAGCTGCTGCGCGACCTGCGCCTGATGTGGAGCCAGGCCTTGACGATCGCGCTCGTGGTGGCCAGCGGCGTCGGCGGTTTCCTGACCACGCTGTCGGCGGTGGACTCGCTGGCACTGGCGCGTGACCGCTTCTATGCGCAGGGCCGCTTCGCCGATGTCTTTGCCGGCGTCAAGCGCGCCCCCGACGCGCTGGCAGA
>CAYJOA010000306.1:0-2384 GCA_964371495.1 uncultured Rubrivivax sp.
GGCTGCAGCTGGACGACATCGCGCGCTTCGAGATCAACGAAGCGCAAGGCGCGCAGACGCTGGCGGTGGCGCGCGAGCTGGGGCTGGACATGGACCGGCTCAACGTCAAGGGCGGCGCCATCGCCCTCGGCCACCCGCTGGCCGCCACCGGCGTGCGGCTGACGATCAGCGTAGCCCGGCAGTTGAAGGAAGCCGGCGCGCGCTGGGGCGTGGCCTCGGCCTGCATCGGCGGCGGCCAGGGCATCGCGCTGCTGGTCGAGAACCCCGACGCCGCACCCGCCACGGCCCCGAAGACATGACATCGAAACCGATCCCAGAAGACCTCACGGCGCCGTGCCTGTGATTCCCTGCCAACCGAAGGAGACAAAGCAATGAAAGTGAATCTGCGCAAGACCCTGGCCGCCGCCGCGGCACTGCTGGCCACCACGGCCTGGGCCGACGTGAACATCGGCGTCACGCTGTCGCTCACCGGACCGGCCTCGGGGCTGGGCATCCCGGCGGGCAACCAGTTCAAGCTCTGGCCGAAGGAGATTGCCGGCGAGAAGGTCAACCTGATCATCCTCGACGACGCGTCAGACCCCGGCAAGGGCGTGCAGAACACGCGCCGCTTCGTCACCGACGACAAGGTCGACATGATCTTCGGCGGCTCGATCACCACGGTCTCGGCCGCCATCGCGCCGGTGGCCACCGAAGCGAAGACGGCGCAGATCTCGATCGCGCCGGTCGGCGTGCCGCCGGAGCAGGAGCGCTGGGTGTTCCGGTTGCCGCAAGGCTTCACGGTGATGGCCTACCCGCTGGTCGAGCACATGAAGAAGGCAGGCGTCAAGAGCATCGGCTTCCTGGGCTACACCGACGCCTACGGCGAGCTGTGGCTGAAGGAGATCACCAAGCAGGCCGGCGATGCCGGCATCAAGATCGTGGCCGCCGAGCGCTTCGCACGCAGCGACACCAGCGTCACGCCGCAGGCGCTGAAGCTGGTCTCGGCCAACCCCGACGCGATGCTGGTCGTGGCCTCGGGATCGGGCGCGGCGATGCCGCACAAGGCGATCATCGAACGCGGCTACAAGGGCAGGGTCTACCAGACGCACGCCGCGGCAACGCCCGACCTGGTTCGCATCGGCGGTAAGGACGTCGAAGGCGCGATCGTCGTCTCCGGCCCCGCCGTGGTGGCCGAGCAGCTGCCCGACAGCCACCCGTCGAAGAAGGTCGCGGTCGACTTCGTGGCCAACTACGAGAAGGCCTACGGTGCCGGCTCGCGCAGCCAGTTCGCCGGCCACGCCTACGACGCCAAGATCGTGCTCGAGAAGGTGCTGCCGGTGGCGCTGAAGAAAGCCAAGCCCGGCACGCCCGAGTTCCGCGCCGCGCTGCGCGACGCCGTCGAGAGCATGGGCCGCACGATCTTCGCGCACGGCGTGATGAACTGGACCGCCGCCGACCACTGGGGCTACACCAACGAGACCGGCGTGCTGCTGAAGGTCGTCGACGGCAAGTTCGTGGTCGAGAAATGATGCGTCGCTGACGCATCGTCTTCGTCGAAGGCGAACCTGGCGCAGCCAGGTAAAGGTTCTCGCGCGAGCGAGGACCCGGCCGGAGACAGAAGTCATCGGCGTCGGCAAGGAACCCCATGGACACCACGATCGCCAGCATCCTGGCCCTGGACGGCCTGACCAACGGCGCGGTGTACGCGCTGCTGGCGCTGGCCACGGTGCTGGTGTTCGCCGTGACGCGGGTGATCTTCATCCCGCAGGGCGAGTTCGTCGCCTTCGGCGCGCTCACGCTGGCCCTGCTGCAGACCGGCAAGGTGCCGGGCACGGTGTGGTTCCTGCTCGCGCTCACTGCCGCCGCGGTGGTGAGCGACCTGTGGCACGGCTGGCGCCAGCGCAGCGGACTGGCGCGCACGGCGCTGCGCGTGCTGCAAACCGCGGGCTACCCGGTGGTGGTCTCGCTGCTGGTGATCTGGGCCGCGCCGCGCGGCTGGCCGCTGCTGGCCCAGGCCGCGCTGACGATGGCGCTGGTCACGCCCTTCGGCCTGCTGATCTACCGCCTGGCCTACGAGTCGCTGGCCGATGCCAGCGTGCTGGTGCTGCTGATCGTCTCGGTGGGGGTGCACTTCGCGCTCGTCGGGCTGGGCCTGTTCTTCTTCGGCGCCGAGGGCTTCCGCAACCCGAGCTTCTGGGACCAGCGCTTCAACGTCGGACCGCTGGCGATCAACGGCCAGACGCTGATCATCTTCGCCGCCGCGCTGGCGCTGATCGTGATGCTGTGGCTGTTCTTCGAACACACCCTGCACGGCAAGGCGCTGCGCGCCACGGCGGTGAACCGGCTCGGCGCGCGGCTGATGGGCATCTCGAGCATCCAGGCCGGGCGCGTGTCGTTCACGATGG
>CAYJOA010000307.1:0-2364 GCA_964371495.1 uncultured Rubrivivax sp.
CTCGGCCACTACGAACGCTTCATCACCACCAAGATGAAGCGGGCGAACAACTTCACCGCCGGCCAGATCTACAAGAGCGTGCTCGAAAAGGAACGCCGCGGCGACTACCTCGGCAAGACGGTGCAGGTGATCCCGCACGTCACCAACGAGATCCAGGAATTCGTCAAGCGCGGTGCGGTCGACGTCGACGTCGCCATCGTCGAGATCGGCGGCACGGTGGGCGACATCGAGAGCCTGCCCTTCCTGGAAGCCGTGCGCCAGATGAGCCTGCGGCTGGGCCCCACCAACAGCGCCTTCGTGCACCTGACCTACGTGCCGTGGATCGCCGCCGCCGGCGAACTGAAGACCAAGCCGACGCAGCACACGGTGCAGAAGCTGCGCGAGATCGGCATCCAGCCCGACGTGCTGCTGTGCCGCGCCGACCGCCCGGTGCCCGACGACGAGCGCGACAAGATCAGCCTGTTCACCAACGTGCTGCCGCACGGCGTCATCAGCATGTGGGACGTCGACACCATCTACAAGGTGCCGCGGCTGCTGCACGAGCAGGGCCTGGACGAGCTGATCTGCATGAAGCTGCAGCTGCTGACACGGCCGGCCGACCTGAAGCGCTGGGACACGCTGGTGCACGAGGTCGAGCACCCGTCGACGACGGTGAGGATCGGCATGTGCGGCAAGTACACCGACCTGTCGGACAGCTACAAGTCGCTCAACGAGGCCTTGCGCCACGCCGGCATCCACAACCACGCCAAGGTCGAGATCGACTATGTCGACGCCGAGACGCTGACGCCGGCCAGTGCCGCCCAGCTGTCGCGCTTCGACGCCATCCTGGTGCCCGGCGGCTTCGGCAAGCGCGGCATCGAAGGCAAGATCGTCGCGGCGCGTTACGCGCGCGAGCACGGCGTCCCCTACCTGGGCATCTGCCTGGGCATGCAGGTGGCGACGATCGAGTTCGCGCGCCACGTCGCGGGCCTCGAAGGCGCCAACAGCACCGAGTTCGAACCCGGCTGCGCGCACCCGGTGATCGCGCTCATCGAGGAATGGCAGGACCGCGACGGCTCGATCCAGAAGCGCAGTGCCAGCTCCGACCTTGGCGGCACCATGCGCCTGGGCGCGCAGAGCTCCGACGTCAAGCCGGGCACGCTGGCGCACCAGATCTACGGCCCGGTGGTCACCGAACGCCACCGCCACCGCTACGAGGCCAACGTGCACTACCTCGACCGCCTGCAGCAGGCGGGTCTGGTGATCAGCGCGCTGACACAGCGCGAGAAGCTGACCGAGATCGTGGAGCTGCCGACGGCGCAGCACCCGTGGTTCATGGGCGTGCAGTTCCACCCCGAATTCAAGAGCACGCCGTGGGGCGGGCACCCGCTGTTCTCGAGCTACGTCAAGGCCGCGCTCGAGCACCAGCGCCTGCGCCCGACCGTCACCCTGGTGCCGAGCGCCGCGCTCGGCACCTCATGAAAGCGCCATCGTGAAGCTGTGTGGATTCGAAGCCGGGCTGGACCGGCCGTTCTTCCTGATCGCCGGGCCCTGCGTCGTCGAAAGCGAACAGCTGCAGATGGACGTCGCCGGGCAGCTGAAGGACGTCACCACGGCGTTGGGCATCCCCTTCATCTTCAAGAGCAGTTACGACAAGGCCAACCGCAGCAGCGGCAGCACCTTCCGCGGCCCCGGCATGGAGCGCGGCCTCGAGATCCTGGCCAAGGTCAAGCGTGAACTCGGCGTGGCTATCCTGACCGACGTGCACGGCGAAGCCGAGGTGAGCACGGTGGCCGCCGTCGTCGACATGCTGCAGACGCCGGCCTTCCTGTGCCGGCAGACCGACTTCATCCGCGCCGTGGCGCAGAGCGGCAAGCCGGTGAACATCAAGAAGGGCCAATTCCTGGCGCCGCACGACATGAAGAACGTCATCGACAAGGCGCGTGCCGCGGCGCGCGACAAGGGCCTGCCCGAGGACGTCTTCCTGGCCTGCGAACGCGGCGTGAGCTTCGGCTACAACAACCTCGTTTCCGACATGCGCAGCCTGGCCATCATGCGCGAGACCGGCGCACCGGTGGTCTTCGACGCCACGCACAGCGTGCAGCTGCCCGGCGGCCAGGGCACCAGCAGCGGCGGCCAGCGCGAGTTCGTGCCGGTGCTGGCGCGTGCCGCCATCGCCGTCGGCGTGGCCGGCTTGTTCATGGAAACACACCCCGACCCGGCCAAGGCGATGAGCGACGGCCCCAACGCCGTGCCGCTGAAGCACATGCGTGCACTGCTCGAACAGCTGCTGGCGCTGGACCGCGTGGTCAAGGCGCAGCCGCTGCTCGAAGACGACTTCTCCTGCTGACCGTCGCCGAGCACGCCATGCCCGCTGCCTACCTG
>CAYJOA010000308.1:0-2356 GCA_964371495.1 uncultured Rubrivivax sp.
GCGGGGCCCCACGCGGGCACGTTCATTGCGTCTACACCCTCTCAGGTCGCCAGCGCCCGGATGATGGCGTCGCGGCACATCGCCATCAGCCCGCCGGAGAACGGGCCCAGGACCAGCACCGCCAGGCCGTTGGCGGCCAGCAGCGCGGCCACGCCGCGCGAACGCTGCACGGCGGCGGTCTGCTGCGGTTCGTCGAACCACATCACCTTGACCACGCGCAGGTAGTAGAAGGCGCCGACCAGCGAGAACAGCACCGCCACCACGGCCAGCACGATGTACAGCGTGACGTTGGTGCTGACCAGGGCCTGGATCACCGACAGCTTGGCGAAGAAGCCGATCATCGGCGGCACGCCGGCGAGCGAGAACATGAACACCGTCATCACGCCGGCGATCCACGGGCTGCGGCGCGACAGGCCGGCGAGGTCGTCGATCTCCTCGCTCTCGAAACCCTGCCGCGACAGGTACATGACGAGCCCGAAGGTGCCCAGCGTCGTGAACACGTAGCTCACCATGTAGAACATCGCCGAGCTGTAGGCGTTGGCCGCCGACAGCGTGTTGCCGCTGACGACCCCGGCGCTCAGCCCCAGCACGACGAAGCCCATCTGCGCGATGGTGCTGTAGGCCAGCATGCGCTTGAGGTTGCGCTGCGCGATGGCCGCGATGTTGCCCACCGCCAGCGAGGCCACGGCGAGCACGATGAACATCTGCTGCCAGTCCACGGCCAGGCCGAGCATGCCCTCGACGAGCAGGCGGATGGTGATCGCGAAGGCCGCGAACTTGGGTGCGCCGCCGATGAGCAGCGTCACCGCGGTGGGCGCACCCTGGTAGACGTCGGGCACCCACATGTGGAAAGGCGCGGCACCGAGCTTGAAGCCCAGCCCGGCGACGACGAAGACGAGGCCGAACACCAGCACCTCGCTGTTGATGCGGCCGGTGGCGATGCGTTCGAAGACGCGCGGAATCTCCAGCGAGCCGGTGGCGCCGTACATCATGGACAGGCCGTAGAGCAGGAAGCCGCTGGCCAGCGCGCCGAGCACGAAATATTTCATCGCCGCCTCGGTGGCCACGGCATGGTCGCGGCGCAGCGCCGTCAGCGCGTACAGCGACAGGCTCATCAGCTCCAGGCCGAGATAGACGACGAGGAAGTGGTTGGCCGAGCACATCACCGAAATGCCCAGCAGCACGAACAGCGTCAGCGTGTAGAACTCGCCCTTGGCCATGTCGCGCGCGGCCAGCGTCGGGCGCGCGTAGGCCAGCGTCACCAGCACCGCCAGCGCGGCGAAGAAAGCCAGCAGGTGGCCCATCGGGTCGACGACGACCAGGCCCTTCATGCCGTAGGCGGTGCTGCCGGCGTCGTAGTAGACGAGGTGCAGGCCGGCGAACACGGCCACCGTGAACTGCGTCAGCCAGAAGGTCGCCCGGCGTTCGGCGTCGCTGACGAAGAGGTCGGCCAGCAGCACCACGCAGGCCATCGCCAGCAGCCAGATCTCGGGAACGACGACGGGCCAGTTCATCACAGTCATGATCTTGTTCTTTGCTCGTGGCCGTCAGTTCAGCTTGGGCACGGCCACGTGCCGCAGCAGCTCGGTCACCGAGGCGTCCATCGCGTCGGTGAAGGGCTTGGGATACAGGCCCATCCACAGCACCGCCGCAGCCAGCAGCGCGAGCATCAGGAATTCGCGGCCGTTGATGTCCACCAGGGTCTTGACGTCGTTGTTGGCGACGTCGCCGAAGTACACGCGCTTGACCATCCACAGCGTGTACGCGGCGCCGAAGACCAGCGTCGTGGCCGCCAGCGCGGCGATCCAGAAGTTGTATTGCACGGCACCCAGGATCACCATCCATTCGCCGACGAACCCGGCCGTGCCCGGTAGACCGGCGTTGGCCATCGCGAACAGCACCGCGAAGGCGGCGAAACGCGGCATGGTGTTGGCGACGCCGCCGTAGGACGCGATCTCGCGGCTGTGCACGCGGTCGTAGAGCACGCCGATGCACAGGAACATGGCGCCCGAGACGAAGCCGTGGCTGATCATCTGCACGATGCCGCCGGCCACGCCGAGCGGGTTGAAGATGAAGAAGCCCAGCGTCACGAAGCCCATGTGCGCGATCGAGCTGTAGGCCACCAGTTTCTTCATGTCCTGCTGCACCAGTGCCACCAGCCCGATGTAGAGCACGGCGATCAGGCTCAGCGCGATGACGACCCAGTCGTATTCGCGCGCCGCGTCGGGCGTGATCGGCATCGAGAAGCGCAGGAAGCCGTAGGCGCCGAGCTTCAGCATGATGGCCGCCAGCACCACCGAGCCGCCGGTGGGCGCCTCGACGTGCGCGTCGGGCAGCCAGGTGTGCACCGGCCACA
>CAYJOA010000309.1:0-2350 GCA_964371495.1 uncultured Rubrivivax sp.
ATGAGGCCCAAGCGTGGCATGCCGTGGTGTGTCCGCTTGAGCGAAGGGTTAGGCCGCGCCTTCACAATGGCGGCTCATGCCGGTTGAGCTGTGAACTTGACGCCCAACGCACGGGCAACCTTCATCACCGTTTCGAAACGCGGCTTTGCTCCAGGCGCAAGTGCCTTGTAGAGGCTCTCCCGGCCTAGGCCTGCGTCCTTGGCGACCTGCGCCATACCCTTTGCGCGAGCTACGTCACTAAGGGCGAGGAGGAGTAAGTCGGGATCGTTGGCCTCCAGTACGACGGTCATGTACTCGGCGATGGCTTCATCGTCGTCGAGGTATCGCGCTGCATCAAACGCTACAAGTTTCAGCGGGGCTTTGGCCTTAGTCATAGATCATCTCCAAGTTCAGTAGCCAACTTCAAGGCGCGGCGGATGTCTCTCTTTTGGGTTGACTTATCGCCAGCGTTGAGCATGACGACGATCACTCGGCCACGGCGAACGAAGTACAAGCGATAGCCAGGGCCGTAGTGCACCCGCATTTCAGAGACCTCGCCCTCTACGGGCTGCCAGTCTCCAAGGCTGCCTGCTTCGGCCTGCCGCAGGCGCGCCGCGATGCGAACCTGTGCGCGCTTGTCCTTCAGACCATCAAGCCAGGCAATGAACTCCTCTGTCTGAAGAACGGTGAACATGCATCCACTGTAGCCAATTGGATACGGTTCGTCAAGGGGAAGGCTGTTAGGTGCGGCCTAACGTTTGAGCTAAGCGGGCGACAGCGGCAGGACGCCAAGCCCGGGCCGGCGAGAATGTACCGCGTACCGCCGGCCCGGGCGTGGTGGCCTGCCGTTGGCGCTCCGCTTGAGCGAAGGGTTAGGCCTCACCCGCCGGGTACGAAGACAAACTGACGGACGCACTTGTTGTCGACGCAGTTCAGTGGAGTGAAATCAACGTCCTGATAGCACGAAGCGATAACGTTGCTCGGTGGCTCGAGTGCATACGCTCGAGCTGACAGGGAGTTGTACTCAGCGGCTGCCGCACTGGCGGCGCCGGCCGTTGATGAGACAAGGGAGTAGTCGTAGCGTTGGGTGAAGAAGCATGGCGGAGATTGGGGTTGGAGGACCAGACTGGAGCACTGAGAAGACTGCGTGCAAGGAGTAGTCTGCACGAGAGCTTGGACCTGCGTTGCCTTGGTGACGGCCTCGTCGCGCAGGCGCTCGTACTCGGATTGGACCGGAGCTGGTTCATTCGTGCCGCTTCCGCCGCAGGCCTGGAGGAGTAGTGCCGTGAGTAGCGCATGAGCAAGCAAATGACGCATTTTGTGTTCCTTGCAGACCGCCAATGGTGCCGATCGTGAGGCCTAACGCTTGAGCTAAGCGGGCGACGACGGCAGGACGCCAGGGCCCGGTTGGCGAAAATGTACCGCCTACCGCCGACCGGGCCCTGGTGGCCTGCCGTTGGCGCTCCGCTTGAGCGAAGGGTTAGGCCTCTCTCCACGCATAGTTGACGAGTTCCATTAGTGTTTCGCCTTGGAAGCGAAGGCGGCTGCCGCCTGTAAATTGCGCCAGCATTCGGTTGTATGCAGCGGTTGATTCCGAGAACCGGAAGAGGAAGTAGACGATGACGCGCTTTGCTCGGTAGACGACCAGATGGTCATTGGTTTCGAGACGGCCAAGCCATACCTTCAAACCGGTGTCAAAGGGAACAGTCGGTCCGAAGAGATCGTCGAAGTCAAGCGCATGATCGTCACCAACATGCGGTATAGCCAGGACGTCCCAGGCGCTGGGCGCTGCCGCGAGTTTTCTGCTGATTAGCAGTGCAGCAGCGCTCTTCGTAAGGACTGCAAGCGCAGTGAAAAGCGCCAGGCGCTTGGGGTTGACAGGTCGGCGACCTTCGAGCAACTCAAGGTTATGAATCTCAGTCTTCGATTCTGCAGTCGCGTCAATGATCTTGAAGTAGCTCAAGTCGCGTCGTGTGAAGCTCGGCAGGCAGGTCGACTTGAGCGCCATCATCTGGAAACTCGGATTCGCCGGATGCGGGTACTCGAACACGCAGTCCTCGTCGTGCAGCGCCGCGATTAGGTCAAGTGCCTTGCTGGCGTAGGTTTCCGGGCCAAATTCATTGTTGCAGATGCGATGACTCGGAAGCTTGCCAGCGTAATCGAACCCTCTCACACGCGGCTGCGGGCGTTCAATCAGCGTCTTAGGAACAACGTGGTCGCCAGAGTCCTCGTGCGCTTCGACTGGCTTTCCGCAGAGGTAGCAACGGGACGCTTGCATGAGAGGCCTAACGTTTGAGCTAACCTGCGCCTTGCGGTAGGCCGCGCATGGCCCAGAATGAAATGAGGGCCATGCGTGGACTGCCGCAAAGCG
>CAYJOA010000310.1:0-2321 GCA_964371495.1 uncultured Rubrivivax sp.
AGCGCGCGGTCGAGCTGCCACTGCCCGTCGGGCCGCAGCGTCGCCAGCCGTCCGGCGACGCGCGGCGCGGCGGCCACGTCGTCGGGGGTCATCACCAGCAGCGGCAGCAAGGGCAGCTTGCTGGCCTCCAGGGCCATCTCGTAGCGCAGCGACTGGCCCTGCAGCTCGAGGTCGAGGCGCGGCCGCTGCGCCGCCGGGAAGGTGGGTGCCAGGCGTGTCCACTCGCGGCCGTCGAAGTTGGACAGCACCGGCCCGCGCCAGTACATCTGCGCCGGCGCCGGCAGGGCGCCCGGGAAGCGCACGCGAAAGGCGATGCTGTCGTCCTCGGCCAGCGAGGCGACGCCGCCCATGCGCAGGCTGCCCGACAGCCCGGTGCGGCCGGCGGCGTCCTGCGGCAGCCCCCACAGCGGCCCGATGCGCGGGAACAGCACGAACAGCAGCACCATCAGCGGCAGGCCCAGCGCGGCGGTGCGCGCCGCGATCAGCCCGGCGCGCAGCAGCGGCGGCCGGCCCACCGGCAGGTGCGCCAGCACCAGCGCCGTCAGCAGCCCCCACACCGCCACCAGCAGCCACAGGCCGGTGCCCAGCGACTGCGAATACAGGAAGTGCGTGAGGACGAGGAAGAAGCCCAGGAACAGCACCACCAGCGCATCGCGCCGCGCGCGCAGTTCCAGCGTCTTCAGCGACATCAACACCACCAGCATCGTGATGCCGGCTTCCTTGCCCAGCAGCGTGCGCTCGCCCCACAGCGTGAGCGCGGCCGCCATCACCAGCAGGCCGGTGACCACCCAGCGGCTGGGCAGGGCACCGGCGGACCAGGCCAGCCGCGCGCGCCAGCCCAGCAGCGCCAGGGCCATGACACCGCACCAGACGGGCAGGTGCAGCAGGTGCGGCGCGATCGTCCAGCCGATGACGAGCAGGTTGAACAGCGTGTCGCGCGTGTCGCGCGGCAGGTGCGTAAGGCGCTGGCGCAGGTTCATCGCCACAGCGCCAGCAGGTCCAGCGCGGCGCGGCGATGCGCGTCGCCCTGACCGGGGGGAAGCGTGTGGCCGGGCAGGCGCAGGCCGCAGTCCAGGCCTTCGCGTTCGGCCACCAGCACCCAGGCGGCCAGCCGGGACAGCCGCAGCTCGGTGTCGGCGCCGTGGGTGTCGACCCAGTCCAGCCACAGTTCGCGGCTGGCCGTGCCGGTGGTTTCGCGGCTGACCAGCTCGCCGCTGCGCGCCACCTTCTTCCACGCCACCTGGCGCATGCTGTCGCCGCGCCGCCACGGGCGCACGCCGTCGAGTTCGCTGCCGCTGCTGCGCTGGCTGGCGCGTTCGTCGCCGCCGGCCGCAGCGGCTGCGGGCAGGGCGGCCGGCGGCTGTTCGGGCCGCGGCCAGGCCAGCAAGCGCGCCGCCGGGCGCCACACCGTCCAGGCGCGGAAGAGGCCGAAGGGAAATACCGTCTCCGCCACCAGCGCCGGCACCGCGTGCCAGCCGCGCCGCGCCGGCACCAGGCTCAGCTGCGCCGAGGTCTGGCCGCCCGCCGGCACGTCGCACCAGGCGAAGGCGCGGCCGTGCGCGGGGCGGTCGTCGAAGTGCAGCGCCAGGCCGTGGCGTTCGCGGCCGGGGCTGGTGACGACCACCTCCAGCACGGCCGGGTCGCCGGCGAACACCGGCGCCACCGGCCGCAGGTGCAGCGTCAGGCCGCGCAGGTTGCCGTGCGTGAGGTGCATCGACACCACGCCGGCGCCGGCGAGCAGGAAAGTCAGCGCGTAACCCAGGCTGAGCTGGTAGTTGATGGCCGCCAGCAGCATCACCAGCAGCGTGGCGGCGAAGGCCAGGCCGGCGCGCGTGGGCAGGATGTAGATGTTGCGCTGGCCGAGGACCCAGGTGTCGGTGAGCGGCAGCCGGCTTTGCCACCAGCGCCTGAACTGGGCCCGCGGCGACACGAGCGTGAGCACATCGAGCGGCCGCCGCGGAACCGGCTCTGCCGGGCCGCTGCCGGCGCGCGCAGGCGAGGAACGGTCCGGAGGGGCCGTTGCTCGTCCCGCTTGCCCCCCCGGGGGGGGGGCCCCCGGGGCGCTCCCCGGCGCGGGGCCCGCCCACCGACCCCCCCGAGCCACGGGGCCGCCGCGGAACCGGCCCCGCCGGTCCGCCAGCGGCGCCCCCCTGGGGGGGAGCGCCGAAGGCGCTTCGGGGGGGGGTCAAGGTATCGGCGTGGCCTCGACCATGGCCCGCACCTGCTCGATCGGCCCGCGGCCGGCGCCCGGCACCGGTTGCAGCCGGTGCGCAACGGCCTGCGGCAGCATCGCCTGCACGTCGTCGGGCGCCACGTAGTCG
>CAYJOA010000311.1:0-2298 GCA_964371495.1 uncultured Rubrivivax sp.
ACCGATCCGCAGTTCCTCGGCCCCGAGGCTGGCCAACAAGCAGATGGGGAAGAACAGACCTACGAATTGACGGCGACGTACTCGCCCGATGACAACAAGCTTCGCCTGAGCAGCGCCACCTGGCTCGACCGCGATGTCTATGACCGAGTGAAGGCCGCCGGCTTCGCGTGGGCGCCGAAGCAGGATCAATTCATCGCGTCGATGTGGACACCCGCGCGGGCCGACCTGTGCATCGAGCTGGCCGGCGAGATCGGCGACGAAGACACCAGCCTGATCGACCGGGCCGAAGAGCGCGCCGACCGCTTCGACGACTACCGCGGCAAGCGAACCGACGAGGCCGAGCGTGCCACTGCCCAGGCGCGCCGGGTTGCCGATGGCATCCCCTTCGGTCAGCCAATCCTGGTGGGCCACCACTCCGAGCGCCACGCGCGCAAGGACGCGGAGCGCATCCAGAACGGCATGCGCAAGGCAGTCCAGGCATTCGATACGGCCGACTACTGGAAGCGCCGAGCCGTGGCTGCGATCCAGCATGCCAAGTACAAGGAGCGGCCTGACGTGCGGGCCCGCCGCATCAAGACGATCGAGGCCGACAAGCGCAAGCAGGAGCGCACCTGTTCCGAGTCGCTGGCATTCCTTTCGCAGTGGGACATCGAGCCGATGACGATGGATCTGGCGACCGCCATCGCAAATCAGGACTACTGCTCGCGCTGCTATCCGCTCGCCGAGTACCCCCGCGACCCGCCGGCATCGCAGTACGAGGGCCACACGAGCCTGTGGTCCGCGCTCACCGATGGCATCGTCGATGCAGAACAAGCCCGGGGCCTTGCCCGCGCGATGCACGCCCGGGTGGTTGTCTTTTCCGGCCGCTGGATTGAGCACTACGACAACCGCCTGGCGTACGAGCGCGCCATGTTGGCCGACGCCGGCGGCACGATCGCCGACAAGACCGGGCCGGAAAAGGGTGGGGCGGTGCGGTGCTGGGTCGGGCGCGGTACGTGGGTCTACATCCAGAAGGTCAACAAGATCAGCGTCACCCTGCTGGACGACTGGGGCAACGGCGGGGCCAACTTCACGCGTACCGTGCCGTTCGACAAGCTGGCCGGCGTGATGACAGCCGCCCAGGTCGAGCAACAGCGGGCTGCGGGCCTGCTGGTGGAACTGGCCAACAAGACCGGCTTCACGTTGCTGGCGGCACCGACCGGCGAGGTAAAGGCCACCGAGTCGCCCGAGCAGGCGGCAACCAAGGTTCCGGAGGCAGGGCCCGACGAGTTGCGCACCGACATCGAGGCGATGCGGGCGACGGTCAAGGCCGGCGTGCAGGTGGTCAGCGCGCCGCAGCTCTTCCCGACGCCGCCCGGCCTGGCCGCGCGCATGGTTGACCTGGCCGGCTTGGCGATCGGCATGCGAGTGCTGGAGCCGAGCGCCGGCACAGGCCGACTGCTGGAGGCCTTGCCCGGGATTGTTCCCTTTGGCCAGGTGCGCCAGACCGCGCTGCAGGTGGTGGCCGTCGAGGTGAACGCCGCACTTGCGGCGCGTCTGGCTTGCTCAGGCCTGGCTGCCACGGTGCGGTGCGCAGACTTTCTGATGTGCAGCGCAGATGCCGGAGATCTGGGCTTGTTCGATGCGGTGCTGATGAACCCGCCTTTCGCGCAGGGTGCAGACATCGCGCACATCACCCATGCGCTGAGGATGTTGAAGCCTGGCGGCCGCCTGGTGGCCTTGTGCGCGAACGGTCCCCGGCAGAGTGCCAGCCTTCGCCCGATGGTCGAGGCTCGCGGTGGCGAGTGGGAGGAGCTGCCGGCCGACACCTTCAAGGGCGAAGGCACCTGCGTTCGGGTGGCGCTCATCACGATGCAGGTTTGAGGTTGGCCGTGCGCCCCAGGGCATGTGCGCCGGGGCACACGGCGTGCCGCTCTCTTCGGGGCGCTGCCCCGAGGGCGCGAGCCCCAACCCCGCCCGCAGTCGTCCCCTCCGTGCGGGTTGCAGCGCGGGTGCCTCGCTGTAGGGCGCCAACTAGACTTGCCCTCTGCCAAGTGCGTTCCGCCAATTGCAAAAGGCTGTATAAAACCACATACTCGCCGTGTTGAGACGTACGCCAGCCGCTATAAGGGTCGCCATCGATGAGCATGAACACGTTCCTCGCCGGCAGGTTGAGAAACACTCCCCTGCCGCGAACCCATGGGCTCATGCCGTTGTTCGAGGCCGTGGTCAACTCGATTCAAGCTGTAGCGGCGGCTAACCCTTCGGTTAGTGCCGGCGAGATCGTCGTAGAGATCGAACGGTCGCCGCAACAGGCAC
>CAYJOA010000312.1:0-2229 GCA_964371495.1 uncultured Rubrivivax sp.
GCGCCGCATCCAGCCAGCCGACGGCGGAGCCGGCCAGCCACTGGTTGACCTTCAGCGCGTACTTGCCGTTGGAGGTGCCGTAGTGGCAGTCGAACAGCGGCACGCCGGAGACCTTGGTCTGGATGACCTTGTTCAGGTCCAGCTCGATGAAGTCGCCGGCCTTGAACGCCAGCAACTGCTCGACGGTGGCCGGCGCGTGCGCCAGCTCGGCCACCAGCTCGACGTCGGCGGCCTGGATCTGGCCCGACAGCAGCGTGATCCAGCGCCGGTCGGGCTCGGTGGCATCGCCCTGCGAGGTCGAGTACAGCACGTCGCGGATCGGCTCCAGCGTCGAATACGGGATGCAGAAGTGGATGCTGCCGGTGATGTCGCCGATCTCCAGCACGAAGCTCGTGCTGACCACGATCTCGCTGGGCGTGGCGATGTTGGCGAACTGCGGCTGCATCTCCGAGCGCTGGTACTCCAGCTGCAGCGGGTAGATGCCCTGCCAGGCCTTGGCGTATTCGGTGGTCACGACCTCCACCAGCCGCGTGATGACGCGCTGCTCGATGGCCGAGAAGTCGCGCCCCTCGATGCGGGTCTGGAACTTGCCGGTGCCGCCGAACAGCGCGTCGATGACGGCAAACACCAGCGTGGGCTCGCACACGATCAGCCCGGAGCCGCGCAAGGGCCGCACGCTGACGATGTTGAAATTGGTCGGCACCACGATCTTGCGCAGGAAGGCGCTGTACTTCTGCACCTCCAGGTCGCCGATGGAGACCTCGGGGCTGCGCCGGATGAGGTTGAACAGCCCGATGCGGATGTTGCGGGCGAAGCGCTCCATGATGATTTCCATGGTCGGCATGCGCCCGCGCACGATGCGCTCCTGGTTGGCCAGGTTGTAGTCGCGGATGCCGTCGGTGGACTGCTCCTCGGGGTCGAGCTTCTGGCTTTCGCCTGAAATGCCCTGCAGTAGCGCATCGACCTCGTCTTGGGACAGAACTTGGTTCATGGGGGCGGGCGTGTGCGAAGGGTGGCGTCGAGCACGGAACAGGCTCGGCTCGAGGGGCTCGAGCGCAGTATCCCGTTGCCGCGCGCGTGCAAAGCCGGGATATGGCGGGCAATTCGAATCCAATTGGCGGGCACTCTCAACTTCCCCGCTGGCCTTCCGATATGCCGGACAAGCCTATACACCTGAGGAACGCCGTGAGCGACCCTACTCAACTGAAGTTCCTGATCGTCGACGACTTCTCCACCATGCGCCGCATCGTGCGCGGGCTGCTCAAGGAGATGGGCTGCAGCAATGCCGACGAGGCCGAGGACGGGGTCGTGGCGCTGCGCATGCTCAAGGGTCAGCGCTACGACTTCGTGGTCTCCGACATCAACATGCCCAACATGAACGGCTTCGACCTGCTCAAGGCGGTCAAGTCCGACCCCGGCTTGCAGCACCTGCCGGTGCTGATGGTCACGGCCGAGGCGCGCAAGGAGGACATCGTGCTGGCGGCGCAGAGCGGCGCGGCCGGCTACATCGTCAAGCCCTTCAGCAAGGCCACCTTGGAAGAGAAGGTGCAGAAGATCATGCAAAAGCTCGCCGCCACGGCCTGAGCGTGCCACCGGACACTTCCCATCATGAACATGAACGAGTTGCCCCCGACATCGCCCGCCACCTCCCCGGAGGTGTTCCAGCAACTGGGGCTGATCACGCGCCAGTTGCACGACACGCTGAACCAGCTGGGCGTGATGCCCAAGCTGCAGCACGCCGTGGACGGCCTGCCCGACGCGCGCAGCCGGCTGAGCTACATCGCGCGCAAGACCGGCGAGGCGGCCGACAAGGTGCTCAACGCGGTGGACCTGGCCAAGCTGGAACAGACCGGCATCGCCGCCGCGGCGCGGCAGCTGGCCCAGCTCGAGCCGGCCGCCGCGGGCCCGGCAGCGGCCGCCGCCTCCGCGACGAGCCTGGCCGGCCAGATCGAAGCCGGTGCGGCCCGCACCGACGCCATCCTCACCGACATCATGCTGGCGCAGGACTTCCATGACCTCACCGGCCAGGTCGTGACCGCGGTGGTGGCGCTGGCCATCGACCTCGAGGACAGCCTGGTCAAGCTGCTGCTGCAGGCCGCGCCGGCCGAGCTGGGCTCCCGCCACGAGACCAGCGTCCTGCCCGGCCCCGTCGTCGATGCCACCGGCCGCCCGGACGTCGTCACCAACCAGGGCGAGGTCGACGACCTGCTGGCCAGCCTGGGGTTCTGA
>CAYJOA010000313.1:0-2220 GCA_964371495.1 uncultured Rubrivivax sp.
CGCCCTTACAAGGCGTAGGTCGGCGGTTCGAACCCGTCAGCACCCACCACCTCGGCTAGAATCCACGGCCCGCCTTTGTGGCTGGTGCCGCGTGTTCGTGCGGCCCGCCTGCCGGCCGCAGCGTATCCAGGCGAACCACGGTTCGCCTCGTTCTTGGGCTCCGTGACGCCGTGTGCCGGCTCGAGCCCGTTCCCCGAGGTCCCGTTCCATGTTCGACTTTGTCCGCACTCACACCCGCGTGGTGCTCGGCTTCCTGCTGTTGCTGATCGTGCCGTCGTTCGTGTTCTTCGGCGTGCAGGGTTATTCGAGGTTCACGGAAGCCGGCAACGAGACGGTGGCCAAGGTCGATGGCGTGGCCATCACGCGCGCCGAATGGGACGCCGCGCACGCCCGCAATGTCGAACGCGTGCGCCGGCAGTCGCCGGACATCGACGCGCAGTTCCTGGACTCGCCGCAGGTCAGGCGTGAAACGCTCGACGCCATGGTGCGTGAACGCGTGCTGCTGGCGGCGGCGCAGCAGTTGCAGCTTTTTCCCAGCGTCGCACGCATGGCGATGCTGTTCGACAACGACCCGCAGTTCGCCGGCCTGCGCGGGCCCGACGGCCGCATCAACCGCGAGCTGCTCGCCGCGCAGGGCCTGACGCCGGAGATGTTCGACCAGCGCTTGCGGCAGGACTTCGCGATGCAGCAGGTGCTGGCCGGCATCACGCAGACGCCGCTGGCGCCGGCGAGCATTGCGGCGGCGGCCATCGACCCGCTGCTGCAGCGCCGCGAAGTGCAGCTGCAGCGTTTCGACCCGGCCGCCTACCGCGCCCGCGTCGCCCCGACCGACGCCGAGGTCGAGGCCCACTACAAGGCCAACGAGGCACGCTTCCAGGCGCCCGAGCAGGCCGTCATCGAGTACGTGGTGCTGGACATCGAACCGCTGGCCAGGAGCGTGGCCGTGCCCGAGGAAGACCTGCGCACCTACTACGCCGAGAACGCCAGCCGCTACACCGTGGCCGAGGAGCGGCGCGCCAGCCACATCCTCGTCAACGCCGGCTCCGACCTGCCTGCCGCCGAACGCCGCAAGGCGCGCGAGCGTGCCGAGGCGCTGCTCGCCGAGGTGCGCAAGAACCCGGCCTCGTTTGCCGAAGTGGCGCGCAAGAACTCGCAGGACCCGGGATCGGCCGAGCGTGGCGGCGACCTCGACTACTTCGGCCGTGGCGCCATGGTCAAGCCCTTCGAGGATGCCGTCTACGCGATGAAAAGCGGCGAGATCAGCAACGTCGTCGAAAGCGACTTCGGCTATCACGTCATCATGCTCACCGGTCAGCGCGGCGGCCAGAAGAAGACCTTCGAAGAAGTGCGCGCCGAGATCGAGGCCGAGGTCCGCAAGTCGCTCGCGCAACGCCGCTGGGCCGAGGTGGCCGAGCAGTTCACGAACACCGTGTACGAACAATCCGACAGCCTGCAGGCGGTGGTCGACAAGCTCAAGCTCGAGAAGAAGACCGCCACCGTGCAACGCACGCCGGCCGCCGACGCCACCGGCGCGCTGGCCTCCGCCAAGCTGCTGCAGGCCGTGTTCAGCGCCGACTCGCTGCGTAACAAGCGCAACACCGACGCCGTGGAGGTCGGGCCGAACCAGCTCGCGTCGGCGCGCGTCGTCGAGTACACGCCGGCACGCACGCGGCCGCTGGCCGAAGTGCAAGAGGCCGTGCGTGCGCGCCTGCTCGACGAGCAGAGCGCCGCGCTGGCGCGCAAGGAAGGCCAGGCCCGGCTGGACGCGCTGCGCCAGGCACCTGCGGAAGCACTGCCCATGGTGCTGACGATCTCGCGGTCGCAGACGCAGGGCCTGCCCGCGCCGGTGGTCGACGCCGTGCTGCGCGCCGACGCCAGCAAGCTGCCGGCGCTGACGAGCGTCGATCTGGGCGCACAGGGTTATGTCGTTATGCGTGTCACCCAGGTGCTGCCGCGCGAGCCCACGCCCGGCGGCGACGGCCCGCTGCAACTGCAGTACGCGCAGTCGTGGGCGGCGGCCGAGGCCGACGCCTACCTGGGCGCACTGAGAAAGCGTTTCAAGGTCGACGTCAAAGCGGCGGCGTCGGCCGTGGCGGACGCCGCGTCGGCCCCTGGCCGCTGAGCGGGCGGCTTGGTGCAGGCAGGGCGCGGGCTATACTTGACGGCTCTGCGGTGGCTGTAGCTCAGTTGGTAGAGTCCCAGATTGTGATTCTGGTCGTC
>CAYJOA010000314.1:0-2216 GCA_964371495.1 uncultured Rubrivivax sp.
GCCTTCAAGGCCGGCGAGGTCGACCTGATGGTGGCCACCGACGTGGCCGCGCGCGGGCTGGACATCGCCGACCTGCCTGCGGTCTTCAACTTCGACGTGCCTTTCCACGCCGAAGACTACGTGCATCGCATCGGCCGCACCGGGCGCGCCGGCGCCTCCGGCCTGGCGGTGACGCTGGTGGCCCGCGACGATCTGCGCCTGGTGGGCGAGATCGAAAAGCTGCTCAAGAAGAAACTCGAGATCGAACCCTTCGAACTGGAAGACGAGCGCCCGCGGCGCTTGCGGCGTCGCGACGAGGACGACGCGCCCCGCGAGTCGGCAGCCTGGGTGCGGCCGGCTGGCCCCGCCGCGGCCTACGAGCGGCCGCGCCGCGCGTCGCCGCCGGGTGACCCGATCTTCGACAAGCCCTACGAGCCGTCTGCGGCGGCCCCGGCCACGGCCGCGGACGACACCGCCCCGGCCGCCGCGCCGGCGCCCGCGCGCGGCCCGCTGCCCAACATCAGGGTCAAGAAGAAGGTTGCTTCGCTGCTGGGGGGCTGACCGCGGGGTGCCGTCGCGGCACTCACGCAGCGAGCAGGCAGAAAACCGCCGGCCAGCGGTCGGGCATGGGTGCCGGCCTTGCGCGCCAGCCCGCCACCGCATCGCTGCGCGTCCAGCCGCCTGCCAGTGTCAGCCCACAGCTCACCGACAGCCGCGTGGCAGGCGCCAGCGCGCCCAGCAGCGCGCCCAGCAGCGCGGCGTTGCGGTAGGGCGTCTCGATCATCAACTGCGTCTGTCCGATACGGCGTGACAGGGCCTCCAGTTCGCGGATGCGCGCCGTGCGCAGCGGCGCTTCCTGCGGCAGGTAACCCACGAAGGCGAAACTCTGACCGTTCAACCCGCTGGCGGCCAGTGCCAGCAGCAGGGCGCTCGCGCCGGGCAGCGGCAGCACCGGCACGCCGGCCGCGTGCGCGGCCGCCACCAGTGCCGCGCCGGGGTCGGCCACGGCGGGCAGGCCGGCCTCCGACAACAAGCCTAGGTCGTGGCCGTCCAGAGCCGGCTGCAGCAGGGCGTGCCAGGCGGCCGCCGGCACCGGCTCGTGGCTGCCCTTGCGAGGACGCGGCAGTTCGGTGATGCGGATGGCCTGCAGCGGCAGCGCCAGCGGCTCGATGGCGTGCATGCGCTTGAGCAGCGCACGCGCGCTGCGCGCGTCTTCGGCCGCCCAGTGGCCCAGGCCGGCGGCGCGCCGGATGACACCGCGCGGCAGCACGTCGGCCAGCGGCGTGTCGTCGGCGCCCAGGTCCAGCGGCGCCGGCATCAGCAGCAGCGTGCCCGTCATCGCGCCTCCCAACGGCTCGGCCTGGCGGTCAGACGCGCAGCACGTCGATGCCGGCGTCGCGCAGCATGCGGCTGGTGCGGATCAGCGGCAGGCCGACCAGCGCGGTCGGGTCGTCGCTGTCGATCGCCTCCAGCAGTGCGATGCCCAGCGTCTCGCACTTGGCGCTGCCGGCGCAGTCGTACGGCTCTTCCAGTCGCAGGTAGTGTTCGATCTCGGCGCCGCCCAGCGTGCGAAAGTGCACCGTCACGGGGGCCAGCGTCACTTCCTCGAAGCTGGTGTCGGCTCGTACCACCGCCACGGCGGTATGGAACACGGCCTGCCGGCCGCTGAGCCGCTGCAGCTGCGCCACCGCGCGTTCGTGCGTGCCGGGCTTGCCCAGGGGCTGGCCGTCGAGGTCGGCGACCTGGTCGGCGCCGATCACCACCGCCTGCGGGTGCAGCGCCGCCACCGCGCGGGCCTTGGCCAGCGCCAGGCGTTGCGCCAGCGCTGCCGGCGCCTCGCCGGGCAGCGGGGTCTCGTCGACCTCGGGCGCCACCACCAGGAAGGGCAGGCGCAGGCGTTCGAGCAGTTCGCTGCGGTAGCGCGACGTGGAAGCCAGGATCAGCGGCGGCAGGCTCAGCATGGCGCCGATTGTCGCCGCAAGGCGGCCTTCGGGCGCACGGTGGGTGGCTACACTGCCGGCCATGTGGACCCTGTTCGGATCAACCGGCTCCGGCTCGGCAGCGTTGGAGATCGCGCTCGATCGCTGCCGCGTGCCCTACCGAGTGCTGCGCGCGGCCAGCTGGGAGCCCGACTCGGCGCTGGACGAACTGCGGCGCGCCAACCCGCTGTGCCAGGTGCCGACGCTGCAGTTCGACGACGGCAGCGTGATGACCGAGAGTGCGGCCATCCTGATCCA
>CAYJOA010000315.1:0-2195 GCA_964371495.1 uncultured Rubrivivax sp.
GCCGCGCGCTTGGCCGGGCTGCTGGGGCCGCCGTTGGCCGCCAGCGGCCCCAGCGAGCCGGGCGCCGCGCCCGACCACAGCCGGCGCAGGCGCTCGAGTTCGGCGTCGTACAGCTGGTTGATGCGGCCGAGTTCGGCTTCCTGGTTGGCGCTGGCCGCGCGCTGCGCCTCGACCGCCACCTCGTTGGCGTCGATGGCTGCCTTGAGCTTGGCCGGCAGCGGCTTGCCCTTGTAGAACTCGGCGTCGTCGCGCAAGGGCTTGCCTTCCGCGGCCAGGTACTGCAGGCGCGCCTCGGACGCCCGGATCGCCACCCGCACGGTGTCCAGCGCCGCCTCGCGGGCGCGGTTGTGCGCCGCCTCGTTCGGGTAACGCGCCATCAGGTTGCGATCGCGCCGCACGGCGTCGGCCTGGGCGGCACGCGCCTCGGCGGCCGCGAGCTCGCGGGCCTCGCGCTCGGCGCGTTCGTCGGCGGTCAGCGTGCGCGGCACGCCCATGCGCACCGAGCCGTCGCGGTTGAGCACCTGCTGGTCGCGGTGGATGCACTCGGGAATCGGGCGGTCGGACGTAATGCGGCGCCCCTTGTCGTCGATGCAGGCGTAGATGCCCGTGGGCGGCTTGGCGGGCGCCTGGCTCCACGAGGCAGCCGCCCACGAGCACAGGGCCAGGACCAGGAACCGTTTCGCGCCGAGCGGCAGCACGGGATGGCCCACCATCACACGCCGTAGCGTTCGCGGTAGGCCCGCACCGGCCCGGCGTAGGCACCCAGCGCCGGGTCGCTGGCGGCGTTCAGGTACTGCAGCAGGTCGTCCAAGGTCGCGATCGCCGCCACCGGCAGTTGCAGCTGTTGCGTGACGTACTGCACCGCACTCCAGGGCGCATCCTGGCCGCCGTCGGTGGCGCGTTCCTGGCGGTCGAGCGCGATCGCCACGCCGCAGGCTTGGGCGCCGGCGGCCGTGATCATCGCGATCGATTCGCGCACCGAGGTGCCTGCGGAAATGACGTCATCGATGATGAGAACGCGCCCGGCCACCTTTGCGCCGACAAGGACGCCGCCTTCGCCGTGGTCCTTGGCTTCCTTGCGGTTGTAGGCGAAGGGCAGGTTGCGGCCGCGCCGCGCCAGCTCCACCGCCAGGGCCGCAGCCAGCGTGATGCCCTTGTACGCGGGGCCGAAGATCATGTCGAAGGGCAGGTCGGCCGCGAGCAGTCGGCGTGCGTAGAATTCCGCCAGGCGGCCCAGCTTGGCGCCGTCGTCGAAGAAGCCGGCGTTGAAAAAGTAGGGTGACAGGCGCCCGGCTTTGGTCTTGAACTCGCCGAAGCGCAGCACGCCGGCCTGCACCGCAAACTGCACGAACTCCTGCGCCAGGCCCGGGTTGCGCTGCGGTGTCGGTGCGGCCGTCATGCGAAGGGGCTTCCTTTGGGTTTCAGACTCGTCACGCTCAACGTCAACGGGATCCGTTCAGCGGCCAGCAAGGGCTTGGTCGCCTGGGCCGAAAGCGCAGCCGCAGATTGTATGGGGGTCCAGGAGGTCAAGGCCCAGGCCGAAGACATCGCCGGCCGCCTGGACCGCGTGGCCGGGCTGCAGGGGCACTTCCACTTCGCCCAGAAAAAGGGTTATTCGGGCGTCGGGCTGTTCACGAAGCGCTCGCCCAGTGCCGTGATCACCGGCATCGGCAGCAAGGAGTTCGACGCCGAGGGCCGCTGGGTCGAGACCCGGTTCGACACCGCGCGCCGCAAGCTCAGCATCATCAGCTGCTATTTCCCCAGCGGCTCCAGCAGCGAAGAGCGCCAGGCGGCCAAGTTCCGCTTCCTGGCGCGGCTGTACCCGCACCTGATGAAGCTCAAGGCCGAACGCGAGTTCATCCTCCTGGGCGACGTGAACATCGCGCACCACGAGATCGACCTCAAGAACTGGCGTGGCAACCAGAAGAACAGCGGCTTCCTGCCCGAGGAGCGCGCGTGGATGACGAGGCTGCTGACACAGGGCGGCCTGGTCGACGTGTTTCGCCAGCTCAACCCGCATCCCGAGCAGTACACGTGGTGGAGCAACCGCGGCCAGGCCTGGGCCAAGAACGTGGGCTGGCGCATCGACTACCACCTGGCAACGCCAGGCCTGGCGGCGCTGGCGCGGCGCGAGTCGATCTACCTCGACCAGCGCTTCTCGGACCACGCGCCGCTGCTGATCGACTACGACTTCA
>CAYJOA010000316.1:0-2181 GCA_964371495.1 uncultured Rubrivivax sp.
TTCATCTCGGAAGACGACGGCTACGAGCCGATGCGCGCCGTCGCCTCGGCCAAGAAGCTGATCGAGCAGGACAAGGTCATCGCGCTGGTGTCGCCGGTCGGCACGCCGAGCAACGCGGCGATGGTTCCGTATGTCGAAGAACGCAAGATTCCGCTGTTCGCCCCCTACGCGTTCAGCCACACCCTGACGACGCCCAACAAGCGCTACGTCTTCACGACGCTGCCTGAAGTCCGGGTCCAGGCGAGCCTGCTCGGCGAATACCTGACGAAGCAGCTCAAGCGCAACAAGATCGCGGTGATCTACCAGAACGACGACTTCGGTCAAGACGCCGTGATCGGTTTCGAAGAACGGATGAAGAAGAACGGCGTCCCGCTGACCAAGCTGCCGTTCGACCGCGGCTCGACCAACTTCAGCGGCGTCGTCGCGCAGGCGCGGCAGGCCGGCGTGGAAGACGTGGTGTTCTTCGGCATCCCGCGCGACGCCGCGCTGATCATGAAGGAGTCGGCCAAGATGGGTTGGAAGCCGCAGTTCAGCGGCCACAACGCGCTTGGCGACCCGCAGACGTTCACGCTCGCCGGGCAGCAGCTCGTCGACGGCGCGATCGCGGTCGCGGTGATGGAGCCGCTCGACTCGACCAAGCCCCAGGTCGCCGAATTCCTGGCCCGCCAGAAGAAGTACCTGCCGAAGACCACGCCGACCACGTACAGCATGCACGGCTACAACGCCGCATTGATCTTCGTCGAGGCACTCAAGCGTGTCCAGGGCGAACCGACGAGCGAGAAGATCGTCGCCGAGCTCGAGAAGCTCAACGGCTTCAACACCGGCATGATGGGTCCCATCACCTTCACGAGCACGAACCACGCCGGCAGCCAGTCGGCCGCCTTCATGCGCGCCAAGGACGGCAAGTGGGGCATCGTGACCGAATGGCTGGGCCTGAACTGAGCGTCGACAGGCGCGCGGGGCTGGGCGAAGCGCTGGCTGCGGTTCGCGACGGCCACCGCGTCGCCTTCGGCGGCATGACGCTCTACCGCCGCCCGGTCGCCGCCGCGCTGGCGCTGGCAGCGGCCGGCCGTGCCGGGCTCGAGCTCGTCTCGCTCACCGGCGGGCTCGAAACCGACCTGCTGATCGGCGCCGGCTGCGTGCGCCGGGTGCGCAGCTGCTACGTCGGCCTCGAGGTCGTCGGCTTTGCGCCGCATTTCACACGGGGCGTGCAGCAGGGTACGCTCGAAATCGTCGAAGAGACCGAGTACACGCTGAGCTACGCGGTACAGGCCGCGACGATGCGGGTGCCGTTCCTGCCGATGCGCGGCGACCTCGCGCGCACCGACCTGCTGCGCGTGCGCCCGGACCTGAAGACCTTCACCTGTCCGTTGACGGGCACGTCGTTGATCGCGGTTCCCGCGCTGCACTGCGACGTCGCGATCGTCCATGCGACGGCCGCCGACCGCCACGGCAACTGCCACCTCAAGGGGCAGCTCGCACTCGATCCTCATTTCGTCACCGCCGCCGACGTCACGATCGTCACCACCGAGCGCATCGTCGAGACCGCCGAACTGCGCGCCATGGGCGGCGTGCAGCTGAGCGGCGTCTTCGTGACGCACGTCGTCGAGGCCCCGGGCGGCAGCCTCCCGACCTCGTGCGTGCCGCACCACCGCCTGGACGTCGCCGCAGTCCTCGACTACGCCGATGCCGCGGCCGACCCGGCAGCGTGGCCGCGCTGGCTCGCCGACGCGATCGCGAACAGCGCAGCACAGGGGGCTCTGGCGTGAGCGCCGCAACGCCGCGCCCGGCGTCCGATTTGCGCCTGTCGGCGCGCGAGCGCATGCAGACCGACCAGATGGTCGCGACGATGGCGCACCTGATCGAGGACGGCGACTTCCTCGCCGAGGGCATCGGCACGTTCATGCCGACCGCCGCCTACATGCTGGCCAAGCACACCCACGCGCCGAATTGCACCAGCCTGTGCCCGAACGGTAACTCGCTAATGTCGGGAACGCGCACCCTGACGCTCGGCCACGACGAGTTTGACACCGTGCCGCGGGCCGAGATGTGGCTCGACTACATGCAGATCAACCTGATGGTCATGCCGACGATCTTCATCGGCGGCCGGCCGCGCTGGACCGAGTTCATGCGCCCGGCGCAGATCGATCCGATGGGCGCCACCAACAACGTCTGCATCGG
>CAYJOA010000317.1:0-2179 GCA_964371495.1 uncultured Rubrivivax sp.
CGTTGAAGCCGAACCATCCCACCGCCAGCACCCAGGCGCCGAGGGCCAGGAACGGGATGCTCGACGGTGGATGCGCGCTGATGCCGCCGTCCTTGCGGTAGCGGTTCAGGCGCGGGCCCAGCAGCAGCACGGCGGTCAGGCCGATCCAGCCGCCGACGGTGTGCACCACCACGCTGCCGGCGAAGTCGTGGAACTCGCTGCCCGTCAAGTCCTTGATGGCAGCCTGGACGCCGAACTTGCCGCCCCAGACCACGCCCTCGAAGAGCGGGTAGACGAGGCCCACGATCACCGCCGTGGCCACCAGTTGCGGGCCGAAGCGCGCGCGCTCGGCAATGCCGCCGGAGACGATGGCCGGGATGGCGGCGGCGAAGGTCAGCAGGAAGAAGAAGCGGACCAGCTCGTAGCCGTTCTTCTGCGCCAGCGTCTCGGCGCCGCTGAAGAAGCTCACGCCGTAGGCCACCGTGTAGCCGACCAGGAAGTAGACGACCGTCGAGACCGCGAAGTCGACCAGGATCTTCACCAGCGCGTTGACCTGGTTCTTCTTGCGCACCGTGCCCAACTCCAGGAACGCGAAGCCGGCATGCATGGCCAGCACCATGATCGCGCCGAGCAAGATGAACAGGGCGTCGGTGCCCTGCCTGACCTGGTCCATCGCTGTCTCCCCCCGGGCTGCCGCCGCATGCCGACGACGCGCACCATGCACATCGTCATGCGCACCAAACCCGCAAGTTGCGTGCCCGTTTGGTGCAGGACTGGCCAGGCGCCAATGCCACTTCGTGGGGCCGTCAGCGCCAACTTGGTGCACCCGCGCACGAATGGGCCACATCGGCCGATCGGTCGATAGCATCGCTGCCATGGCCGTCAGCGTCTTCGACCTTTTCAAGATCGGCATCGGGCCCAGCAGTTCGCACACCGTGGGGCCGATGCGCGCGGCGCGTTTGTTCGCGCTGCGCCTGGCCCACGACGGGCTGCTGGAGCGCACGGCGCGGGTGCGGTCGCAGCTGTATGGCTCGCTGGGCGCCACCGGCAAGGGCCACGGCAGCGACAAGGCGGTGCTGCTGGGCCTGTCCGGGTTCGAACCCGACACGGTCGACGTCGACGCCGTGCCGGCGCTGCTGGCGGCCATCCGCGGCAGCGGCCGGCTGGCCTTGCTCGGCCGGCACGGCGTGGCCTTCGTCGAGAAGGACGACCTCGAGTTCCACCGCCGCGAGACCCTGCCGTTCCACGCCAACGGCCTGCGTTTCAGCGCCTTCGACGCCGCGGGTGCCGAGCTGTCCGGCCGCATCTACTACTCGGTGGGCGGCGGCTTCGTCGTCAGCGAGGAAGTCGCTGCCGACGGCGCGCGCCAGAGAGTGATCGCACCCGACACCACGGCGCTGCCGCTGCCCTTCCACAGCGGTGACGAGCTGCTGCGGCGTTGCCGCGAGCTCGGTGGCTCGATCGCCGAAGTCATGCGCCGCAACGAGAGGCACTGGCGCAGCGACGAAGACATCGACACCGGCCTGCTGAAGATCTGGCGCGTGATGCAGGACTGCGTCGAGCGCGGCTGCCGCACTGCCGGTGTGCTGCCCGGCGGCTACAAGGTCCGGCGGCGCGCCAAGGGGCTGCGCGAAGCGCTCGCGGCGCAGCCCGAGCAGGCCCTGCGCGACCCGCTGCAGGTGCTGGACTGGGTCAACCTGTACGCGCTGGCCGTGAACGAGGAAAACGCCGCCGGCGGCCGCGTCGTCACCGCACCGACCAACGGCGCGGCGGGCATCGTGCCGGCGGTGCTGCACTACTACACGCGCTTCGCTCCCGGCGCGTCGGACGCCGGCGTCGTCGACTTCCTGCTCACCGCCGCGGCGATCGGCATCCTGTACAAGGAAAACGCCAGCCTCAGCGGCGCCGAGGTCGGCTGCCAGGGCGAAGTGGGCGTGGCCTGCAGCATGGCCGCGGGGGCACTGTGCGCGGTGATGGGCGGCACGCCCGAGCAGGCCGAGAACGCCGCCGAGATCGGCATGGAGCACCACCTGGGCCTGACCTGCGACCCCGTCGGCGGCCTGGTGCAGATCCCCTGCATCGAACGCAACGCCATCGCCGCGGTGAAGGCCATCAACGCCGCGCGCATGGCGCTGCGCGGCGACGGCACGCACTTCGTGAGCCTGGACCAGGTCATCAAGACGATGCGCGAGACCGGCGC
>CAYJOA010000318.1:0-2168 GCA_964371495.1 uncultured Rubrivivax sp.
TCAACTGCATGAACGCGGGCAGTGCATTGTTCGCCTAACGTTTGAGCTAAGCGGCGCATTGCGGCAGGACGCGCATGGCCCAGAATGAAATGACGGCCATGCGTGGCATGCCGCAATGCGTCCGCTTGAGCGAAGGGTTAGGCCTCACTGCGCATACCAGTCGTATTGGTGCGCCCCAAGCGTAAAGATGGCTACACCAGGAGCCTGACTCGGCAGACGGAAGAGCAGCTCTCCGTCCGGGTTGGCGACACAGCTTCCGCCACCGTCCACGCTCTCTTCCGGACGATTGAGTGCGTTCGGCCAATTCGTCTGAATTACGTGTGCGCGTGTAGCTGATGCAAGGCGCTGAATGTCACGGACATACTCAGGCGGGTCCGTTCTCGGCTTCTCTGGATCCTGGCGCAAGGCGCCAGGCACAAAGATCATGTCCACGGTTCCAGGTGGGAGTTCGGCGGCGACAAGTTCAAGATCGCATACCTCGCGGCAGATGACTGCGGAACAGCGAAGGCCTTGTAGTAGACCTATTGGTCTAGACGAGCCACGGGCGAAGAATGTGGCTTCGGGGTCTGTGAGCCCGCGTTTGGATACAACGGCCGCGGTCTCTCCTCGTTCGTTGATGAGCAGGTGCGAGTTGAATCGGGCACCATCATCTGCAAAGGTTGGTGCGCCTACGGCGATTCCGAGGCCAAGACTGCCTGCGTACGCGTGAAGTTCCTGCACAGCAGGTGCGACGACCTCAGGCCTGGCTTCGCGCGCAATCTGGCGATGGAAGCCAGTAACCGCCAGTTCCGAGAATCCGCAGAGTTCGGCTCCGTGGACTCTTGCCAGCGCCATCGCGGCGCTGATTGCGCCCATGTTCTCGGCCGTGGTCCAGCGCATGGTGATCTGGGCGACTGCAATGCGACGGGTCATGACGGGGGTGGTTTGTGAGGCCTAACGTTCGAGTTAAGCGGGCGACGACGGCAGGACGCCAAGCCCGGGCTGGCGAAAATGTACCGCGTACCGCCAGACCGGGCTTGGTGGCCTGCCGTTGGCGCTCCGCTTGAACGAGGGGTTAGGCCTTGCTCGGCAGATGCTGGAGAATGCCATGAGTGATGGGGCGGCGGACGCCGATGCTTGCTGTGCCAGCGCGGCTCGCTTTACGTAGATGCTCATGTTAGATCGATCTTCTTCGAGTGCCTGATGGGGAACCCCTTCGGCTGGCGCGGAGGCTTTGTTCCCACTTCTGTCACTCCGCTTGGCATCAAGTACAGCTTGCCGTCGCTTCTAAGTTGGATGACCGGCGGGGCGTTCGTTCTCGGGAGGCGATAGATCGGCGTGACGTCAAAGCGATAGACCTCCTGACCGAGCTTCAGCCACTGAGGCTGAACGAACCTCACTTGAGAGGATTGGCCGGGTAGCAGCTCGGCAACGGCAAGCTTGTTCTGATCCTCTACGACTACGTCAGTGGTTCCGGCGTTGTGAAGGACTACCGACAGGTCTCGAGCGCCGGCCACGGTGGCAACAGAAACCAGGGCAGCCACGAGAAGGTGCTTCATGCGAGGCCTAACGTTCGAGTTAAGCGGGAGACGACGGCATGACGCCCAGGCCGCGCGATGCAAGATTGACCACTGCGGCGCGCGGCCTGGGTGGCATGCCGTTGGCTCTCCGCTTGAACGAGGGGTTAGGCCGCATTTCGCTCGGATGTTAGCGAGTAGAACTCCTCCAGAACTCAAGAAGTAGCGTCATTCCCACGGGCCTCTCAGGCTTCTCGGCGCTCGTGGATACTATCTCGGTCCATTCGATATTTGACAACTGAAGAATCAGACTTCTAGGCGCGAAAGCAAAGCCCATTCTCCAGCCGTTGAACTCGCGCTGCGGTATCCTTTTTAGGAACAGTTGTATTATTCCGTGGTGCTTTCTAGATCCTTTGATCCGCTGGTACGCGGTCTGCAACTCTCGCTCGGGACCTTCAAGATACTGGAAAAATGTTCGATCATGGTACAGGAGTACACCGGTCAATTCGCCGCGTGCGTTCTCGTCGCGGGCTGTTTGCAGTAGCGCCTCAAGATCAGACTCCGTGAAGTCGCTCGCCGCGCTTGAAACATAGGCGAGAGCAGCAAGTTCGGACATATGCGGCCTAACGTTGGAGCTAAGCCGCGTGCCGTAGGCACGTCGGCTTGAGCGAC
>CAYJOA010000319.1:0-2132 GCA_964371495.1 uncultured Rubrivivax sp.
CGACGCCGATGACGCGCCCGAAGCCGCGGCAGGTGTCGCAGGCGCCGTAGGCCGAGTTGAAGCTGAACAGCGCCGGCTGCGGGTCGGCGTAGCGGCGGTCGCTTTCGGGGCAGTGCAGGCCGGTGGAATAGCGCCAGATCGCGTCCTGCTCCCTCACCCGCAGGGCGGGAGAGGGAGCCAGGACATGGACATCCAGCCGCCCGCTGCCGCGCTTGAGCGCCAGCTCGATGGCCTCCATCACGCGCACCTTCTCGGCGTTGCCCAGGCGCAGCCGGTCGGCCACCACGGCCAGGATCTTGCGGCTGCCCTCGACGCGTTCGGCCTGCACGCGCGTGAAGCCGCTGGCCGACAGCCACTGCGCCTGCTGCTCGGCGCTGGTGTCGGCGGGCAACTCGACCGGGAACGTGAACACCAGCCGTGGATCCCCTGCCGCGGCTGCGCGGTCCCGCAGGTCGGCGTAGATCGTCTCGGGCGTGTCGTGCCGCACCGGCAAGGCGGTGCTCTGGTCGAACAACTGCGCCGCGCGCGCGAACAGCAGCTTCAGGTGGTCGTTGAGCTCGGTCATCGTGCCCACCGTGCTGCGGCTGGTGCGCACCGGGTTGGTCTGGTCGATGGCGATCGCCGGCGGCACGCCGTCGACGCGGTCCACCGCCGGCCGGTCCATGCGCTCGAGGAACTGCCGCGCGTAGGCACTGAAGGTCTCGACGTAGCGGCGCTGGCCCTCCGCGTACAGCGTGTCGAAGACCAGGCTGCTCTTGCCCGATCCGCTGGGCCCGGTGACCACCGTCATTTCGCCGGTGCGGATGTCCAGGTCCAGGTTCTTGAGGTTGTGCTGGCGCGCACCGCGGATACGGATGAGACCGGACGTCATGCAGGCCTGGGCTGGGGTGAAGGCGGGAGATTCTAGGCACTGCGTGGCCAGCGGCGCCGGAGCCGACGCGCATTGCTCCCTCGACGAAGGGCCAGCCTGCGGCTGCCGCACCGCACGGCAGCGCTCTGGCGGCAACGCCGGCCTGGACCGCCCGTCAAGCCGGCGAAGAACGCAAACCGTAGGCGCGGCCGCCGACGAAGACGTACTCGCCGCGCAGCACGGCGGCCCCCTGCTCGCCGACGAAGGTGAAACCGAGCACGCCGACGCTGTCGCCGACCCTGATCTCGGGCACCTGCCAGGCCTGCATGCGGAACAGGGGTGCCAGCTCGATCTCCCAGCGCCGGTCCTTGCGTGTCGGCAGCGTGGCCGCCTTCAGCAGCGCGGCGCCGTCGACCGGCGCCGTCTGCGCCGGCAGCGCCCGCGTCGCCAGGTCGGCCGGCAGCTTCGGGTTGGGAGCCAGTTCGAGTTCGAATTCGACGTGCGGGTTGCGCCAGGCCACCTTCGCGGCGCGGCCATCCAGGTACAGCGGACGCGCCTGATCGAAGCTGCTCCAGCCGTGGTGGGCCCAGGCCGGGCGCAGGGCCAGCAGCGCGGTGCCGGCGAGCACGTGACGTCGGTTCATGGCGGTGTCCTCCAGCCAGGGTTCAGGAATATGCAATCCAGCGACCGCAGATGATGACGGCCAGCCACAACCCCAGTGAAAGAACGGTCTGCGCGCGCGCCAGGCGGTCGGCCCGCGCCAGGCCGCCGCGGGCGTGCAAGGCCGCCGCGTTGAGCCCGGCCAGCATGACCAGACCGATCTTGACGGTGAAGATCCGGTTGGCCAGCAATTCGGCCGGTGCGGCGGCGAACATCGCCAGCCCGCTGATTGCCAGCAGGCCGAAACCCGCCATCGACAGCGTCAGCGACAGCCGCGCCAGCGGCCGCAGCGGCAGCTCGCCGGCCACGCCCCAGACGCGCAGTTCCAGCGCCACCAGGTTGCCCAGCAGGAGCGCGATGCCCACGATGTGCACCACCTCCAGCGCAGGATAGGCCCACGGATTCGTCGCGATCCAGGGGATGCCGTTGAAGCCGCCGACTTGCATGCCGCGACGCTAACAAATGCCCAGGACCTGCCGGCGCGGGGGTCAAACCTAGAATCTTCGCATGCACCTCCACATCCTCGGCATCTGCGGCACCTTCATGGGCGGGCTGGCGGCGCTGGCGCGCGAGGCCGGCCACCGCGTCACCGGCTGCGACGCCCAGGTCTACCCGCCGATGA
>CAYJOA010000320.1:0-2111 GCA_964371495.1 uncultured Rubrivivax sp.
CGATCGAGAACCGCGGCCGCTTCATGCGCGAGCTGATCGACGGCATCAAGCAGGCGACGCCCGAGCACCCGCTCGTCGTGCGCCTCAACGGCGCCGAGCTGATGGACCGCTGGGGCGGCAACAGCGAGGACGAATGCTTCGAGCTGATGCAACAGGCGGTCGACGTGGGTGTCGACATGATCAGCGTCACGGTCGGCTGGCAGGAGGCGCCCGAATCGTCGATCGGCCGCGACATTCCGCCGGGCTACTGGAACTACCTGTCCGAGCGCGCGAAGAAGATGTTCCCGGACACGCTGATCACCTTCGGCAACCGCCTGCCCGACCCGCGCATGGCCGACGAGTGCCTGCGCGACGGCATCTTCGACTACTGGGAGGTCTGCCGCCCGCTGCTGGCCGACCCGGAACTGGTGCACAAGGCCGCCGAAGACCGGCTCGACGAGGTGCGTCGCTGCATCGGTTCGTTGAACTGCCTGTCGCGCCTGTTCCGCGACCTGCCCTACACCTGCACGATGAACCCGGCGCTGGGCCACGAGGTCGAGCCGGAGTACCAGGTCACGCCTGCGGCGGTGAAGAAGAAGATCATGGTCATCGGCGCCGGTCCGGCCGGCATGGAGTGCGCCATCACGGCGGCCAAGCGCGGCCACGACGTCACCGTCTTCGACAAGGCGGACCGGATCGGCGGCAACCTCTACGCGTACGCGGTGAATGACCTGGCACGCCCCGACGACCTGCTGTCGGTGATCTCCCACTACGAGGCGGTTTCGAAGAAGCTGGGCATCGAGGTCCGGCTGAAGACCGAGGTGCACGCCAAATTCATGCGCAGCGTGCTGCACCAGTACGACGTCTGCGTGGTCGCTGCGGGCGCCGCGTTCGACCGCGGCCGCAGCGCCCACATCGAAGGATCGGACAGGATGGTCGACGCGCTGGACGTTGCCCACGGCCGCGTCAAGGTCGGTCAGCGTGTCGTCGTGGTCGGTGGCGGCAAGGTCGGTTTGACAGTCGCCGAGTCCCTGCGCAAGCGCGACAACGCCACGGTCACCGTCGTCGAGTCCGAGAAACGCATCGCCGGCGACGTCAAGCCGTCCTTCAAGTGGCGCCATGCGTCGTGGGTCGAGGAGCTGGGCATCGCCTGCCTGACCTCGACGGTGGTGGTCAAGGTGGCCGAAGACGGTGTCACGGTGCGCAATGCCAAGGGTGTCGAGAGCTTCATCGCTGCCGACAGCGTCATCCTCGCCGCCGGCGCCGCTCCGGCCCATGCGCTGTTGCACGAGTTCGAGTGGATGGTCGACGAACTGCATGGCGTCGGCGACGCACTGATTCCGCGCGGGCTCGAGCAGGCCATCCAGGACGGCTTCAGGCTGGGAGTCAGGCTGTGAGTGCGTCCGCGCCGCTCGGGTACGAAGCACCGCCCGACGCCGCGCCAACGCCGACCGTGCTCCCGACGGCCGGCGCCTGGCGTTCGGCCGCCGCGCACCATGACGAGCTGTTCGCGCCGCTGGCCCCGGGCGCGCGGATCGGCTTGCTCGCGCGCTCGGCACCCGGCGAGATCCTCGTCTGGGAGGCGGGCGCCCGCGGCGTCGAGGCGTGGATCGCGCCGTTCGCAGGCTATTCCTCGGCCGCCGCAGACATCGTGCTGGCGGCAGACGACGAGTCGCTGGCAGCGGTTCGCACGGCGGGTGATGGCGCACTCTTCGAGGTACTGCGCGCCGGCATCCGCTCCGGCCACATCGTCTGCTACATGCTCAAGCGCCGCTGCCTGCTCGAGGAACGCGGCTTCGACGAACTGCTCGATGCGCTCGGTTTCGCGTTCATGGGAGCCTGTCGATGATTTTCACGAACCCGTCCGGTGCGCCAGAACTCGCCTGCGACGAGTGCGGCTGCCGCTGGTTCGATCGCATGAGTGGCGCATGCTACGAGTGCGCAACGCCGGTGGCGGCACAGGCGCAGGACGAGTTCCGCCGCGCGCTCGAGGCGCACGCCGCAGCGCGGCGGGCGGTGCAGGTGCCAGCCGCTGATTCGGCCACCGGTGCGGCACTGCCGTCGGCACCGAAGTTGACCTAGGAGTCCGCGCGGCAGAACCGGGTAGTTCCTGACATCGGGTGGCACGGTGC
>CAYJOA010000321.1:0-2108 GCA_964371495.1 uncultured Rubrivivax sp.
AGGTCGTCCATGCCGACGATGTCGGCGCCGGCGGCCTTGGCTTCCTCGGCCTTGGCGCCCTGGGCGAACACGGCGACGCGCTTGGTCTTGCCGGTGCCGCTGGGCATGACGACGGCGCCGCGCACGACCTGGTCGGACTTCTTGGCGTCGATGCCCAACTGCACGGCGACGTCGATGGACTCGTCGAACTTGGCGGTGGCGCAGGACTTGACCAGTGTCAGCGCATCGCCCAGCGGGTACAGCTTGGTGGTTTCGACCTTGCCTTGCAGGGCCTTGGCCTTCTTGGTGAGCTGTGCCATGTTCAGACTCCTTCGACGATGAGGCCCATCGAACGGGCCGAGCCGGCGATGGTCTTCACCGCGGCGTCCATGTCGGCGGCGGTGAGGTCCTTGATCTTGGTCTTGGCAATTTCCTCGAGCTGGGCGCGCGTCACGGTGCCAACCTTCTCGATGTGCGCCTTGCCCGAACCCTTCTCGATCTTGGCGGCCTTCTTCAGCAGCACGGTCGCCGGCGGCGACTTGAGCACGAAGGTGAAGGACTTGTCGGCGTAGGCGGTGATCACCACCGGCAGCTTCAGCCCCGGCTCGTAGCTCTGCGTCTGGGCGTTGAAGGCCTTGCAGAACTCCATGATGTTGAGGCCGCGCTGGCCGAGTGCCGGCCCGATGGGCGGCGACGGGTTGGCCTTGCCGGCCGGTACCTGCAGCTTGATAAAGCCGACGATCTTCTTTGCCATGAATGGCTCCTCGAGTTCAAGCGCCTGCCTATGGGGCAGGCTCCTCGTCTATCGACCCTGGTGAAAGAGGCGCGCCGGGGTCGGGGCGGCGCACCCTTGGTTCAGGTGGGCAAGGTCAGATCTTTTCGACCTGCGCGAAATCCAGTTCCACGCCGGTGGCACGACCGAAGATCGTCACCGAGACCTTGACCTTGCTCTTTTCGTAGTTCACGTCCTCGACGGCGCCGTTGAAGTCGGTGAACGGACCTTCCTTGACGCGCACCAGCTCGCCCACGGTCCACTGGACCTTGGGCCGCGGCTTGTCCACGCCTTCCTTCATCTGGTTGACGATCTTGTCGACCTCCGCCTCGGAGATCGGTGCCGGCCGGTTGCGCGCGCCACCGATGAAGCCGGTGACCTTGCTGGTGTGCTTGACGAGGTGCCAGGTGTCGTCGGCCATGTCCATCTCGACCAGCACGTAGCCGGGGTAGATGCGTCGTTCGGTGACCGTCTTCTTGCCGTTCTTCAGCTCCACCACCTCTTCGGTGGGCACCAGAATGCGGCCAAACTTGTCCTGCATGCCGGCGCGGTCGATGCGCTCGCGCAGGTTGCGCTCGACCGCCTTCTCCATGCCGGAGTAGGCGTGCACGATGTACCAGCGCTTGGTGGACGGGGCCGCAACGGGCGCCGTGGCTTGTTCTTGCTCGCTCATCGTTTCACCTCACCGGCGCCAGCCGAGGACCAGGTCGTAAAGCGCCCACTCCAGCGTCTTGTCCGTCAACCACATGAACAAGGCCATCACGACCACGAAGGCGAACACATAGCCCGTCATCTGCCCGGCCTCCTTGCGCGTCGGCCAGACCACCTTCTTGACTTCGCGCACCGCGTCGCGCCCAAAGGCGATGAGCTGCTTGCCGGGCTCGGACGTGAAGAACAGCGCCACCGCGGCAACGATCAGGGCCAGCAGAGCCGCCACACGCAGCCACAGGTCCTGCTTGCCCAGGTAGTAGAAGGCAAAGATCGAGGCCAGCAGCAGCAGCACCGACCCGGCCAGCTTGGCCTTGTCGGCGCCCGTGGACACCGTTTCGACTTGAGGAGAGGTGGACATGACGCAGTGGTTTCAGTGGCCGCGTTTCAGCGGCGGATGACATCGATGCAGGCCTGCTGCGCTGGCAACGAAGCCCGCCGGGCTGTTGCAGCGCCCGGCGGGCTGTTACTTCGGGCCATCCGGGTCAACGGATGGCAGGGGCAGAGGGAATCGAACCCCCAACCTTCGGTTTTGGAGACCGACGCTCTGCCAATTGAGCTATGCCCCTGCGGCAACCTCGACTCGCTGCTTACTCGATGATCTTGGCCACGACGCCGGCACCGACGGTGCGGCCGCCTTCGCGGATGG
>CAYJOA010000322.1:0-2054 GCA_964371495.1 uncultured Rubrivivax sp.
AGCGCGCCAGGCCGGGGAGGGCCATCATGATGACCAGCAGCGTGGCCACCAGCATCCAGGCCACGTCGCCCTTGTGCGGCACCGGGGCCGCGGCTGCGGGCGCGGCCGCCGACGCCACCGCCGGCGTTGCCGTGGCGGCGGCGGCCGAAGCGGCGTCCATCGCCGCCGACGCTGCCGCCTCGACGCTGGCGGCCACCGGGGCCGAAGCGGCGGCGTCCTGCGCCAGGGCAGCGCCGCCCAAGCCCAGGGCCAGCAGGCCGAGGGCGCATATCGCGATCAGTTTTTTCATGATGCTGGTCTTCTCGTGGATGTCAGCGGGCGCCCTCAAAGGGCGTCCTTGCCGGTTTCGCCGGTGCGGATGCGCACCACCTGCTCGAGCGAGGTGACGAAGATCTTGCCGTCGCCGATCTTGCCGGTGCGGGCCGAGCCCTCGATGGCTTCGATGACGCGGTCGACGATGGCGTCGTCCACCGCGGCTTCGATCTTCACCTTGGGCAGGAAGTCGACGACGTACTCGGCGCCGCGGTAGAGCTCGGTGTGGCCCTTCTGGCGGCCGAAGCCCTTGACCTCCGTTACCGTGATGCCCTGAACGCCTATGCCGCTGAGCGCTTCACGCACTTCGTCGAGCTTGAAGGGCTTGACGATCGCAGTCACCATCTTCATGGTCGTGGTCTCCTGGGGGGTCAAAAGGTGTACTTGACGCCGAGCACGACGCCCGTCTTGCCGAGCTCTTTGCCGTTGACCGGCGACGCATAGAAGCTCTTGTCGGCGTCGGTGCCGACGATCGCGGCGCTGACGACGAGGCCGCTGAAGTCCTTGGCCACCGTGAGCGAGTAGTCGGAGTAGCTGCCGGGGTCGGAGAACGGGCCCTTGATCTTCTGGTAGCCGACGTGCGGCGTGACCAGGATGCCGTCGAAGTCGAAGGTGGCGCTGAGGTCGACGTAGAAGCTGTTCTTGCTGTCGGTATTGGCGAAAGTGTCGGTCAGCGCGTGCGAGTACTTCAGCGTCGCCGGCCCGAAGGTCAGTGCACCGTAGACCTCGGTGGTGTTGGCGCTGGGGTTGAGCTGGTTGCCGGGGTAGCGGTAGCTCAGCACGCCGACGTCGTAGTTCAGGTCCGGCGACAACTCACCCTTGTAGCCGCCGTAAAGGTCGATCTCGGTGCCGGCGTCGCCGCCGAAGTCGTCGATCCACTTGATGCTGCTCGCCCACAGGCCGAGATACAGCCCGCCGGCGCTGAAGTCCACCCCGCCTTGCAGCGCCGGCTTGACGCGCGTTTGCGAGATGCCGCGGTAACGGTAGTCGCTGACCGCGCCGACGTTGAAGGCGAACTGGGCGTAGGACGTGGCGGGCAGGGACGTCAGGGCCAGGACCGCCGAGAAACCGAGGAGGGCTTTTTTCATGTGAGCTCCGGAAAGTGAGGACAGAGAAGGGCTGAGCACCAATCTGCAGGTTCTGTGCCACCACCACGCCGGGCACTGCGGCACCGTAATGAAGCGCGCGATTTCAGTTCCCCCGAAACGGGCGCACCTCATCGGTGCAGATCCCTCCTCATCCCCCCTTTGGTGCCGGGCCGGCCGCGCCACCGCGCTGATCACAATGGCCGCAGACAAGGGGGGCCCCGCGATGTCGTTGGCGATGGTCTGCAGCCGCGCGCTGGACGGCTTGGAAGCACCCGAAGTGCACGTCGAGGTGCAACTGGCCAACGGCCTGCCCAGCTTCACGCTGGTGGGGCTGGCGGACACGGAAGTCAAGGAATCGCGCGAGCGCGTGCGCGCGGCCCTGCAGCAGAGCGGCTTTGCCTTCCCGCACAACAAGCGCATCACGGTGAACCTGGCGCCGGCAGACCTGCCCAAGGAGTCGGGTCGCTTCGACCTGCCGATCGCGCTGGGCATCCTGGCAGCCGCCGGCCTGCTGGACGCGGCGCGGCTGGCGGCGTGCGAATTTGCCGGCGAGCTGTCGCTGGCCGGCGAGTTGCGCCCGGTGCGCGGTGCGCTGGCGCTGGCCATGGCGCTGCGCAAGGGCGGCAGCGCACGCACGCTGGTGCTGCCCGAAGC
>CAYJOA010000323.1:0-2044 GCA_964371495.1 uncultured Rubrivivax sp.
GTGCCGATGCTGCCCAACGTGGCCACGCTGCAGGGCAACGGCGCCAGCCGCATCCCGACCTGCTACTACGGCCAAGGGAGGTGCCGATGAAGCCGCATCCAGTGCTCGCGCTGGCGATGCTCCTCCTCGTTGGTGCCGAAGCACCAGCGCAGGACCGCACCCCGGTGCAAGACGCCAAGCTGCTGCTGATCGCCGCCATCGATGCGCCGAGCGGGCAGGCCCAGGGCGTTCTGGTTGGCGATATCGCCGACGCGATCACGCAGCGCTTCAAGGGCACGACACCGATCTACATCGACGTGACGACCGAGCGGCGGTATGCCCAGGCAGGCTGCAGCCGCCTGAAGGTGCGCTTCTGGCAGGACGGTGTCCAGCTGCCGGGCGTGCCGGCACCGCGCCGTCAGACCATCGATTTCGGCATCAACTACTGCCGCGACGGTCAGCCGCCCAAGTCGCTGTCGTGAAGGGCCGGCGATGATGCGGATCCTCGTCTCGTTGTCGTTGCTGTCGACCGTCATCTCGCCGTCGACCGCCGAGGCGCAGGGCACGGCATCGCGCTACTGGTCCGATGCGTGGCGCGGCTGGCACTTCTACGAAGACCCCGAACCGGAGCCGCCGGATCGACCCGCTCCGCCTCCCAAGGTCGCGCCTGCCTCGCCGCGGCCCACTGCCGCCAAGCCGCCCGAGATCGTCGAGTTCGAGCGCCTGCAGAAGTCGCTGGAAGAGACCCGGAACATCGCCATCATGCGGCCGACCGAAGCGAACGTCCGTCGCTACATGGCGCTCGAGGCCAAGGTGGTGGCGCGCGCCTCGACCTTCGCCGACGTGGCCCAGCGCATCGCCTGGGCCTCGCCCGAGCTGGATCCGACCCTGCAGGGCCGCCCCGTCAACGCCAAGGCACTGGAGGTCTTCGACCAGCTGCAGATGTCCCGGCGCAGCGAGTCGATCGGTACGCTGGGACGCGACCACGTGCTGCTCTTCTTCTTCCGCAGCGACTGTCCCTACTGCCATGCCTTCGCCCCGACGCTGGAAGCGTTCCAGGCACGCCACGGCATCCGCGTGGTGGCGATCAGCGTCGATGGCGGGCCGATGCCCGGCTTCCCGGACGCACGACGAGACAACGGCATTGCGACCACGCTGAAGGTTACCCAGGTCCCGGCCGTCCACCTCGCCCAGCCCTTCACCGGAAAGATCACGCCCATCGGCTTCGGCGTGCTGTCGGAAGCGCAGTTGGTGGAACGGATCGCCATCGTCGCGGCGCCGCCCACGGCGTCGGCCACGTCCCTCCTCGCCCGGCAATCCGGGTTGCCCTGACGCTCAAAGGAGCACTCGTATGAACTCGCTGAGCCCGTCACGCATGGCCCGACGCGCCAGAGCGACGATCGCGACGGTCGCGGCCAGCGCACTCGCCCTGTCGCCGATCACCATGCGCGCCGGGGATCTGAACACCGAGGTGAACAACATGTTCAACAGCCTCGGCTCGATCGGCAACTACACGGCGCCCGGCGCGTTCCGCGGCCAGACCTTCAACACCTACACCGGCGGCAGCCTGTTCATGCGGGCGCCCAACAAGGTCTACCAGCTCGCGGCGGTGCAGTTTCCGAGCGCGAAGGCTGGCTGCGGTGGCATCGACGTGTTCGGCGGCTCGTTCTCCCACATCTCGGCGGCCGAGTTCAAGAACATGCTGCGCAACATCACCGCCGCGCTGCCGGGCATCGCCTTCCAGCTCGCGCTCGAATCGGTCTCGCCGTTGCTCGGCGGGCTGACCAAGTGGGCCAAGGGCCTGGAGACCTGGATCAACAACGCGCGCATCAACTCCTGCGAGACGGCCAAGGCCATCGTCAGCACGGCGGCCGAAGCGGCAGGTTACAGCTCGCAGGAGGCCTGCTCCGACCTGGCCATCGAACTCGGCCTCGAGTCCGACCGCGACGCCGCGCGCCGTCGCTGCGCGACGGATCGCACCAGCATCCTGGCCACCGCCCGGTCCTCCGCCGACGCCAACGTGCGCAACAAGGCGCCCTTCGTCGGCAACCTGACCTGGAAGGCG
>CAYJOA010000324.1:0-2028 GCA_964371495.1 uncultured Rubrivivax sp.
ACCTTCGTGCCCTGGATCCACCGCGACGACCACCCGGTCGAGGACCTCGAAGCCGCGCGCTACCGCGTCAGCATGCCGGCCTCGCTGCAGGCCTTCGTCCAGCGTCTCGAACCCGGCACGCAGCGGCTGGAGATCTGCTTCGATGAGCAACGCGCGGTGTTGCGCCGCGGCGGCGAGCCCTTCGGCGCCGCCTGCGTCGCGGAGGCCGGCGACGCCGACATCGGCCTGGAGTGAGGCGCCCGTCGGCCGCAGCCGGCCGGCAGGCGGACGCGGGCCCGCCCGGCCGGTCAGCTGACTCGCGCCGCCGCTGTGCGAGTCGCCGCCCTGGCCAGCGGGTGGCGGTGCACCAGCCAGGCGAAGATGGCGACGCCCGCCAGCAAGGCGAAGGCGGCGGTCTGCAGCGACAGGGCGAATCCGCGGCCCGGGTCGGCACTACGAAGCAGCAGCAGCGCCACCAGCGGCGGTCCGGCGATCTGGCCCAGGCCGTACGCGGCGGTGAGCACGCCGATGAAGGCCGAAGAGCTGTGCGGCCGCAGGCGGCGTGCCTCCTGCATCGCGAACAGCGTGATGGCGGTGAACGGCAGCCCCAGCAGCAGGCTGCCGATCGCAAAGCCGCCCAGGCTGGGCAGCCACACGCTGAGCAGCACGCCGAGCGCCTGCATCGCGTAGCAGGCCATCAGCAGTCGACGGCGGTCCCAATGCACCGGCAGCCGCACGGTGAGCAGCGCACCGAACGCGACGCCCAGGCCGAACAAGGGCCAGAACAGATCGAGCCAGACCGAGCCGGGCAGCGCCTGGCGCGCGATCACCGGCAGGAAGGTGGCGGTGACGATGTAGCCGAAGCCGGCCAGGCCATAGGCGAATGCGAACGGGGCCGCACCACCGCCTGGCGCGGCTCCGTCGCCGGCGTGCGGCGTCGAGGCGGCCGTCACCGTGCCGCGCAGCTGCGGCCACGCGAGTGCGGTGAGAACGGCGGCCAGCACACCGAACGCGAGCCAGCCGCTGGCCGCGCTCCAGCCGCCCGCCACGAGCGCGCTCGCCGACAAGCCGCTGACCGTGATGCCGAGGCCCGGTCCCACGTAAATGATGCCGCCGAGTGCCGGCGCCCCCAATGCGGTCAGGCGGGCCAGGCACCAGCCCGAGGTGTAGACGAACACCAGTGCACTGGCGATGCCGGCCAGGAAGCGCCAGAGCGGCCAGCCTGCCGACCAGGGCAGCGCCATGCCCAGCGTCAGCAGCACGGTCGCTACCAGCCCCAGGCGCACGGCGGCGGTGTGCGCCAGGGGCCGGGCCACCCGCCAGCGCTTCCACAGCCAGGGCTGCAGCGCGCACGCGACGGCGCCGATCCAGTACCCCAGGTAGTTCGCCGTCGCCAGCCAGCTCGCCCGCGGCAGGTCGACGACGCCGTCGTGCAGCATCATCGGCAGCAGCGGCGTGAAGGCGAAGCGGCCGATGCCCATGGCCACGGCCAATGCCAGCAGGCCGGCGACGGCGATGGCGAGCGACGGCGACTTGAGCATGGATCGGCGAGGCTCGCTCAAGCCTCCTGCCCGCTCTGCTGCAGGCGCCACATCTCGGCGTAGCGGCCGCCGCGGGCCAGCAGTTCGGCGTGCGCGCCGCGCTCGACGATGCGCCCGGCCTCGAGCACGACGATCTCGTGCGCGTCGACCACCGTGCTCAGGCGGTGCGCGATGACGAGCGCCGTCTTGCCTTGCGAGACGCTCTTTAGCTCGGCCTGGATGGCGCGTTCGTTGGCCGAGTCCAGCGCCGAGGTGGCTTCGTCGAAGATCAGGATCGGCGGGTTCTTCAGCAGCGTGCGCGCGATCGCCACGCGCTGCTTCTCGCCGCCGCTGAGCTTCAGGCCGCGCTCGCCGACCATCGTGTCGTAGCCCTTGGGCGAGGCTGCGACGAAGTCGTGGATGTGCGCCGCGCGCGCCGCGGCCTCGACCTCCAGGCGCGTGGCGCCGGGGCGGCCGTAGGCGATGTTGTATTCGATCGTGTCGTTGAACAGCACGGTGTCCTGCGGCA
>CAYJOA010000325.1:0-2024 GCA_964371495.1 uncultured Rubrivivax sp.
CTGCCGGCGAGAGCAGGAAGACGATGGCCGCGCTGACCTCGGCTTCGACGCCCAGTCGGCGCAGCGGCACATGGCTCTGCAGGCGCGGGATCAAGGTGCGCATCGCGCCGCCGTAACTGTCCATGCCGCTGGAGGCGATCCACCCCGGCGCCACCGCGTTCACGCGCACCCCGGCATGCGCCCATTCGAAAGCCGCGGTCATCGTCAGGTTGCTCATGCCGGCGCGCGCTGCGCCGCTGTGGCCCATGCCCGGCATGCCGTTGCGGAAGTCGGCCGTCATGTTGACGACCGCGCCGCCGTGCGCCTGCATGCACTGGTTGAACAGCTCGCGCATCATCAGGAAGCCGCCGGTCAGGTTGTTGGCGACGACGACGTCGAAGCCCTTCTTGCTGATCGACAACAATGGCGCTGGAAACTGCCCGCCGGCGTTGTTGACGAGGCCGGCCACCGGACCGTGTTGCGCCACCACGGCAGCGACGCCGGCCTTCACCGCGTCCTCGTCGCGGATGTCGAAGGCGATGGCGTGCGCCGTGCCGCCGTCGGCGGCGATCTCGGCGGCGACACGATCGAGTTTCTCGGCGGTGCGGCCGCTGATTACCACCGTGGCGCCCAGCGACGCCAGCTCGTGCGCCACGCAGCGACCGATGCCGCTACCGCCGCCGGTGACCCAGTGCACCTCGCCGCCGAACAGGCCGGGGCGGAAGACACTGCGGTAACGTGCATCGGGGGAGGAGGTCATCGGCGGGCGCGAGGTGTGCACTGAGGGGTGGCCGGATTAGGCGTCAGGGTAACGTTAACGTCAATCTGATTACGGATAGGTAATTACGAGCATCTCGACGAGGACCGCTGCCGCTAGCATGCGGGCATCCGATTCTTCGCGAGGACAAGGCCATGGACATGCCGGCGATCACCGAAACCCTGCGCGCCAAGGTGGGGGACGCCAGCGGGCTCAACGCCACGCTCAAGTTCGACTGCGGCGCCGACGGCGTGGCCTACATCGACGGCCGCTCGGTCCCCAACACGGTAGACAACGTGAACCGCGACGCCGACTGCACGATCGCCATCACGCGCGAGAACCTGGCGGCGCTGGTGAGCGGTGAACTCGAACCGGCGACCGGCTTCATGATGGGCAAGTTCAAGGTCTCGGGCGACATGAGCGTGGCGCTGAAACTGCAGCGCGTGGTGTAGGCATGTTGACCCCCAAGACGCCTTCGGCGTCGCTGCCCGGGGGCCACGAAGGGGCCGCCTCGGGCCCCGCGGGAGTGCTCGGCCTTGGGCGTGCCGGCGCCGGGCGGCGGCAAGCGGGTGAGCGCAAGCGCGCGGCCTCGGCGCAGGAGGTCGTGGCCGCGCACCGCGTCGACGACAGCGGGCCGCTGTTCGGCATCACCGAATTGTGTGGGGAATTCGGCATCACGCTGCGCACGATCCGCTTCTACGAGGACAAGGGACTGCTGGCGCCGCGGCGCGTCAACGGCGCTCGTGTGTACACCCGCCGCGACCGCGCGCGGCTGGCGCTGATCCTGCGCTCCAAGGCCATCGGCGCCACGCTCGACGAGATCCGCCACTACCTGGACCTGTACGGCGACCAGGGCGAGGGCCGCGTGCAGCAGATGAGGTTCGTGCTCGAGCGCACCGACGCCGCGATCCGCGAACTCGAACTCAAGCGCGCCCACATCGACGCCTCGCTGGCCGAGCTGCGCGTCATCAACGCCGAAGTCCGCAAGCAGCTGGAGAGCCGATGAACATGCCGGGCGGCACTCGCCCCCGGCTCGCCGACCCGCGCCGCCCGCGGCCGGGTGCGGCGCGATGCATGTAAGGAGATGACATGACTGGTGCCTATATATACGACCACGTGCGCACGCCGCGCGGCAAGGGCAAGAAGGACGGCAGCCTGTACCAGGCCAGCCCGGTGTGGCTGCTGCGCACGCTGCTGCAGGCGCTGCAGCAGCGCAACCGGCTCGACACCGCACTGGTCGACGATGTCGTGCTGGGCTGCGTGACGCCGGTGGGCGAGCAGGGCGCCG
>CAYJOA010000326.1:0-2001 GCA_964371495.1 uncultured Rubrivivax sp.
TGAGCTGGAGTTCTCGTCGACTGAATCCGGCGCTCGCGTATTTGTGTGTCCGCGGCTTGGTAAACGACGTTCGGGCCATGGACGGGACTGACTTCCTGGCCTACCGAATCGACAAGACGGATGCGACGCGTCGCTTCGTGAAGAGCCGCAGCCTATAGTACCCCCCGAGGTCCGACGGACCTGCGGACGGGCGATTCCGAGCTTGCGACCTACCGTTTGGGGCTATCGTTTCCAGAAGGCCTCGACCGCCTTCATCCGCCGGCGCTTCTCGGTCGTGACGTAGACCGTCGTCGTCGCCAGCGATGCATGCCCCAGGTTCTGCTGCGCGATCTCAATTGGCATGCCGCTGGCGATTGCATGGCTGGCGTGCGAGTGCCGCATCCAGTGCGTGCTGGCCTTGGTGAAACGCTCCACGCCCTTCCTGTCGCCCTGCCCTCGCAGCACGCCGGCGCAGTCTTCAAAGAAGCGTTTGATCTGGTCGTAGAACGTCGTCGCGGCGATCCCTTGCCGAGGGTCGATCGCCTGCCCGGTACTCAAGCCCGGCGCGCGTTCAGCCGCGTCGCTGGCCTTGCCAAGCAGGAACGCGCCCTGGTTGCCGATGTCCTCCGGGTCCGCGTCGAGCCCTCGTGACACCAGATATCTCGCCAGCTCGCCGACCACGTCGGCGGGCAGCGGCACCTCGCGCTCCTTCTGTCCCTTGCCGATCACCCGCAGCAACCAGCCTTCCATGGGCTGATCGTCTGACGCATCCGCCGGGTACTCGACCCACTGCAGGTCATCGACCGTCGCGGCCACCACTTCCGACAACCTCAGCCCGGTCGCATAGAGCAGATGCAGCCCAAAAGTCAGCCGCTGGTTTGCCGAGGTCGCCGGCAGCATCTTCAGCTGCGCCTCAATGAACTGCCACTGCGCCAGGCTGAAACTCCGCCCGGCGTTCACCTTCGGCCCAGAAGTCCGCGGCACGCCCACGGCCGACCACGGGTTGCCCATCAGGTAGTTCTGGTCGACGAGGAAGCCATAAAGGTTCTTCAAGATCGTGACCGCATGCCGCTGCGCCGACGCCGACAGTGGCCCCTCGAACGGCCGCCACAACGGTGACCAGCGCTCGCGCCCGCGGTCGCCGCACCAGCGGCTGCGCGGCTGCGGGTCGGCCAGGAAATCCCGGTACTCGATGCAGTCCTCGTTGCTCATCGAGGACAGGGCCTTGCCCTTGTGCGTGATCGCCCAGAGCAGGAAGCGCTCGGCCTCCTTGCGGTAAGCGCGCTGGGTGTGCGACAGCGCCTGCAGCCAGTCCATGCCCTGCTCGACGCCGGTATCACGCTGACGCCGGCGCGCCTTGAGATTCGCCTTCTGCTCCGGGGTCAGTCCGTGCTTCGAGCGCAGCCAGGCGAGGACGGCTTGGTAGTCGTTGGTGGCCTTCAACAGGCACTGCGCCTGCGGGCGACGGTACAGACCGCGGGTGCCGTCGAGCTCGGCCGGCGCGATGAACTTCTCAAGCGGGCGGATGTCCGTAGCCGGCAGGACCACAGCGTTCAGCTCGTGCGCGTAGAGCTTGCTGCGCGGCATCGCCACATGGCGGCCGAGTTGCAGCTCGATGCTGTCCTGGTGCTCGCGGAGCCACTCGACGATGCGCAGGGCCTTGCCCTCCCCCATCGCCTTGATCCCGGCGTGCCACCGTTGGCCGACACCGTTGATGCGCTCGACCAGCTGGGCGAGCGTGAAGATGTCGGCGGCTTCGAGGTGGCTGGCCAGCGTCGGGTTCAACCAGGCTGCGACCGAGTCGCCAGCTTTAGGCGACTGGGCGACCAGGCTTTCAAGCCAGCGCAGCGCTTCGAGCTGGCGCGCGATCAGTCGGGCGCGGCGGCGCAGTCGCTGCGTTGCGCGGCCGTATTCGGCTTCGTAGGCGGCGATCTGGTCGGCCTGGCGCTCATCTTCGAGGCCATGCGCTTCGGCGAAAGCTTCGAGGCTGGGCAGTTCGAGCGACGGGTCGGCGATGCGGGT
>CAYJOA010000327.1:0-1992 GCA_964371495.1 uncultured Rubrivivax sp.
CCGCCGCGTGTCGGCGCAGCCGTCTGAAACGCGGCGCCGCACCCGGCCGCCGGACCCGCCATGCTGTGGCTCGCGCTGCACCTGCCGCTGCTGTCGCTGGAGGCCTTCTGCGCCACGCTGGCGCCTGAAACCCGCCAGCGCCCGGTGGCGCTGATCGGCCAGCACCGCGTCGCTGCCGTCGACACCGCCGCCGCCGCATGCGGCGTGCGCCCGGGTATGAAACGCGCCACTGCGCTGGCGCTGGCGGCCGACCTGCTGGTGGCCGACAGCCACGCCGCGCGCGACGCCGCCGCGCTGCAGGCGGTGGCGCATGCGGCCTTGGCCTTCACGCCCGCCGTGACGCTGCACGACGTGCAGACCGTGCTGCTGGAAGTGCAGGCCAGCCTGCGCCTGTTCGGCGGCCTGGCGGCGCTGCGCCGGCGCCTGGCCGATGCGCTGGTGCCGCTGGGCCACCACGTGCAGATGGCAGCGGCGCCCACCGCGCAGGGCGCCGCGCTGCTGGCGCTGTGGCACCCGGCCGGGCACGGCGACCTCGTTCTCGGTGCCCACGCCCAGCACCTGCCGGCCCTGCAGCGCCTGCTGAGTCTGGCCCCGGTGGGCCTGCTCGGCTGCGCGCGTGAACACGGCGAGGTGTTGCAGGGCATGGGCCTGCACACCCTGTGCGATCTGCGCCGGCTGCCGCGCGCCGGCCTGGCGCGCCGTTTCGGCGCCGGCCTGCTCGACGAGATCGACCGCGCCTTCGCAGACCAGCCCGACCCGCGGCGCTGGGTCGAACTGCCGGCCGTCTTCGAAAGCCGGATCGAACTCTTTGCCCGCGCCGAGACCAGCGATCAGGTGCTGGCCGGTGCCGCCGTGCTGCTGGCGCGGCTGGTGGCCTGGGCGCAGGCACGGCAGGCACGGGTGGGCGCTTTCACGCTGCGCATGGAGCACGAGCCGCGGCATCGCCAGACCACGGCAGCGGCGACCGAACTGCGCGTCGAACTGGCCGTACCCGCGCTCGATGCCGCGCACCTGCAGCTGCTGCTGCGCGAGCGGCTGGGCCGCGTCCAGCTCGCCGCACCGGCGCTGGAGCTGCAGCTGCGTTGCCGCCACCTCGTGGCCGGCCCGGCGCCCAGCGGCGAGCTCTTCCCCACCCGCGCCAGCGAAGCCGAAGGCCTGGTGCGCCTGCTCGAGCGGCTGCGCGCGCGGCTGGGCGACGAGCAGGTGCAGCGCCTGCTGCCGGTGGCCGACCACCGCCCCGAGCGCGCCAGCCGCAGCGTGCCGGCGCAGGGCAGCGTGCCGACGACAGCAGCGGCTGCCGGTGCTGCGGTGGCGGCGCTGGCCCCCTCGGCGCTGCCACACCATCGCCCGGCCTGGCTGCTGCCCGAACCGCTGCCGCTGGCCGAACGCGGCGCGCTGCCGCTGCTCGAAGGCCGGCAGCTGCAGCTGGTGAGCGGCCCCGAGCGCATCGAAGCCGGCTGGTGGGACGGCACGCCTGCGGTGCGCGACTACTTCATCGCGCTGGCCGAAGACGGCTCGCTGGTGTGGGTCTGGCGCGGCCGCCTGCCGGCTGCGGCCGGCGACGCGGGCTGGTTCCTGCAGGGGCGCTTCGCTTGATGCGCGCAGGTCCGCGCGGCAAAGGCGAGCCCGGGCAGGCCGCAGCGCTTCGCTGAGACGGTCGTCGCTGCGCGCCGACTGCCCTGCGATGCTCGGTCCCGCGGCCCCGTCGCGAAACTCACTCCGTTCGCTGCGCTCACTGCGTTCAGACAGTCGCGACGAGTCAGTCGACGAAGCGCGCTGCGCGCGCGGGCCGCGCGACCTCCGCTTCTCGGCGTCTCAGAGGCGCGCTGCGCCCTGCCCGCGCTCGCCTTTGCTGATGCGGCTGTGGTTTTCGTTGCGAACGCCGACATCTTTGCCTCGCGGCAGGCGGCACCCGGTGGGGGCGATTTCTGTGGCGACGAGAAGGTGAGCAGGGACACAAGCGGTCCGGGGGACCGCTTGTGCCTTGCGAAC
>CAYJOA010000328.1:0-1979 GCA_964371495.1 uncultured Rubrivivax sp.
TACCTCGACCAGCGCTTCTCGGACCACGCGCCGCTGCTGATCGACTACGACTTCAAACTCTGACGCGGCACTTCGAAGACAGCGGTCGAGCCCGCTGTCGAGACCTCGTCGCCGACAGGGCCGGGCGCATGCGGGGCGCCGTCCAACCAAGCTCGGTTCTTTGCCGTTGTGGGCCACGGCACCCGGCCATCAGAGAAGACGCGCGCTGCCCAGGCGCTTCAGCCGCGCTGGTGTTTGCCGTCGGTGCCGGGGTCTGGCACACCCGTTTGTACTGGACTGTCGCAACCGACCGCCCACGCAGGCGCGCGAACTCAAGAAAGAGCCGCCAGCGCCGATACAGGTAGCGGTATCGGAGGCCGACAACGACTTTTCCCGTGCGCCGCCAGCAATGGGCCACGGGGGTCGGACGGGGCGTCCTTGACGCCGTTGACGGAGAACATCGGTGGACTACTCGCGCAAGCTGCTGCTGTCGATGACCATCCCGACCGTGATGGTGGCCGGCGCCGGGCTGTCCGTGGTGGCCGGCGCCTCGTGGCTGGCCGCCGAGGCCGGCCATGTCGAAGCGGTGCAGGTCGCCGCGTACCTGAACCAGGGCCAACTCGCGATCGGTGCGCTGACGGCGTTCTGCGTCGCCTGCTGCGTCGGCTTCACGGTGTGGATCCTGCGGTCGGCGCGCGCCGAGTTGGGGGGCGAGCCCGCCGAAGCGCGTGCCGCACTCGGCGCCTTGGCCGACGGCCGGCTCGACCTGGGCCTGGTGCCTGCGCCCGACGGCAGCCTGATGCACTCGGTGCAGCGGCTGTCGCTGTCGCTGCAGGGCACGGTGCGAACCATCCACCAGGCCGTCGGCGAGGTGTCGCTCGCCGCCGGCGAAATCGCGCAGGGCAACCAGGACCTGTCGGACCGCACCGAGCAGGCGGCCAGCAATCTGCAGCAGTCGGCCAGCTCGATGGAACAGCTGACGGCGACGGTGCGCCAGACCGCCGACTCGGCACGCGCGATGCAACAGCTCGCCGATTCGGCGGCAGACGCGGCGCAACGCGGCGGCGCCGTCGTGTCGCAGGTGGTGTCCAGCATGCAGTGCATCCAGGGCTCGAGCCGGCGCATCACCGAGATCATCGGCACCATCGACGGCATCGCTTTCCAGACCAACATCCTGGCCTTGAACGCAGCCGTCGAAGCGGCGCGCGCGGGCGAGCAAGGACGTGGCTTTGCCGTGGTGGCCGGCGAGGTGCGCACGCTGGCGCAACGCAGTGCCAGCGCGGCGCGCGAGATCAAGACGCTGATCGGCAGCTCGGTCGAGCAGGTCGAGGCCGGCAGCCGGCTGGTGCAGGACGCCGGCGCCACCATGACCGAGATCGTCAGCAGCGTGCATCGCGTCAGCCAGACCGTCGGCGAGATCACCGAAGCCGCCGGCGAGCAGAGCGAAGGCCTCGGGGAGGTCAACGGCGCAGTCGCCGAACTGGACCGCATGACGCAGCAGAACGCCGCCCTCGTCGAACAAGGGGCGGCCGCTGCCGCTTCGCTGCATGACCAGGCGCGACAGCTGGCGCAGGCCGTGGCGCACTTCCGGCTTGGCGACGCCGCCGCCTGAGCGAGAGGCGGCACCGGCCAGAGCCGGCGCCCGCGACATCGGCTGGCGACCCCGGCTCGCAGCCCGTCGGCCGTCTAAAATGCACCGTATCTGGGCGCAACTGGCTCGTCGTGGTGCATCGATTCCGCCGTGCCGGTTCGACTTTTTCAAAAGGGGAGTTTCTTGAGGTTCGCTACCGTCGCCGATTTTCTGGGGGCCCTGAAGTCGCGCGACCCCGACCAGTCCGAATACCTGCAGGCCGTCGAGGAGGTGATGACGAGCCTGTGGCCCTTCGTCGAGCAGCGGCCGCAGTACGCTGACCAGGCCCTGCTCGAACGCTTGGTCGAGCCGGATCGGGTGATCCAGTTTCGCGTCGCCTGGACCGACGACGCCGGCCAGGTGCAGGTCA
>CAYJOA010000329.1:0-1932 GCA_964371495.1 uncultured Rubrivivax sp.
GCGCTGGGATACCAGGCGCCGGCGCGCGCGGCCGAAGTCGTGGCGCGCCGCGCCGGGGAGCCGCGCAAGGCGCTGCGGGTGCTGGACGCAGGCTGCGGCACCGGCTTGTGCGGCCCCTTGCTGGCGCCGTTCGCGTCGCAGCTCACGGGCGTCGACCTGTCCGAAGGCATGCTGCGCAACGCCCATGCCCGAGGTGTCTACGACCGGCTGGTGCAGGGTGAACTGGTGGCCTTCCTGGACCGCCACCCGAACGCGTTCGATGTCATCGTCGCCACCGACACGCTGATCTACTTCGGCGCCCTCGAAGCCTTTGCCGCGGCAGCCCGGGTGGCCCTGCGCGCGGGCGGGCAGCTCAGCTTTTCGGTCGAGGCGCACGACGACGACGGCGACGGGTCGGCGGACTATCGGCTGCAGGCCCATGGCCGCTACAGCCATCGGCGAACCTACATCGAGCGCGTGCTGGCTGCGGCCGGTCTGGAGCTGTTCGAGATGCAGTCGCTGGTGGTTCGCACCGAACTCGGCGCGCCGGTGGCGGGCTGGCTGGCAACCGCGCTGGCGCCTGCGCCTGCGCCTGCGGCCGCGACGCCGTCCTCTTGATCCAGCGCAAGTTGGCTCGATCGGGCCGCTCAGCGTGTGGACCTTGTCGCGCCTGGTGCCTTGACGCGACGGACGGAAAGGCGTCAACTGCAATCGGAGAGCGGATCGGTCGGAACTGGGTGGCCAGCGAAGTTCGGTTCTCAACGTCGTGAAAGGAGGGTAGACCTATCGCGAAGTCGCACCTGAAAACTCCCCCCAAGACCGGCATCGAGATGTCGGTAGACATCACCCCCATGTGATGCAAGGATGCCGCCGAGAGTGGCACCGCACAATGCCCTGCGACACAAAGCAGGGCATTGCTGCTTCTGGGGCAGCGTCGGGACGCGCGGCCGCCACCTGTGGCCCGCTGCGGCACCTGAAGCGGGCACCCGGGAAACTCCCTAGGCATGGAACCCGGGCTTCGCGCGTATCCAAGTCACCCACCACAACCCGAGCGGAGAATCCCGATGCGCCTCGCCCGTTCCTCTGTCCTGGCCGCCGCCGCCGTGCTCCTGGCGGCCTGCGCGACACCGCCGTCGAGTGGCCCGATGAGCTTCTTCGTCACCAGTGCAGGCAGCGGCAAGGGGGCCGATCTCGGCGGCCTGGCCGGCGCCGACGCCCATTGCCAGAAGCTCGCCACCGCGGCCGGCGCGGGCGCAAGAACCTGGCGCGCCTACCTCAGTGTCCCTGGCGCCTTTCCGTCGCCGGCCCAGCCGCAGGGCGTGGCTTCGGTGAACGCGCGTGACCGCATCGGCGCCGGGCCCTGGCACAACGCCAAGGGGCAATTGATCGCGCGCGACATCACCCACTTGCACAACGGCAACCACATCGCCAAGGAGACGGCGCTCGACGAGCGCGGCAACGTCATCAAGGGCCGCGGCGACACGCCGAACGAGCACGACATGCTGACCGGATCGCGCGCCGACGGCACCGCCTTCGCGCCGCAGACCGACACCACATGCCGGGCCTGGACCAGCAGCAGCGAGGGTTCGGCGATCGTCGGCCACCACGACCGCATCGGCCCGTTGCCCGAGAACTGGTCCAGGTCGTGGAACTTCTCGCACCAGTCGGCCGGCTGCAGCCAGGAGGCCTTGGTGCGCACCGGCGGCTCGGGCCGCGTCTACTGCTTCGCGGCCAACTGAACGCGGCGCGCGGCGCGGCCCGTCGCGCCGGCGCCGAGGACCCGGCTCAGAAGCTGTGAAAGAAACCGTGGCGAGCGGCCCGAGCCTGCGATGAGGAGCGGAGCTGTACGCGCAGTACAGCGAGCACCGGAGTCGCTGGATCGGGTCGCGCAGTCGGTTTATTCACACTTTCTCAGTCCGCCTGCTTGCGCAGGAAGGCCGGGATCTCGATCTC
>CAYJOA010000330.1:0-1908 GCA_964371495.1 uncultured Rubrivivax sp.
ACATCGACCTCGTCGGCCTGTCACAGACCGGCATCGAGTTCGTGCCGGCTTGACGATCTGAATTCGACTCAACCCTTCAAGGACGAAACATGAGCGCAGTTCCGGGCATCCTGATCAATGGAACCATGTACGCCGACTCGCTGGTCGGTTCCGCGGGCGACGACACCATCAACGCCGGCATGGGTGTGGACACGATCCAGGCCAATGGCGGCGACGACCTCATCAGCCTCGGCATCGGCGATGAGTTCTCCGACGCAGTGCATGGCGGCGACGGCGTCGACAGCCTGCTCGTCACCGTGCAGGACACCTCGGGCTCGTACTGGATGCCCGCCAACATGTACTGGGTGGGCTACGACGCCGCGGGGACCGCGATCGGCATGATCACGGTCGGCAGCAACTACGACATGGCCTACGCCGACCTGGCCCTTTCGGGCGTGCGGCTGAAGCTCAACACCGGCAACGGCTACCCGGGGGCCTGGATCGACGGCATCGAGAACCTGAGCCTGTGGGCTTCGCAGCGCGACGACAGCGACGACATGCTGCTGCTGCTTGGCAGCGGCACCTACAACGGCTATGGCGGCTTCAACGGCATCTACGCCGACTGGAGCGCGCTGACGACGCCGATCACCTGGGACAACCAGGCCGACGCCACGGTCCAGTCGGTCGGCGGCTCGAGCATCAGCAACGTGCAACGCCTGTTGCTGCGGTCCGGGTCCGGTGACGACGACATCCGCAACACGGCGGTCACCACCGACGACGAATTCCAGACCGGCGCCGGCAACGACACCGTCTATGCCGGCCAGGGAAGAGACCGCGTGGATACCGGAGCCGGCGACGACTACATCAGCGTCGTCGTCGGGTCGGAGTTTGCGGATACCGTGCGCGGCGGGTCGGGCACCGACACCCTGGTCGTGACGGCGATCGTGCCGCAGTCGGCGGAGTGGCAGTCCAAGAACATGTACTTCGTCGGCTACGACGCCCAGGGTGCCGTGACCGGGCAGGCGTCGGCCGGATCGTCGACGATGGCCAACGCCGACGCGGCGCTCGGCGGCGTCTCGCTCAAGCTCAACACCGGCAACGCCTACCCGGGCGTCCTGCTCGAAAGCATCGAGAACCTGACGCTGCTGGCCAACCCGTCGGAAGACAGCAACGACATGCTGTTCGTGATCGGGACCGGCACCTACAACGGCTACGCCGGCACCGACGCGCTGTACGCGAACTGGAGCGGCGCATCGGCCGACATCAGCTGGAACAACCTGGCCAGCTCGGCGGCCCAGGCCGTCAACGGCTCGACCATCAGCAACGTCGAGCGACTGCTGGTCCGCACCGGCAGCGGCAACGACGACATTCGCAACACGGCCGTCGCGACCGACGACGAGTTCGAAACCGGCGCCGGCAACGACACCGTCCACTCCGGCGGCGGACGCGACCGCGTCGACGCCGGCGCGGGCGACGACCTCGTCAGCGTGGTCGTGGGGTCGGAGTTCGCCGATACCGTGCACGGCGGCGCGGGGACCGACACCTTGATCGTCACGGCGGTCGTTCCGGAGTCCGCGCCGTGGCAGTCCAAGAGCATGTATTTCGTCGGCTACGACGCCCAGGGTGTCGCGACCGGATCGGCATCCGCCGGATCGTCGACGATGGCCAACGCCGACGCGGCGCTCGCCGGCGTGTCGCTCAAGCTCAACACCGGCAACGCCTACCCGGGCGTCCTGCTCGACGGCTTCGAAAACCTCACGCTGCTGGCCAACCCGTCGGACGACAGCCACGACATGTTGTTCGTGATCGGGACCGGCACCTACAACGGCTACGCCGGCAACGACGCGCTGTACGCGAACTGGAGCACCGCCACGGCCGACATTGCCTGGAACAACCCGGCCGACGGCACGGTGCAGTCGGTCAACGGCT
>CAYJOA010000331.1:0-1899 GCA_964371495.1 uncultured Rubrivivax sp.
GCCTTCCAGGTCTCGGGGCGCGGCGACCTCGCCAACTGGCACACCGGCGCGCCCGACGCGATACCGGCTGTCGGCGGCGCCATGGACCTGGCCACCGGCGCGCGCGAGACCTTGGTGATGATGGAACACACCACCAAGTCGGGGGCGCCGAAGATCGTCGCCGAGTGCAGCTACCCGCTCACCGGCGTGGCCTGCGTCAGCCGCATCTACACCGACCTGGCCGTGCTCGACATCACACCGGCGGGCGTGCGTGTGGTCGAGATGGTCGAGGGCCTGGACCTGGCGGCGCTGCAGGCGGTGACTGCGGTGCCGCTGGTGCGCTGAGCGACGCTGGGGCCTAGATCGATCGCAGTCCTGTTCAGTCGCGCCAGCTCGGCGGCGGCAGGTCGCCGTCGTCGACCCAGGCCACCAGCAGCTTGTAGGCCACCGCCAGCACCACCGGGCCGACGAAGATGCCGACCAGGCCAACGGCGAACAGGCCGCCGATGACGCCGGCAAAGATCAGCAGCAGCGGCAGGTCGGCGCCCAGGCGGATCAGCATCGGGCGGATGACGTTGTCGAGGGTGGCGACCACCGCCGACCAGATGCCCAGCGCGATGGCCCAGCCGGTGTCGCCGCTCCACAGCACCCAGATCACCGCCGGCACCAGCACGAGCAGCGGGCCCAGTTGGGCGATGCACAGCATGAACATCACCGCCGTCAGCAGGCCGGCCACCGGCACGCCGGCCGCCGCCACGCCGATGCCGCCCAGCACGGCCTGCACGAGTGCCGTCACACCGACGCCCAGCGCAACGCCGCGGATGGCGCCGCCGGCCAGGTCGACGATGCCGCTGGCGCGCTCGCCGCCGATGCGCCGCGCCAGCCGCCGCACCAGCGTCGCCGCCTCCTCGCCGGTGGCGAACATCACCGCCGCGATGACCACGGTGAGCAGGAACTGCAGCACCAGCACGCCGACGCTGCCGACCTCGGACACGAACCAGCGCGTCAGGTTGCCGGCATAGGGCGTGAGCTTGGGCAGCAGGTCGCGCAGGCCGAGTGCGGTGCCCTGCACCCACAGGCGCTCGATGGCGCCACCGACCAGCGGCCAATCCGTGAGCCAGGGCGGCGGCACTTCGGGCACGCGGTAGTCGGTGGCGATCCTGGCCCAGCCGGCCAGGCGGTCGGCGTTGTCGACGATGGTCACGATGGCCAGCGCCAGCGGCACCAGGAACAGCAGCAGCAGGCCCAGCGTCATCACCAGCACCGCCAGCCAGCGCCGGCCCCAGAGCAGGCGCTCGGCGCGCAGCATCAGCGGCCAGCTCGCCACCACCAGCATCAGGGCCCAGATGGCCGGGCCGATGAATGGCCGCAGGATCCAGACCGACGCCCCGAGCAGCGCGCCGATCACGAGCACGGCGAACAGGGTGCGGGCAAGGTCGCCCGCCGGGCCCGCGGCTGGCCGCGGCATCAGCGCGCGGGCTCCGTGTACGGCGCCACCGAGGTGGCTTCGATGCGGTAGCCGGAGGCCCCCATGTACGAATCGGTGCGCACCGTCGACAGCGTGCCGCTGACCCACACCGTGTCCATCGACCGCACGCCCTTGGCCGGCGTCCTGGGCAGCACGTGGATGATCTGGTTGGCCGGCGGCGGCGGGCTGTGGATGCAGGCGCCGAAATAGGGCACGAGCAGGAATTCCCTGAGCCCGGCCTTGCTGTCCTCCAGCGGCACCACGAAGCCGGGGATGCGCACCTGCGTGCCGACCAGGTCCGGATTCACCGGCGCGCTGTCCCAGACCTCGCGCATCTTCTTCAGCATCAGGTTGGCGCGCGGGTCGCCGTCGTCCAGCATCTGGAAATTCAGGTCCTTGAAGTCCTTGAACGGGTCCCAGCCGGCGGGCACCAGCGCTTCCCAGGTGATGGT
>CAYJOA010000332.1:0-1892 GCA_964371495.1 uncultured Rubrivivax sp.
CGCGCGTCAGCGCCCGGGCCTGCGGCGGGCCGTAGCTTTCCATGAACATCGCGGCACTGCGGCCGGTGCTGTGCACGCCGGGCGTCGTTTCGCGCTCGAGCAGGAGCACGCTGCCCTGCGCCGCCAGCCGCGCCGCCAGCGTGCTGCCGGCGATGCCGGCGCCGACGATCGCGAAGTCGAAGTTCATCGTGTCCTGCGCCGCTCAGTCGCGCATCAGCGTGCTCTTGCCGAACAGGCTCTCGATCAGGTCCACCGCGAGCGACGCCGTCTTGTTGCGCACGTCCAGCGCCGGGTTCAGCTCCATCACGTCCAGGCTGGCCAGGCGGCCGGTGTCGGCGATCATCTCCATGCACAGCTGCGCTTCGCGGTAGGTCGGCCCGCCGGGCACGGTGGTGCCGACGCCGGGCGCGATGTCGGGGTCGAGGAAGTCGACGTCGAAGCTGACGTGCAGGTGCGTGTTGGCGTCCAGCGTGGCCAGCGCCAGCTCCATCGTGTGGCGCATGCCCATCTCGTCGATGTAGCGCATGTCGAAGACCTCCAGCCCGACCTGATGCACGAAGCGCTTTTCGCCGGGGTCGACGCTGCGGATGCCGATCTGGCGCAGCGACTTCGGGTTCAGCGCCGGCACCGTGCCGCCGATCTCGATCAAGGGCTGCGGCCCGTGCCCGCACAGGCAGGCCACCGGCATGCCGTGCACGTTGCCGCTGGGCGTGAGCACGCTGGTGTTGAAGTCGGCGTGGGCGTCCAGCCACAGCACACGCAGCTTCCTGCCGGCGTCGCGGCAGAAGCGCGCCACCGCGCTGATGCTGCCGATGCCCAGGCAGTGGTCGCCACCCAGCAGGATCGGCAGCCGGTCCAGCCGCAGTTCGGCCAGCACGGCGTCGTGCACGAGCCGGTTCCAGGCCACCACCTCGTTCAAGTGACGGTAGCCGTCGACCGGCGGCAGCCACGGGTTGGGCGGGCCGGCGAGGTTGCCGCGGTCCTGCACCTGCAGGCCGTGGCCTTCCAGGATGGCCTGGATGCCGGCCACGCGCAGGGCCTCGGGTCCCATGCTCGCACCGCGCGCCCCGGCTCCGATGTCGGTCGGCGCGCCGATGAGGCTGACGTGGCGGTGGTTCATGGGATGGCGTCTGAACCTCAGATGTCGACGGCGTACTCGCCCGTCTGCGTCAGCGGCAGGTCGAAGCCGTAGTGCGCGGCCAGCACCTCCCAGGCTTCTTCTGCAGTCTCGACGAAGCGGATCAGCGCCGGGTCACCGGGGCTGATCATGCCGGTGTCCACCAGGTAGTCGAAGTCGATCAGGCGCTGCCAGAACTCGCGCCCGAAGAGCAGGATCGGGCGCGGGCGGCTCTTGCCGGTCTGCACCAGCGTCATGGTCTCGAACAGTTCGTCCAGCGTGCCGAAGCCGCCCGGGAAACACACCAGCGCGATGCTGCGCATCAGGAAGTGCATCTTGCGCAACGCGAAGTAGTGGAACTGGAAACACAGCTCCGGCGTGATGTAGGCATTGGGTGCCTGCTCGTGCGGCAGCACGATGTTCAGGCCGATGCTCTTGCCGCCGACGTCGAAGGCGCCGCGGTTGCCGGCCTCCATGATGCCGGGCCCGCCGCCGGTGACGACGTAGATGGGCGTGGCGTGGTCGCGCGACCGCTCGGTCACCATGCCGGCGAACCGGCGCGCCTCGTCGTAATAGTGGCTCATCACCGCGGCGGTCTCGGCGCGCCGCAGTGCCGCGGAGTCGCCGCTGGCTTGTGCCGTCTGCAGCGCCGCGGCGGCCACTTCCGGCGGCCTGATGCGGGCGCTGCCGAAGATGACGATGGTCGATTCGATGCCCTGCTCCTTCTGCACCATCTCGGGCTTGAGCAGCTCGAGCTGCATGCGCACCGGGCGCA
>CAYJOA010000333.1:0-1888 GCA_964371495.1 uncultured Rubrivivax sp.
CTGGTGCACAACGTCGAGACCCTGTACTGGGTGCGCGAGATCGTCGAGCGCGGCGCCGCCTGGTTCGCGTCGCAAGGCCGTCACGGACGCCAGGGTCTGCGCAACTACTCGGTCAGCGGCCGTGTTGCCGAGCCAGGGGTGAAGCTGGCGCCGGCAGGCATCACGCTGCGCGAGCTGATAGCCGAACACTGCGGTGGCATGCAGCCCGGCCACGAGCTCTACGCCTACCTGCCCGGCGGCGCCTCGGGCGGCATCCTGCCGGCGCGGCTGGCCGACCTGCCGCTGGACTTCGACACCCTGCAGGCGCATGGTTGTTTCATCGGCTCGGCGGCGGTCATCGTGCTGTCGCAGCACGACCGCGCGCTGGACGCCGCGCGCAACACGATGCGCTTCTTCGCGCACGAGTCCTGCGGCCAGTGCACGCCGTGCCGCGCCGGCACCGAAAAGGCCAGCGCCCTGATGTCGCAAACGGTGTGGGACGTGCCGCTGCTGGCCGAGCTGAGCCAGGTCATGCGCGACGCGTCGATCTGCGGTTTGGGCCAGGCCGCGCCCAACGTGATGGACGGCGTGCTGGCGCACTTCGCCGACGAGGTGCCGCGATGAACGCCGTGACTCGCGCCGAACGCGCCCTGCGTTTGTCGGAACACGAGCCGACGGTGAACTTCACGCTGGACGGCCGGCCCGTGCTGGCGCGCCCCGGCGAGACGATCATCGAGGTCGCGCAACGTGTCGGCGTCGAGATCCCGCACCTGTGCTGGACGCCGGGCCTGGACCCCGCAGGCAACTGCCGCGCCTGCGTCGTTGAAGTCGAGGGCGAACGCGTGCTGGCCGCGTCGTGCTGCCGCCGCCCCAGCGCGGGCATGGAGGTCAGCACCGCCAGCGCGCGCGCGCGTGCCTCGCAACGCCTGGTGCTGGAACTGCTGCAGTCCGACCTGCCCGAGACAGCGCACAAGCGCGACAACGAGGTCGAGATGTGGGCCACGCGGCTCGGCGTCGGCCGGCCGCGATTTGCCGCGCGCGCGGCCATCGCTGCCGACAACAGCCACCCTGCGATCGCCGTCAACCTGGACGCCTGCATCCAGTGCACGCGCTGCGTCCGTGCCTGCCGCGACGAGCAGGTCAACGACGTCATCGGCCTGGCCTGGCGCGGTGAGCACGCGCGCATCGTCTTCGACATCGACGATGCGATGGGCGCGTCCACCTGCGTGGCCTGCGGCGAATGCGTGCAGGCCTGCCCGACCGGGGCGCTGGCACCCGCGAACGGCGCGGCCATGGTGCTGCCCGACAGGCAGGTCGACACGCTGTGCCCGTATTGCGGCGTCGGCTGCCAGGTGACGCTGCACGTCAAGGACGACCGCGTCGTCGCCGTCGCCGGCCGCGACGGCCCGGCCAACCACGGCCGGCTGTGCGTGAAAGGCCGCTACGGCATGGACTACGCGCGCCACCCGCAGCGCCTGACGGTGCCGCTGATCCGCCGCGCCGACGCACCCAAGCACGCCGGGATGGCCGCCGACCCGGCAGCGGCGATGCAGTATTTCCGCGAGGCCAGCTGGGAAGAGGCGCTGGCGCATGCGGGCAGGGCGCTGCGGCAGCTGCGCAGCGAGCACGGCGCGCGCGCGCTAGCCGGGTTCGGTTCGGCCAAGGGCAGCAACGAAGAGGCCTACCTGTTCCAGAAACTGGTGCGGCTGGGTTTCGGCAGCAACAACGTCGACCACTGCACGCGGCTGTGCCATGCCTCCAGCGTGGCGGCGCTGCTCGAAGGCCTGGGCTCCGGCGCCGTCAGCAACCCGGTGCGCGACGTCACGCAGGCCGAGGTGGTGCTGGTGATCGGTGCCAACCCGACCGTCAACCACCCGGTGGCGGCGACCTGGATCAAGAACGCGGTGCG
>CAYJOA010000334.1:0-1869 GCA_964371495.1 uncultured Rubrivivax sp.
TTCAGGCGCGTGCGGTCGCGCTGCGTGTAGACGCGGTTGCGGCCCTGGCGCTGCGGCGCGAGCAGGCCCATGTCCTCGTAGAAGCGGATCGTGCGCGGCGTGACGTCGAACTCCAGCGCGAGCTCGGTGATCGTGAAGTTGCGGGGCGCCGGGCGCGCGCGGGTGGGCATGGTTAGACTGACGTTGACGTAAACGTAAACCAAACCGCGAATATAGAGCCATGGCCAACCCGCACGAGAGCGCGCTGCACTACCCGCTGGGCGACACGCTCCCGGCAGCCGGCACCACGATCGAGGTCGCCCCCGGCGTGCGCTGGCTGCGCATGTCCCTGCCCTTTGCGCTGGACCACATCAACCTGTGGCTGCTGCGCGACCGCCAGGACGGCATCGATGGTTGGACCATCGTCGACTGCGGCATCGACAACGACGCCACCCGCGCCGCCTGGGAACGCATCTTCGAACACGAGCTGCAGGGCCTGCCGGTGCTGCGTGTGATCGTCACGCACATGCACCCCGACCACCTCGGGCTGGCGCACTGGCTGACCGAGCGCTGGAGCACGCCGCAGCGCGAATGCCGGCTGTGGATCAGCGGCACCGATTGGAATGCCGGCCGCATGGCCAGCCAGTCCACCACCGGCTTCGGCGGAGACAGCGCGGCGCGTTTCTTCGCGCAGCACGGCCTCACCGACCCGGCGTCGCTGGCCAAGGTGCGCGCGCGCAGCAACTACTACTCGAGCCTGGTGCCGCAGGTGCCGGGGCGTTTCCGGCGCCTAATGGACGGCATGCCGCTCAGCGTCGGCACCCGCGCCTGGCGCTGCATCGCCGGCTACGGCCACGCGCCGGAGCACATCGCGCTGCACTGCCCGGAACTGGATCTACTGGTTTCCGGCGACATGGTGCTGCCGCGCATTTCCACCAACGTCAGCGTCATCGACATCGAACCCGAGGCCGACCCGCTGCCGCTGTACCTGAAGTCCATCGCCGAGCTGCGCACCCTGCCCGCCGGCACGCTGGTGCTGCCTTCGCACGGCAAGCCCTTCACCGGCCTGCACGAACGCATCGCCCAGCTGCAGGCGCACCACGATGAACGTTTCGCCGAAGTGCTGGCGGCGTGCAGCGCCGGTCCGCAGAGCGCCGCCGACCTGCTGGAACTGCTGTTCAAGCGCAAGCTCGACCTGCACCAGACGACCTTCGCCATGGGCGAGTCGATCGCCCACGTGCACGCCTTGCAGTCCGCCGGGCGGCTGGCGCCCGAGGCCGGTGCCGACGGCGTGCTGCGCTGGCGCACGGTGGCGACGACGGCGTAGCCGAAGAGTGTCCGGATCGGGGCGGCGGGGCGCTCTGCCCCACCTGGCACGGGCGCCGGGCTGATACCGATTTGCGATCTGGCAACAAGAAGGCCGCCTTAAGGCTTGCGGCAACTGGCATTGGTTCGGCGTCCGCTGCAAGCGCGCAAGTCCGCGCGGCAAAGGCGAGCCCGGGCAGACCGCAGCGCTTCGCTGAGACGGTCGTCGCTGCGCGCCGACTGCCCTGCGATGCTCGGTCCCGCGGCCCCGTCGCGAAACTCACTCCGTTCGCTGCGCTCACTGCGTTCAGACAGTCGCGACGAGTCAGTGCTTGAAGCGCGCTGCGCGCGCGGGCCGCGGGCCCTGCGCTTCTCGGCGTCTCAAAGGCGCGCTGCGTCCTGCCCGGGCTCGCCTTTGCGGATACGACTGTGGTTATCGTCGCCAACACCCACCCTGTTGCCTCGCGGCAGGCGGCACCCGGTGGGGGCGATTTCTGTGGCGACGAGAAGCGCAGGCCTGGGGTCGGCGCGTCTCTCGGCGCTGGACTGCGCCGCGGGCCGTGCGCTGGGGGCGCGGAGCCCGCG
>CAYJOA010000335.1:0-1856 GCA_964371495.1 uncultured Rubrivivax sp.
GCCAGCAGCGTTTCCAGGGCCAGATCGACGTGCCGCTGAACGCCACCGGCCAGGCGCAGGCGGTGCGCGTCGCCGCGCGGCTGGCCACCGACCGCCACGACGCGCTGTTCAGCAGCGACCTGCTGCGCGCCCGTGAAACGGCAGCGCCGCTGGCCGCGGCCTGGCGCCTGGCGCCGGTGGCGCTGGCCGGCTTTCGCGAGCAGAACTTCGGCGTCCTGGAAGGCCTGGACGTGCCGACCATCAAGGCCCGGCACCCCGAGCTGTGGTTACGCTGGCTGGAGCACCGTGCCGACTACGCCCTGCCCGGCGGCGAGAGCCTGCGCCAGTTTCACGACCGCGTGATGGCCGCGGTGGGCGAGCTGGCGGCGGCGCGGTCCGGCAAACGCCTGGCCGTGGTCACGCACGGCGGCGTGCTGGACATGCTCTGGCGCAGCGCGCATGGCCTGCCGCTGGACGGCCTGCGCGCCTGCGAGATCCCCAACACCGGCCTCAACCGGCTGCGCTGGGCAGGCGGCACGCTGCAGGTCGAACACTGGGCCGACGCCGAACACCTGGCCGGGCTGCCCGAGCAGCCGAGCACGGCCGCCGGCGAGCGTTGAGCGCCGCGGCGGCCGGCCCTGCTACTGCCAGCTCATGGTCGCCAGGTCGTTGGCGAACAGCGGCATGTCCTTCCACAGCCCCTTGAGCCGGGCGTTGGCGACCGTGATCCAGGTCGGCTGGTAGAGGTAGGCGGCCACCGCGTCGCGGGCCACCAGCGTCTGCGCCTCGGCCATCAGCCGGTTGCGTTCGGCCGGGTCGATCGTCGCCTGCACCCGGGCCCACAGCGTGTTGAACTCGGCCGAGTCGTAATTCCAGTAGTAGCCGGGCCGCGCGAAGTTGCCGAAGTCCAGCGGCTCGACGTGCGAGATGATGGTCAGGTCGTAGGCCTTCTGGCCGTACACGCCGCTGAGCCACTGCGCCCATTCGACGTTCTCGATCTTGGCGTTGATACCCACCTTGGCCAGCATCGCCGCGACGACCTCGCCGCCCTGGCGCGCGTAGGGCGTCGGCGGCAGCTTCATCGTCAGCTCCAGCGGTGGCGTGATGCCGGCCTGGTGCAGCAGCGCGCGCGCCTTGGCCTGGTCGAACGGGTTGATGCCGGTGGTGTCGATGTAACCCGGCGCGCCCGGCACGTAGAAGCTGCCGATGGGCACGCCGAAGCCGTCGGCGGCGCCTTCGATCACCGCCTGGCGGTCGATCGCCGCCGCGATGGCGCGGCGCACGCGAACGTCGTCCAGCGGCTTGCGCTTGTTGTTGATGGCGACGATGGTCTTGGCGCGCGAGCCGCCGACCAGCACCTGGAACTTCTTGTTGGCCTGGAACGCCTTCAGGCTGCGCGCCGCCGCCACGCGCGGGAAGACGTCGACGTCGCCCGACAGCAAGGCCGCCACCTGGGCCGCCGGGTCGCTGATGAAGCGCATCGTCACGCGGCGCAGCTGCACGTTCTTGGCGTCGCGGTGGCCGTCCCAGCGCACCAGCGTCACCGAGGCGCCCTTGTTCCAGGCCTCCAGCCGGTAGGGCCCGGTGCCCACGGGCTGGGTCTGGTTGCCGGCCACGCTCTTGGGCTCGACGATGACGGCCGTCGCCTGGCCGAGCTGGAACAGCAGGTCGGGGTTGCCGTTCTTCAGGTTCAGCACCACCGTGTGCGTGTCGGGCGTGGTGATGCCGGCGATGTTGGCGTAGACCGCCTTGTCCTTGTTCGTGCTGGTCTTGTCGGCGGCGCGCTCGAAGGAATACTTCACCGCCGCGGCGTTGAAGGCCTCGCCGTTGTGGAAGTTGACGCCCCGGCGCAGCGTGAAGGTCCAGGTCCTGAGGTC
>CAYJOA010000336.1:0-1828 GCA_964371495.1 uncultured Rubrivivax sp.
CCCCCCGCGTCAGAATACTTGTCGCCTCGATAGAACCCGGCTGTTTCTGTCTTTAGAGACTTAAGCGCTGGTGGTGGGAGGCTGTGGAGCTTGTGGGCGAAGGTCGGCGCGGTGGGCAACGCGGCAGCGTTGTCCACGGCAAGCCGGCCGGTGCGCGAAGCGCATCGTCCACAAATCCACAGCCTGCTGGCCACGGCCGGGTTGTTGGACTTCGGGGGTGAGTGAAGAGACTAAGAAGTGGCTCGATACGGACAAGCATTCAAGAACCGCGCGGTGGCACGTCTGTTGCCGCCCGAGAGCGCCCCGCTGCAGGTGGTGGCGCGCGAAGTCGGCGTCAGCGCCGATACCCTGGATCGGTGGCGGAGTGAGGCACTGGCGCAGCCTGTGCAGCAACGCACCTGGACGGCTGCTGCACGCCTGGAGGCCGTGATCGCCACCGCAGCGCTGGACGAGACCGCGCGCGGCGCATGGTGCCGCGAGCACGGGGTGTACCCGCAGCAACTGGTGCAGTGGCGCAGCAGTGCCACGCAAGCACTGGCCGGCCCCGATGAGGCGCGCGCCAGTCCGCAGCAGACCAAGGAAGACCGGCGGCGCATCAAGGAGCTCGAGCGCGAGTTGCTGCGCAAGGACAAGGCCCTGGCCGAGACCGCAGCGCTGCTGGTGCTGTCAAAAAAAGTCGAGGCGATCTTCCACAAGGGCGAGGCCGCATGATCGGCCTGGAAGATCGCCAGAACCTGGCCCGGGACATCGACCAGACCCACCAGGCCGGTGCGCGGCTGCACCTGGCCTGCGAAGTGGCGGGCATCGACGTGCGCACCCTGCAGCGCTGGAAGGCGGACTGCGGGTTGCAGCGCGGCGATGGTCGGCCACAGGCGCTGCGGCCCATGCCGGCGCATGCGCTGAGCGTGGCCGAGCGCGAGCAGATCCTGCGCGTGGCCAACGAACCGCGATTCGCCGACATGCCGCCGGCGCGCATCGTGCCGGCGCTGGCCGACGAGGGCGTGTACCTGGCCAGCGAGTCCAGCTTCCAGCGCGTGCTGCGCGCGCATGGCCAGGCGCAGCATCGCGGCCGGGCCCGAGCGCCGCGAGCCAGCCGGCCGCCCACCACCCACGTGGCCACCGCGCCGCGGCAGCTGTGGTGCTGGGACATGACCTACCTGCCGGCGCAGGTGGCCGGGCGCTGGTTCTTCCTGTACCTGATCCTGGACGTCTACAGCCGCAAGATCGTGGGCTTCGAGGTCCACGACAGCGACGACGCCGACCACGCCGCTCAGCTGCTCAAGCGCACCGTGCTGGCCGAAGGCATCCACGCCCAGGCCAACAAGCCCGTGCTGCACGGCGACAACGGCGCCACGCTCAAGGCCACCACGGTGCTGGCGATGCTGTACTGGTTGGGCGTCAAGCCGTCGTACTCCCGCCCGCGCGTCAGCGACGACAACGCCTTCGTCGAAAGCCTGTTTCGCACGGCCAAGTACCGGCCGGAGTTCCCCGAGCGGGGCTTCGCCGACCTGCAGGCCGCTCGCAACTGGGCTTCGCAGTTCGTGCGTTGGTACAACCATGAGCATCGCCACAGCGGCATCCGCTACGTCACCCCGGCGCAGCGCCATGAGGGACTCGACAAGGACATCCTGCAGGCGCGCCACGAGGTCTATACCCAAGCCCGCCAGCGCAACCCCCAGCGCTGGTCACGCTCGACACGCAACTGGTCGCACATCGACCAAGTCACCCTGAACCCCGAACGCCAGGAGGTGCCCAAGGCTGCGCAGCAAAGCAGCGATAAGCAGCCGATGGCTGCTTGACGACGCGACAAGTAGCTTGACGCGCGCCG
>CAYJOA010000337.1:0-1825 GCA_964371495.1 uncultured Rubrivivax sp.
CCATGCGCGGCAGCGGGATCACCACGTCTTCGTTGATCTTGAAGGCGTTGGTGTGGCGGGCGATGGCGGCGGTGCGCTTGCGGTCGAGCCAGAACTTCTTGCGCGCGTCGGCGCTCACGGCGACGAAGCCTTCGCCGGAGCGCGAATTGGCCAGGCGCACGACCTCGCTGGTGGCGCGCGCGACGGCGTTCTCGTCGTCGCCGACGATGTCACCCACCAGCACCATCTTGGGCAGCCCCGACGCACTGGCCAGCACACGCTTGCTCTTGGTGCTGTAGCCGACGGCCTTGAGGTAGCGCTCGTCCAGGTGTTCCAGGCCGGCCAGCTCGACGTCCTGCAGCCCGAACAGGTAGTCCCTGATCTCGACGATGCTGGGCACCGCGTCCTTGGCGTTGCCGAAGAATTCCAGGCACACCGTGCGCACGTGCGCCGGCATGCGGTGCACGACCCAGCGTGCGCTGGTGACGAGGCCGTCGCAGCCTTCCTTCTGGATGCCGGGCAGGCCGGCCAGGAACTTGTCGGTGACGTCCTTGCCCAGGCCCTCCTTGCGGAAGCTGCGGCCGGGTATGTCCAGTCTTTCGGTGCGTTCGAGCTTGCGGCCGCTGGCGTCGAAGTACCTGAGCTCGAAGCTCGCCACGTCGACGTCGTGGATCTTGCCCAGGTTGTGGTTCAGCCGCGTCACCTCCAGCCACTTGGCGTCGGGCGTGACCATCTTCCAGCTCGCCAGGTTGTCCAGCGCGGTGCCCCACAGCACGGCTTTCTTGCCGCCGGCGTTCATGGCCACGTTGCCGCCGACGCAGCTGGCCTCGGCCGAGGTCGGGTCGACGGCGAAGACGTAGCCACCGCGCTCGGCGGCGTCGGACACACGCTGCGTCACGACACCGGCTTCGCTGTAGACGGTGGCCACGGGATCGGCCACGCCGGGCAGCCGCACCATTTCCACTTCGCCCAGGGCTTCGAGCTTCTCGGTGTTGATGACGGCGCTCTTCCAGGTCAGCGGCACCGCGCTGCCGGTGTAACCGGTGCCGCCGCCGCGCGGGATGATGGTCAGCCCGAGCTCGATGCAGGCCTGCACGAGGCCGGCCATTTCGGCCTCGCTGTCGGGCGTGAGCACGACGAAGGGGTATTCGACGCGCCAGTCGGTGGCGTCGGTGACGTGCGAGACGCGGCTCAGACCGTCGAACTTGAGGTTGTCCTTGGCGGTGCGGCGGCCGAGCACGCGGCGCGCGGCCTTGCGCAGGTCCCACACGGTACGGAACTGCTCGGCAAAGCGCTCGACGGCGCCGCGCGCCGCGTCCAGCAGCTCGCCGACGAGCGCGTCGCGCCGGCTGTCGTCGGCCGGCGTGCGGCGCCTGCCGACCTCGCCCAAGCGGTGGTGCAGGGCGTCGATCAGCAGCTGCCGGCGCTTGGGGTTCTCCAGCAGGTCGTCTTCGAGGTAGGGGTTGCGCTGCACGACCCAGATGTCGCCCAGCACCTCGTACAACATGCGCGCCGAGCGCCCGGTGCGGCGTTCCTGCCGCAGCTGGCTCAGGATCTCCCAGGCACGCGCGCCCAGCAGGCGCAGCACGATCTCGCGGTCGGAGAACGAGGTGTAGTTGTACGGAATCTCGCGCAGGCGCGGCGCGGCGGTGTCGGCGTCGTCGGCCGGCGACGCAAGCGCCGCCTGCAGCATGGGGAAGGGAGCATTCATAGGGTTAGTCTGGATGCTAACGCAGGGGCCAGCCCCGCCACGCGCGGTGTCTGCCATCGCGGCGGGTTATCCCCGTTGCTGGACACCGGCCTTCCGTGACAGAAACAGGACTGTCATAAATGCCGGCCACACTAA
>CAYJOA010000338.1:0-1823 GCA_964371495.1 uncultured Rubrivivax sp.
TCCTTTCGAGGGTTGGAGGTCCAGCCATCGACGTCGGGAGACGCCGCATGGCCCGGCCATTCTTGGAAGCGCGCGTCACGCCGGCGTATCGGGCCTGTACCAGCGCTGACACAAACCGGCCCGCGTTCGCAGCAACTGGCGGGTGTTTCCCGGCGAGTTCGAGAAGCGGGGCTTTTCTGTGGCTGTTTGCCAGCACGCGCACCCAGCCGATGGCCAGCGCAGCCTGCGCCTGCAGCACCTGGTCAGTTTCGAACAGCAGGCGCTGGTAGATCGCCAGCACGTCACGCGCGTTGGACTGGCCCGCCTCCATCGCCTTGCGTGCAGCGTCGAAGCGGGTTCCGGGGGCCCATCCCGCCTGTTCCAACCTGCGCACCTCGGTCGCCTGCAGTGCCGGCGCATCGGCGCCGCGGACCTCGCCCAAGGTCGTGCGTGCACCGCTGCGGCGCGGGCGAGCTCGGTGATGACCTGCGCGGGCGGCGCCTCTGTGAGCGTGTCGGCCGATGGGCGCCGCTCGCCGCCGGGGCGCGTGTATGCGGCGTGGCCGGGGCCGTGCACAAGGGCCAGACCGACTGCTGCCGAGCGCATGAGGAAGCGGCGCCGGGCCAGGCGTGGTGGCGGTGGGATGCGGTTCATGTCGGGACCTTCCTGAGCCGCTGCCCGCCTCGGCACCACGCGGTGCACGGTGGACTTGCAGCGCAGGCGGCCAGTCTCCGCGTCGCATGTATCCCGCTTGCGGCGCCTTCGTGTCGGCGCGGACACAAGCCGCCGGGGCTCAGCCCGGCAGCTGCCCTGGTGTGCCTGCAGCGTCGCCGGCGCCGCCACCAGAATCGGACTGCAGGCGCGTATCGAGGCATGTGATGCGGCGTCAGGAGGTGCAGTCCTGGCCCTCGCAGAGCGCGTGCGAGTTGCAGGCGCACCGTCCACGCACAAGGCTACGATGCCGCGGCGCAGCCGCGCATCGCACAGGAGACCCACCGTGGTTCTGCTCGAATTCTCGATGGCCCCCACCGGCCAGGGTGAAAGCCTCAGCGCGCAGGTGGCGCGCGTCGTCGACGTCATCGACCGCAGCGGCGTGCCCTACCAGCTGACGCCGATGGGCACCATCCTCGAAGGCGAATGGGACGAGGTGATGGCCGTCGTCACCGCATGCTTCGAGACGCTGAAGGCGGACTGCCCGCGCATCGGCGTGCACATCAAGGTCGACTACCGCGCCGGCCCCGCCGGGCGCCTGCACAGCAAGACCGCGCGTGTCGAAGAGCACCTGGGCCGCAAGCTGAGCACTTAGCCCCGCCTGCCGGCGCCGCCGGCGCCGCTGGTCTTTCAGTCGTCGCCGTCGCCCGGGATGCCCGCGGCGAACCAGGCGCCTGGTGCCCCGGTGACGGCGTTCGCCGGGCGGATCAGCAGCACCGGGTTGTCGCAGCTGGCGGGCATCACCGCGGCGTTGACGCCGTCCTGGGTGAGCGCGCCCTTGATGTGGAAGTCACCGGCGCCGTCCAGCGGCGACGGCGCCGACGTGAACAGGGCCGCGGTGGCGTCGGCCGGCCCGCAGGCCAGCGTGGCGGCCACGTGCGTGATCGTGCCGCGGGTGCCGATCAAGTCGCCGCTGCTGAACAGCAGGCCCGAGCCCCTGGCCGAAATGACGCCGTTGCTGCCGACCTTGGCGTAGAGCTTGCGCAGCACCCAGGCGCGTCCACCGGGGTTGATGCCGCGAACGACGTTGGACACGTCGACGCCGCCGGCGGCCGTCAGCGGGTCGACGCCGATGGTCCCGTTGAACGTGACCAGCGGCCGCGCCGACTTGTAGGCGAACACGCCCGTCGACG
>CAYJOA010000339.1:0-1820 GCA_964371495.1 uncultured Rubrivivax sp.
TCGCCCGGGGCGCAGCTGCGGGCCGGCGGCGCCACGCTCTCGCGCGAATAGACGCAGCGCAGGCCCATCGGCCCCAGCCGCGCCGCGCCGGCGTCCTTGCGCAGGCGCTGGCGCAGGCTGGCCAGCAGCGGGTCGTGCGTGACGTCGGCCAGGTCGGCCACGTCGACGCGATGCGCCTGCCGCTTGCCGCCGGCCGCGCCCCCGCACACCAGCGGCACGCCCGTTTGCAGGCTCCAGGTCGCCAGCGCCAGCTTGGCGCGCACCTGGTCGCAGGCATCCACCACCACGTCCACCGCGGCGGGCAGCAGTGCCGGCCAGTTGTCGGGCGCCACGAACTCCTCCACTGTCAGCACCTCGCAGCCGGGGTGGATGTCCGCGATGCGTTCGGCAAGCGCCAGCACCTTGGCCTGTCCCAGCGTGCGGCCCAGGGCCTGCACCTGGCGGTTGATGTTGGACTCGGCAACGTGGTCCAGGTCGATCAGCACCAGCTGCGCCACGCCGCAGCGCGCCAGCGCCTCGGCCGCCCACGAGCCCACGCCGCCCAGGCCGACGACGGCCACGCGCGTGGCGCGCAGGCGGGCGTAGCGGGCGTCGCCGTACAGGCGGCGCAGGCCGCCGAAGCGGCGTTCGAGGTCGGCGCTGGCCAGGGTCTCGATCACGACTGCCGGTCCAGCCGCCAGACCTGCCAGCGCAGCGCCAGCACGGCGCCGGCCATGATGCCGGCCAGCGCGATGAAGCTGCCCAGCGCCAGCGTCGACATGCCCGACAGCCCCTGCCCCACCGTGCAGCCCATCGCGGTGACGCCGCCGATGCCCATCAGCACCGCACCCACCAGGTGGTTCGCGGTGTCCTCGGTGCCGGCGAAGCCTTCCCAGCGGAAGCGGCGCGTGGCCAGCGCCACCGCGGCCGAACCGACCACCACGCCCAGCGTGCTGACGATGCCGATGGTCAGCACCTTGTTGGTGTCGCTGAACAGGATCAGCCAGTCCACCGTGTAGGCGATGGGGGCCACGAAAGTGAGCGACTGCATGCGCTGCGTGTCGGTGGCCAGGAACACTCTCTCCAGCGTCACCGGGTGTTCGTCCAGGTGGCCCAGGCGGCCCGACACCCACCACACGCCGACGACCACGGCGCCGATGCCCAGCCCCGCCACCAGCACCTCGGCCGAGCGCCCCTCGGGCCGCGCCAGCACGAAGCCCACCAGCGCCAGGCCCAGGCCCAGGCCCAGCGCCAGCGCCCACGGGCCGATGCTGGCACCGGTGGCGTGGGCCAGCAGCGAAGGCAGGTCCTGCCCGGCGGGCAGCTCCAGTCCCACCGCATCGACGGTGGCCACCCTGGCCACCGCGACGACGCCGCGCAGCGTCGCATACGACGCGATGGCCAGTACGCAGAACACGACCAGCGCCTTCAGGCTGCCGCCGCCGACACGCACCAGCGTCTTGCTGCCGCAGCCCGAAGCCAGCACCATGCCGAAACCGAACAGCAGGCCGCCGAGCGCGTTGGACAGCCAGATCAGCCGCGTCCCGGCATAGACGGTGTCGCGGGCCTCGACGACACCCAGGCCGACCATGAGGTTGAAGCCGACCATCGCGGTGCCGATGGCCAGCAGCCACATGCGCATGCGCGTCCAGTCGCCCATGTTGACGATGTCGGCGACCGCGCCCATGGTGCAGAAATGCGTACGCTGCGCGATGGCGCCGAAGGCGACAGCAAGCCCGAACGCGGCCCACAGCACTTGCGTGACGAGCCCGGGAAGGTCGGATTCCTGCATTGGTAGATGTTGGCCCTGTTCAGGCCCGAAGGTCAGTCACAGAACCAAC
>CAYJOA010000340.1:0-1818 GCA_964371495.1 uncultured Rubrivivax sp.
TCGTCGCGCGTGGTGGTCTCGTCCAGGGCGATGCCCAGCATCGCATCGCCCCATTCGCGGAAGCGGCGCAGGTTCATGCCGGCGGCTTCGGCGCGTGCGGCCAGCATGGCGGTGTCGGCGCCGGTCTTCACGGTGATGGCGTCGAATGCGGTGTCGCTGGCCAGCGCCCAGCCGAGTTCCTTCAAGCCGGAGGCCAGGATCGCGGTGTACGAGGCCACGCGCTCGGCGATGCGCTTCAGTCCCGCGGGCCCGTGGTAGACGGCATACATGCTGGCCAGCACCGCCAGCAGCACCTGCGCGGTGCAGATGTTCGAGGTGGCCTTCTCGCGCCGGATATGCTGCTCGCGCGTCTGCAGGGCCAGCCGGTAGGCCGGCGCGCCGTGCACGTCGACACTGACGCCGACCAGCCGGCCGGGCAGCGAACGCTTGTATTCATCGCGGCAGGCCAGGTAGGCCGCATGCGGGCCGCCACCGCCCATCGGCACGCCGAAGCGCTGCGTGGTTCCCAGCGCGATGTCGGCGCCCAGTTCGCCCGGCGGTTTGACCAGCGTCAGCGCCAGCAGGTCGGCGGCCACGATGAAGGCCGCCTGGTGGGCGTGGATGCGTGCGGCGTCGGCGCTCAGGTCGTGGATCGAGCCGTCGGTGGTGGGCAGTTGCGCCAGCACCGCGAAATAGTCGCCGCTGTCGAGCAGACGGTCCCACTCGTCGGCCGAGTTGGCCAGCTGCACCTTCAGACCCAGCGGCGCGGCGCGCGTGCGGATGACCTCGATGGTCTGCGGATGGCAGTCGCCGGCGACGACGAAGGTGTCGCTCCTGTTCTTCACGCTGCGCCGCGCCAGCGTCATGGCCTCGGCCGCGGCAGTGGCTTCGTCGAGCATAGAGGCGTTGGCGATGGCCATGCCGGTGAGGTCGCAGACCATGGTCTGGAAGTTGACCAGCGCTTCCATGCGGCCCTGCGAAATCTCGGCCTGGTAAGGCGTGTAGGCGGTGTACCAGGCCGGGTTCTCGAGGATGTTGCGCAGGATGACGCCGGGCGTGTGCGTGCCGTGGTAACCCTGGCCGATGAAGCTCCTGAGCAGCCTGTTTTTCGCCGCCATCGCCTTCAGCTCGGCCAGCGCCTGCGCCTCGGTCAGCGGCGCCGGGATCGCCATCGGCTGGCGGCGCGCGATGGCGCGCGGCACGACGGCGTCGATCAGCGCGCGGCGCGACGCCGCGCCGATCACCGACAGCATCTGCCGTTCGTCGGCGGCGTCGGGCCCGATGTGGCGGGCGGCGAATTCGGCGGCGTTCTCCAGCTCGCCGAGCGGTTTCAGGGCTGACATCGGCATGGGGGCTTCCGGGCGAAAAGCGGGCGGTTTCAGAGCGTCTTCAGCAGCGCGTCGTAGGCCGGCGGGTCCATCAGCTGGTCGAACTCGGCCATGTTGGCCACATGCACGGTGAAGAACCAGCCGTTGCCCAGCGGGTCGCTGTTGGCCAGCGAGGGGTCGGCGCGCAGCGCCTCGTTGACCTCGACGATTTCGCCGCTCACCGGCATGTAGATATCCGCGGCGGCCTTGACCGATTCGACGACGCCGGCGACCTCGCCCTTCTTGTAGCTGCGGCCGACCTCGGGCAGTTCGACGAAGACCACGTCGCCCAGCGCCTCCTGCGCATGGTGCGTGATGCCGACGACGGCGGCTTCGTGGTCTTCGATGTTGACCCACTCGTGGTCGGGCGTGTACATGGTGGTCATCGGTAGGCTCCTGGTGTGGATGTCGACGGCGTCAACGCTGGTAGTGGTGGGGGTGGAAGGGCATGGGGGTGACGCGCATCGGCAGG
>CAYJOA010000341.1:0-1816 GCA_964371495.1 uncultured Rubrivivax sp.
TTGGCGAACGTTCTTAGCAAGATGATGCATGACACGCCGCTGGGCAGCCGCATGGGCGAGGTGCATAACGGCTCGTCGCTGTTCACCGGCGACGCCGGCCAGGGCGAGAGCAACATCCGCCGCTGGTTGATCGAGAACGACTGGTTGGAAGCCATCGTCGCCCTGCCGCTCAACCTCTTCTACAACACCGGCATCGCCACCTACGTCTGGGTGCTGAGCAACCGCAAGCCGGCGCACCGCAAGGGCAGGGTGCAGCTCATCGACGCCAGCCAGTGGTTCAAGCCCTTGCGCAAGAACCTGGGCAAAAAGAACTGCGAGCTGGCGCCCGAAGACATCGAGCGGATCAGCCGGACCTTCATGGACTTCAAGGAAACGCCCGAGTCGAAGATCTTCCCCAATGCCGCCTTCGGCTACTGGAAGGTGACCGTCGAGCGGCCGCTTCGCCTGCACAGCCAGCTGTCGCTCAAGGCCATCGAGACCTTGCGCTTTGCCTCGGGTGACGAGGAGATGCGTGCCGCGCTCTATGACGAGTTCGGCGACGACCTCTTCAGCAGCTTCGACCAGGTCGCCGCCGCGCTGGATAAGCGCCTGGCCGAGTGGGGCAGCGACGACGAAGATGGCCTGGGTGATGATGCCGAGGACGGTGCAGGCGTACGCAAGGGTCTGCCCGAGAAGCGGCGCAAGAAGTTGCTCGATCCCAAGACCTGGGAGCGTGATGGCCGCCTGGTCGAGGTCGCCACAGCGTTGCGCGAAGCGCTGGGTGAAGGGCTCTTCGAAGACCACAACATCTTCCGCGATCGCGTTGACGCGGCCTTGAAGAAGGCCGGCACCAAGCTGCCTGCCGCCGAGCTGAAGCTGATCCTCAAGGCCGTGAGCTGGCGCGTAGAGACCGCACCGCCCGTCATCGCCAAGGTGCACAAGCCCGGCAAGCTGACGGCCGACTCGATGCTGGGCCTGTACGACGCGATGGTCGCTGGCAAATCCTGCGTGGTCGAGTACGAGCCCGACGCCGACCTGCGCGACACCGAGCAGGTGCCGCTGCTGGAAGAGGGCGGCATCGAGGCCTTCATCCGCCGTGAGGTGTTGCCGTACACGCCCGATGCCTGGGTCAACAACGATGCGACCAAGATCGGTTACGAGGTGAGCTTCACACGTCACTTCTACAAGCCGCAGCCCCTGCGCACGCTGGCCGAGATCAGCGCGGACATCCTGGCCATCGAGAAGGAGGCCGAAGGCCTGCTGGACGGCTTGTTGGTGGAAGCGACCCAGCCGTGACGAAGTCGAGCGAGCGGCCCAAGGTCGGGCTGGCCAAGTCGAAGGCCAAGGCGGGTGTGCCGGGGTCCGCGGTAAAGGTGCCGGCCGCCATCGACGAGGCCGCGCTGCTGGGCGACCTGCGCACCCTCGTCCAGTCGGCCCGCCAGCGGATCGCGACAGCGGCCTATTCCACCCAGACCTTGCTGTGCTGGCACATGGGGCGGCGCCTCGACCGTGAGCACCTTCAAGGCGGCCGGGCCGCCTACGGCAAGCAGATTCTCGTGACCGTGTCACGAGAGTTGACAGCGGAATACGGACGCGGGTTCAGCTACGCTGAAATTGCTCGCATGATCCAGTTTGCGCAGGCGTACCCGGAGGAGGCAATTGTCGTGACGCTGTCACAACAATTGAGCTGGTCGCACTTCCATGCGCTGCTGCCCATCAAGGACCCGCTGGCCCGGGACTTCTATGCCGAGATGTGCCGCATCGAGCGATGGGACGTTCGCACGCTGCGCCAGAAGATCGGCGGCATGCTGTTCCAGCGCACCGCGCTGTCGAAGCG
>CAYJOA010000342.1:0-1802 GCA_964371495.1 uncultured Rubrivivax sp.
GCGCCGCCGCCGGTGGAGATGTAGCTGATGTCGCCCTCGATGCCGTACTTGGCGATCGCCGCCAGCGTGTCGCCGCCGCCGGCGATGCTGAACGCCGGGCTGGCTGCAATGGCGCGCGCGACGGTCTCGGTGCCGTGCGCGAAGGCGTCGAACTCGAACACGCCCACCGGGCCGTTCCAGACGATGGTGCCCGCGGACTTCAGCTTGCCGGCCAGCAGCGCGGCCGTCTGCGGGCCGATGTCGAGGATCAGGTCGTCGGCGGCCACGTCTGCGGCTGCCTTCACCGTGGCCGCCGCGTCGGCCTTGAAGGCCTTGGCCACCACCACGTCGACCGGAATCGGCACTTCGGCGCCGCGCGCCTTCATGACGTCGATCACAGCCTTAGCCTCGGCCACCAGGTCGGCCTCGGCCAGGCTCTTGCCGATCGGCAGGCCGGCGGCCAGCAGGAAGGTGTTGGCGATGCCGCCGCCGACGATCAACCCGTCCACCTTCGCCGCCAGCGCCTTCAGGATCGTCAGCTTGGTGCTGACCTTGCTGCCGGCGACGATGGCCACCAGCGGCCGCTTCGGGTGCGCCAGCGCAGCGGTGATGGCGTCGATCTCGGCCGCCAGCAGCGGGCCGGCGCAGGCAATGGGCGCGTACTGCGCGATGCCGTAGGTGCTGGCCTCGGCGCGGTGCGCGGTGCCGAAGGCGTCGTGCACGAAGATGTCGCACAAGGCCGCCATCTTGCGCGCCAGCGCCTCGTCGTTCTTCTTCTCGCCCTTGTTCAGGCGGCAGTTCTCGAGCAGCACCACCTGGCCCGGCGCCACGCTCACGCCGTCGACCCAGTCCGCCACCAGCGGCACCTTGCAGCCCAGCAGTTCGGCCAGGCGCTCGGCCACCGGCGCCAGCGAGTCTGCGGGCTTGAACTCGCCTTCGGTCGGGCGGCCAAGGTGCGAGGTGACCATCACCGCCGCGCCGGCGTCCAGCGCCATGCGGATGCATGGCACGCTGGCGCGGATGCGCGTGTCTTCGGTGATGCAGCCGGCGTCGTCCTGCGGCACATTGAGGTCGGCGCGAATGAAGACACGGCGGCCGGCGACGCGGCCCTGCGCCACCAGGTCGGCAAGTCGAAGCACTTTCATGGTTTGCTCCAGTCGGGGGTTGCCACCGATTCTAGGCAAGCGCTACCAGCTCAAACCCAGGCGCAGCGGCAGCAGCACGGCCATGCCGGTGAGGATGGTGCCCAGGATGTCGCGCCGCCACCGGAACCAGGCCGCGCCGGCGGCGACAGCGAACAGGCGCGCGTCGAGCAAGGTGTCGATGAGGCGGCCGTGTGTCATCACGACCTCGGGCACCACCACCGCCGCCAATGCCGCCAGCGGCGCGTAGCGCAAGCCCTGGCGCAGCCAGGTGGGGATCGGGATCTCGCGCTCGCTCAGGAAGAAGAAGCCGCGCGTGAGCACCGTGATCGCGGCCAGGCCGACGATGGCGACGGCAACCTCCCAGTCCCGCATCGCCTCAGGTCCGGTCGTCCAGCGGCACCGGCTGCGCACGCGGCGTCGTGTGGTCGATCAGCAGGCCGATGGCCACCGCAGCGGCAATCGCGACCACGATGTTCAGCTTGAGCGGCAGCGCGTACGCCGCCACCGCGGCGCAGCCGGCCACCGCGCCGGCGACGCCGGTGGCGCGGTCGGTCAGCAGCGCCAGCGCCAGCCCCAGCAGCGCCAGCGTGCCGGCGAAGCCGAAGCCCCAGTGCACGGGCACCGCGTCGGCAAGCACGATGCCGATGATCGAAGGCACCTGCCAGGCCGTCCAGTTCA
>CAYJOA010000343.1:0-1786 GCA_964371495.1 uncultured Rubrivivax sp.
GACGCCCTTCTGTTTGTCAAGCGACGATCTGGGTCTGGTTGACCTCGGTGCGTCGTTGGCTGATCAAGGAGAAGACCTCGCGGGCGATGTACCTCTTGAGGCACCGTATGGCCTCCAGTTTGGAATGACCTTCGCCGACGCGTTTCGCCACGTAGGCCTTGGTACGAGGGTCGGTTCGAAGCCTACCAATGGCAATGATGTGCAGCGCGCTGTTGGCGGCGCGGTCGCCACCGCGGTTCAATCGATGTCGCGTCACCTTGCCCGATGAAGCCGGCACTGGAGAGACGCCGCACAAGGCGGCGAAGCCGGCCTCCGACTCGATGCGATCGGCGTTGTCGCCCGCGGTCAGCAGCAGTTGCGCCGCGCACTCCCGGCCGATGGAGTTGCGGGCCACCAGCGCTGGCGCCAGCTCATCGACGATGGCGCCGATCATGGTCTCCAAGTCGGCGATCTCGTCGTGCAGCTCCAAGTAGCGCCGACCCAAAGACTTCAGGCCGATCCTGTACGCGCTGGCCACATTGCGATAGTCAGATAAATCTGGCCGCCAGGCGGCCAAGGTCCGGATGAGTTGCATGCGCGTGAGGTTGCGCAGCGCATCACGAAGCTCATCAGGCGCCGAGATGATCGTGTTGTGGATCAGCTGAAGCGCCACCTTGCGCGCAGCGACAGCTGTCTTGCGGCAGGTCTTGAGCACCCTCAACGATTCAATCATCCCGTCGCGACTCTTGGGTGTCACCGTCCGCTTGCCAGCGAAGGCAGCGTGCGCCGCATTCTGGGCGTCCAGGTCGTCGTCCTTGCCCCGACGGCGCCGATCGCTGCTGTCCGGTGCCGTCACTTCGAGCACGGCTACGCGGGCGGCCTGCACGTAACGCAACAGCCCGGCTCCATACGTACCTGTGCATTCGATGCCGATGCGCTGGAGCTCGCCGAACGAGCGCATCCAGGCCAGCATCTGCTTGTAGCCCTGCCGCGTGGTCGCGAAGGACTGCGTGGCCAGCACCCGATCATGCTCGTCGACTACCGCTGCGACATGCAGATCCTTATGCGTGTCCACTCCACCAACGACATGGCGAGTCACCGCCTCTTGGTCATCTTCCATGAGCGCTCTCCAGGTTCGATGCACGGATCAGAATGGCTTCGCCGAACCGGATGCCTGGACAGGACAGTAAAGCGACAGGACGTCAGGCCCTTCTTGGGTCACATGCATCGGCGGGGCAAAACCCCACCGCAAGGTGTTCCCGGGCGGCCGACAGGTCCGAGGAAAGACACGGCTGGCGGTCGATCAGAGTGGGGGTCAGGCCACCCAGGGCACCTCACGGCACCAGCCCCGATTGGTCCATCGCTGTGAGGGTCAGGCCGCCCAGGAACAACTGGCGGGGGCATTCTTACTGTCGGAGTGGAAGATCAAACCCGGCTCTGGGTGACGCCTGAACCACGCCATACGCAGCGCGTCGGTCACCAGGCTGGCCTGCATGTTCGGCTGCATGCTCCAGCCCACCACCTGGCGGCTGTACAGGTCGATCACCGCGGCCAGATACAGCCAGCCCTCGTCGGTGGCGATGTAGGGAGTGATGTCGCCACTCCAGACCCGGTCGGGCGCGGCCGGGCTGAAGTCCCGGGCCAGCAGGTTCGGCGCCACGGCCAAATCATGCTTGCTGCCGGTAGTAGGCTGGACGCTGGAACGGCGATCGAGACGAACTTGCCGTGCCGGTCGCCGACGAGCTTTGGGCCGGCCTGACGACCGACCGCCAGGGATGCTCGGGCAATCGATGCCCCGAATTTGCCC
>CAYJOA010000344.1:0-1720 GCA_964371495.1 uncultured Rubrivivax sp.
GGCCTTCACGGCGCCCGAGCCCCCGGTGCCAACGGCGCCGGCGCCGCTGGCCGTGGCCGTCGCACCCGACCCGGCCGCGCTGCCCAGCCCCCCACCGCTGCCGGCGCGCCGCGTGGTGCCGCCGACCGCGGTGCAATACCTGAAGCTGCCGCCAGTTGAAGTGCCGCGCGCGTCTCGCCGTGCCGGCGAAAGCGGTGTCGTCTGGCTGCGCCTGGTGGTCGACGTGCGCGGCCTGCCGGCGCAGATCCACGTGCAGCGTTCTTCGGGATTTGCGCGGCTCGACGAACAGGCCTTGTGGGCCATGCGCCAGGCGCGCTTCAAACCGCAGACCGAAGACGGCACTCCCATCGAGCTGGAAGTGACCGCCCCCATCGAATACCTCCTCGACTGAAAACGACATGGAACCCATCACCCCGCCCAGCCTGGGCTTTGCACACCTGCTGGCGCAAAGCGACGCCGTCGGCAAGACCCTGCTCGCCACGCTGGTGCTGATGAGCATCGCCTCCTGGGCGCTGATCGCCATCAAGGGCCTGGCGCAATGGCAGCGCCGGCGCCGCGGCGAGGCCTTCCTGCAACTGTTCTGGAACGCCTCGTCACTGGACGAGGTGCAGCACGAGCTCACCACGCATGGCGCGCGCGACCCGTTCTCGCACCTCACGGCCCACGCCCTGCACGCCCAGGCCCACCACGCGCGCCACGGCAGCACCAAGCTGGCCGAAGCCGGCACCGCCAGCGACTTCATCACGCGCACCATCAAGAAGGTGCTCGACGAAGAGACGATGCGCCTGGAGAGCGGCCTCACGCTGCTGGCCACGGTGGGCGCCACGGCACCGTTCGTGGGCCTGTTCGGCACCGTCTGGGGCGTCTACCACGCGCTGGTCGCCATCGGCATGAGCGGCGCCGGAACGCTGGACAAGGTGGCCGGGCCGGTGGGCGAAGCGCTCATCATGACCGGCATCGGCCTGGCGGTGGCGATTCCCGCGGTGATGGCCTACAACGCCTTCACGCGCGGCAACCGCGTGCTGACCGGCCGGCTCGACGCCTTCGCCTTCGAACTGCACAGCTTCCTGACCCTGGGCCACGCCCCCGGGGCGGCCGCGATGTCCCGCGACAGCGAGGCCGCGCCGGTGCGTGTGCTCAAGCCCGCTGCCTGAGCCCCGGGGAGCAGAACCGATGTCCTTCGCCTCCTTCGACCGCCAGCGCAGCAGCGCGCCGATGGCCGAGATCAACATGGTCCCGCTCATCGACGTCATGCTGGTGCTGCTGGTGATCTTCATCGTCACCGCGCCGCTGCTCACGCATGCGGTGAAGCTGGAGCTGCCGCGCGTGAGTTCGCAGCCCAACCAGCTCAGGCCCGACAAGATCGACTTCGCCATCGACGCCGCAGGGCAACGCTTCTGGAACGGCGAACTGCTGGCGCGTGAACAGGCCGCCGCGCGTCTTGCCGCCGCCGGCCGCCAGCAGCCGCAACCCGAGATCCACCTGCGCGCCGACCAGGCCGTGCCCTACCGCGCGGTGGCCGAGACGCTTGCCGACGCCACGCGCGCCGGGCTCACGCGCATCGGCTTCGTCAGCGAACCCGAAGCGCGCTGACCGCCCACCGCAACCCCACGGCCGCCCCCGCCACCATCCCCCCCCGGCGGCACGCCGGGGGCCTCGCCTTGGCAGTCGAACAGCGTCCCCTGGCCGGGATCCTGGGGCGCCCTGGACTTCGTGCGGG
>CAYJOA010000345.1:0-1717 GCA_964371495.1 uncultured Rubrivivax sp.
GCGTCGGCAAGCACGATGCCGATGATCGAAGGCACCTGCCAGGCCGTCCAGTTCAACACCACGCCGCCCCAGAAATAGGGCAGCTGCTCGGGTGCCGGCTTGGGCTCGGGAAAGCGGCGCATGAACAGCACGTAGTTCAGGTCCGCCGTCACGTAGGCCACCCGCAGGCGCACGCCCAGCGGCTGGCCCATCAGGTAAGGCCGCCACATGGCGCTGAAGATGACGAAGCGCAGGTTCACGCACAGCGCGGTGGCCCACACCACCCAGATCGGCGCGCCGCTGCTCAGCAGCGGCAGCACCGCCAGCTGCGCGCTGCCGGCGAAGACGGCCAGCGACATGAACACCATCAGCGGCACACCCAGGCCGCTGTTGCCCATGGCCACGCCGGTGATCAGGCCCCAGGCGGCGATGCCGATCGCGGTGCCCACCATGTCGCGGGCGCCGCGGGCGAATTCGGGGTGGCGCCAGGCAGGCGCCACGGCAGCAGGGCGTGTCTTGCTCAAGCGCCCATTGTCGCCAGACGCCGTGGTGGCATTGCCAGGCGCCCGGCCGCACCGGGCTACTTCCTGGTCACGCTGCCGCTGCCCATGATCGACTTCCTGACGGTGGCGTCACCACGGTAGCTGACATCGCCGCTGCCGGCGATGCTGACCTCCAGCGATTTCTGCGCGACCACGGCTGCGTCGCCGGAGCCGGCGATCTTCACCGTCACCTCGTCGGCCTGCAGGTCGGCCAGCTTGACGTCGCCACTGCCGGCGATGCGGATCGCCAGCTTGGTCGCCTGGCCACTGCCGCTGACGCCTCCGCTGCCGGCTATGCCGATGCCCAGTTCGCCGGTGCGCAGGCCAGGCAGCTTGACATCGCCGGCGCCGGCCAATGACAGCTGCAAGGCCGGGGTGTCGAAGGACTCGACCGTCATGTCGCCGGCACCGGCACCGGACAGCGACTTCAGCTGCGGCACCACCACGTTGACGACCACCCGTGACCGCGTGACGATGCTCGCGCCGTGCTTCCAGGACACACGCAGCGTGGCGCCCTTGCGGCCGGACTCGACGCTGGTCTCCAGCAGCGGCAGCAGGTTGTCGTCGGCGCTGACTTCAAGCGCAGGCTGCGCGCCCTGACGGACGTGCAGGTCGATCGAGCCGGACAGTGCGATGGCCTCGAAGGCCGGCACGCTGCGGGTCTCGGTGGCGATGCGGCCGGAGCCGGTGGTGGTGGCGGCCTGGCTCGCCAACGGCAGCAGGCTCAAGCACAACAGCAGGGGCGCAAGACAGGCAGCGCGCGACGTCGGCATCATGAGGTCTCCTTGGCGTTTGAACGCGCAGACTGTGCTGCCAGGCGCCGTCCGGACGCGAGGGGCGTGCGACGCACTGCCGGCCGCGGCGACGAGATGCCGGCCGGCGGAGGCAGACCGCAGCCGACGCGCCCCGTTCTGGCCGACTCAGCGCTTGGCAGCCACGGCCGGAGCAGGTTTGGCCTCGGCGCTATCGGCCTCGGTCGCGGCCGCGGCCGCGGCAACCTCGGTCGGCGCTTCCTGCGGCATGGCGTCCATCTTGTTTTCACGCATGTAGTCGTTCATTTCGCGCCAGCCGACGAACAACGCCGCCTTGTCGGCGCGCCGGTTGAGCGCAAAACACTGCTCCACCGACCGCGCCGCGTGGCGGCAGCCGGCACCGATGGCCTTGCCTTCGGCCTCGCGCTTGGCGGCCGCGGCGCC
>CAYJOA010000346.1:0-1715 GCA_964371495.1 uncultured Rubrivivax sp.
GCCACGGTATGGCATGAAGTGACGCGCGAGCCTCGCGCTGTCGAGCAAGCAGCGTTGGCCGCTGCGTTTGCGGACGGCCTGCTTCGGGTGGAAGACGACCCACTCCAGATTTCAGGCGCATTGGCTCAGGTGCGGCTCGACGACGGCGAGCGTTCGGCCCTGGCCCTTGCACTGTTGCGTAGAGCAGTGGTTCTGGTGGACGAACGCCGCGGCCGCGCGTGTGCGGTCGACCTGGGCCTGCATGTGCTCGGAACATTGGGCTTGCTGGTTCGCGCGCGCGAGCAAGGTCTCATAGACCGCGTGCGCCCGCTTGCCGATGCCTTGCTGGCCAGCGGGTACTACCTTGCGCGCCCGCTGATCGATAGGACGTTAGCCTCCATCGGCGAGTAGCTTGCAGCATGTCGACAGGCCTGCTGCCGCCGCTGAAGCCGATCCCGATCAAGGATCGGGTCTCGGTCATCTTTGTCGAGAAGGGCGAGATCGACATGCTCGACGGCGCCTTCGTGGTGGTCGACGTGACCGGCATCCGCACGCACATCCCGGTGGGTGGCGTGGCCTGCATCATGCTGGAGCCCGGCACGCGCGTCAGCCACCGCGCCGCCGCACTGGCGGCACGCGTGGGCACGCTGCTGGTGTGGGTGGGCGAAGCCGGCGTGCGGCTGTACTCCGCCGGCCAGCCCGGCGGCGCGCGGAGCGACCGGCTGCTGTACCAGGCGCGCCTGGCGCTGGACGAAACCCTGCGCCTCAAGGTAGTTCGCAAGATGTACGCTGTGCGCTTTGGCGAAGCGCCACCCGAGCGCCGCAGCGTGGAGCAACTGCGCGGCATCGAGGGCGCACGCGTTCGTCGCAGCTATCAGCTGCTGGCACACCAGTTCGGCGTCAAATGGACCGGGCGCGACTACGACCCGGAAACCTGGGACTCTTCGGATGTGCCCAACCGATGTCTGTCGGCAGCCACGGCCTGCCTGTACGGCGTGACCGAGGCCGCGGTGCTGGCGGCCGGCTACGCACCGGCGGTGGGCTTCATCCACACCGGCAAGCCGCTGTCCTTCGTCTACGACATTGCCGACGTCTACAAGTTCGAAACCGTGGTGCCGGTGGCCTTCAAGATAGCAGCGTCCAGCCCTAGCGGCAACCCCGAGCGCGCGGTGCGCCTGGGCTGCCGAGATATCTTCCGGCAGACGAAACTGCTGGATCGGATCATCCCCGACATCGAAGAGATGCTGGCCGCCGGCGAGATACCGCGGCCCGAGGCACCCGCCGACGCGGTGGGCCCGGCCATCGCCAACCCAGAAAGCCTAGGCGATGCTGGTCATCGTGCTTGAAAACGCACCGCCGCGGCTGCGCGGCCGGCTGGCGGTGTGGCTGCTGGAAGTGCGCGCAGGGGTCTACGTAGGCGCCTACGGCAAGCGTGTGCGCGAGCACATCTGGGAGCACGTGCAGGAAGGCATCGAAGACGGCAATGCGGTCATGATGTGGCGCAGCACCGCCGAGGCCGGTTTCGAGTTCCAGACCCTGGGTGCCAACCGCCGTATTCCGGCGGACTTCGACGGCGTCCAACTGGTCCGCTTCATGCCCGAGGCGGACCAGAGCGCTCCTTAACAATTCAGACTCTCGCGCTCGGTTCTCGCCGGTGGCTTTGGCGAGCGCCGAAAAGTGGCGTGGATTCAACGAGATAGGATTGGTGTGTTCCCCACGTGCGTGGGGATGAACCG
>CAYJOA010000347.1:0-1705 GCA_964371495.1 uncultured Rubrivivax sp.
CCTGAATCCGTGACCTCGATCGCCACAGGTCGATACTGGATGCCGCTGGCGTGACCGCGGCCAGCGAATCGAATGCGAATGCGCATGAATTGGCCGCGCAATTTGGCCATTACATCGCTGTTGCGAGCGACCTACTCGACTTGTGCCTCGAAGCACCGCGATCCGAGCACGTTTCGGCCGTGCCTGGGCTGTTTTGGACGCAGTTTGCCAAGGCACGGGCTGGATGGTTGACACTGAGCCGTCACGGCTCGTTGACACCGCTACGCCGTGGCGGCGAACTGCGCGTGCAGCCGCATGAAGACGGTGGCTGCCCGGTCATTGGCCCCGAGTCCGAGCACCAGCTGGCGGCCGTGCTCGATCAACCGGCCGGCCCGGTAGATCAGCTCCTGCATCACCGTCTTGATGCGCCGTCGCTTGGCCTCGTGGCGCACGGGCGCATCGGGTCCGAGCAGTCCGCGCTGGCCCATCAGTCGCAGGATGTTCATCGCCAGCGCCGCCAGCCGGCACACCAGCGCGTTGGTGTCGAACTTGCCCGAGGGCAGCCTGGTGAGATCCAGGTCGGTCTTGAACTCGGCGTGGAACTGCTCATGCGTGCCGTGGTCGGCGTACAGTGCAATCACCTGCTGGGCATCGATGCGCGCCGGCAGCGTCGTCGTCCAGCCGTCGAGTTCGTATTCGGGCAGGATCAGGTGCTGGCCGCGCGAGCCGATCGTGCGCTCGACCAGCCGCAAGACCCGGCGCACAGGGCGCTGCACGCCAGGCACTTGGACGGTCTGCTCCCAGGTCGCCACGCGCTTGCCAGGACGCGGGTGCTCCCAGGCCATGCCGGCGGCGTCGAGTTCGTCGGCCATCTGCGCGGCGTCGGCGCTGCGCGGGTTCCACTTGATGAGCCAGTCGACCTGCGCCAGGCCGGGTGCGTTCATCGACTCGATGCACGCCATCAAGGCCGCGGAGTCGAAGCCCGAATCCAGGCGGGCCAGCAGCGGCGCCTTCGGTCCGGCAGCGCTCAAGCGCTGTGCCATCGGCACGATGCGGCGCAGATCGTCGTCGGTGTGCTTGACCGAGTGTTGCGTGCCGGGCCGCAGCACCAGGTCCAGGCAGAAGCCGTGCGAGCCCAGGTAGGCGGCCAGCGGACAGTAGCCGTCGACGCCGGCGTAGGTGCGGCCCACGCCTTCCTTGGCGGTGCCGCTGTTGTCCATGGCGAAGGTGTCGATGTCCAGCGGCAGCCATCCGCAAGACAGCACGCCGTAGTCAGGGACGTGGCGAGCAAGCAGCCGCTCGATCATCGGCATCACGTGGCCGGCCAAGCTCGAAGCGTTCGCATCCATGCGCTGGCGCAGCGTCGGGCTCGAGGGCAGCAGCCCGATGCCCAGGGCCTGCTTGAAGAACTTGTCGCCGCGCAGGTTCTCGATGGCGTCGAAGTCGCTCTTGCCCTGCACCAGCAAGCCCAGGTAGCTGCGCACGATGTCGCTGGTGGCCACGCCGGTGCGCACCGGCAGGGCCGCATCGACGTCGGCCAGCGCCGGGGCGAGCGTCTTCAGGAAATGCCCGACCAGGGCCAGGCCGGCGGTCGGGGTGAGGTCGTAGTCGAGTTGCTTGACTTGGATCGGGCGCATGGCCGAATTCTTCCAAACCACGGCAACTCAGGGCCATCGGGCGTCACCCGCAGGGTGCAGGACTACTGAGGTGAGATCACGGATTCAGG
>CAYJOA010000348.1:0-1695 GCA_964371495.1 uncultured Rubrivivax sp.
TGGGCATCGAGATCTACACCGAGTACCTCTACCCGCTGCAGCTGGCCGCAGTGCTGCTGCTGGTGGCCATCGTCGCGGCCATCGCGCTGACGCTGCGCGGGCGCAAGGACAGCCGGCACATGGACCCGTCGCAGCAGGTGCGCGTCAAGCGTGCCGACCGCGTGCGCCTGGTGAAGATGGACGCGGTGGTCGAGACGCCGTCCCAGCCCGAAGGGCCCGCGCCATGAGCCTCGGCCCCATCACGCTCGGCCACTACCTGTCGCTGGGCGGCATCCTGTTCGCGTTGTCGGTGATCGGCATCTTCCTGAACCGCCGCAACCTGATCGTGCTGCTGATGGCCATCGAGCTCATGCTGCTGGCCGTCAACCTGAACTTCGTCGCCTTCTCGCACTACCTGCCCCTGGAGGCCGACCGCATGGCGGGCCAGGTCTTCGTGTTCTTCATCCTCACCGTGGCCGCGGCCGAGTCGGCGATCGGCCTGGCGATCCTGGTCGTGTTGTTCCGCAGCCGGGCGTCGATCAAGGTCGATGAACTCGACGAGTTGAAAGGCTAGCCCGGTCCATGGCTTCCACGATCTCCCAAGGGCTGCTGCTCACCGTGCCGCTGGCGCCGCTGGCCAGCGCGTTGATCGCCGGGCTGGCGGGCCGCTGGGTCGGCCGCCGCGGCGCGCACTTCTTCACCATCCTGGGCGTGTTCGTCGCCTTCGTCTGCTCGGCGATGGTGCTGTCGCAGGTGGCCGCCGGCGCGCGCTTCAACGGCACGATCTACGAGTGGATGGTGCTGGGCAAGCTGGTGATGGAGGTCGGCTTCCTGGTCGACGGACTGACCGCGATGATGATGGTGGTGGTGACCTTCGTCTCGCTGATGGTGCACGTCTACACCATCGGCTACATGGACGGCGACCCCGGCTACCAGCGCTTCTTCTCGTACATCTCGCTGTTCACCTTCAGCATGCTGATGCTGGTGATGAGCAACAACTTCCTGCAGCTGTTCTTCGGCTGGGAAGCGGTGGGGCTGGTGAGCTACCTGCTGATCGGCTTCTGGTTCAGGAAGCCGACCGCGATCTTCGCCAACATGAAGGCCTTCATCGTCAACCGCGTCGGCGACTTCGGCTTCATCCTCGGCATCGGCCTCGTCGTCGCCTACGGCGGCACGCTGAACTACGCCGAGGCCTTCGCCAAGGCGCCGGAACTCGCCAAGCTCACCTTCCCGGGCACCGACTGGATGCTGATCACGGTGGCCTGCATCTGCCTGTTCATCGGCGCCATGGGCAAGAGCGCGCAGTTCCCGCTGCACGTCTGGCTGCCCGATTCGATGGAAGGCCCGACGCCGATCTCGGCGCTGATCCACGCCGCGACCATGGTCACCGCCGGCATCTTCATGGTGGCGCGCATGTCGCCGCTGTTCGAGCTGTCGGACACCGCGCTCAACTTCGTCATGGTCATCGGTGCCATCACGGCGCTCTTCATGGGCCTGCTGGGCATCATCCAGAACGACATCAAGCGCGTCGTCGCCTACTCCACGCTCAGCCAGCTCGGCTACATGACGGTGGCGCTGGGCGCCAGCGCCTACTCGGTGGCGGTGTTCCACCTCATGACGCACGCCTTCTTCAAGGCGCTGCTGTTCCTGGCTGCCGGCAGCGTGATCATCGGCATGCACCACGACCAGGACATCCGCAACATGGGCGGCCTGCGC
>CAYJOA010000349.1:0-1683 GCA_964371495.1 uncultured Rubrivivax sp.
ACGCGCGGCGCCGTGAACAGCGCCAGCGGATGCGGCTCGCCGGGCAGCGGGTCGTGCGTGCCGTTGGCGATGCCGTCGTCCATCGCCGCCAGGTCGGGCAGGTCGAACAGGTCGCGCATGCGCAGCCGCCGCTCGGGCGCCAGCGAGCCTTCGAGGTGGTCGTTCTCGGCCAGCGAGAAGTGCACCGGGATCGGTTGCGTGCTGGTGCCCACCTCGATCGGCACGCCGTGGTTGCGCAGCAGCAGGCGGAACTGCTCCAGGTAGTAGTTGCCGAACAGGTCGGGCCGCGTCAGCGTGGTTTCGAAGGTGCCCGGCCCGGCCACGAAACCGTAGCTCAGGCGCGAATCGGCGCGCACCACGGTGTCGGTGCGCACGCGCACGAAGGGGTAGCAGGCGCGCACAGGCTGGCCGTCGTCCTCGCCGGCGACGAAACGCTGCAGCGCCGCGCGCAGGTGTTCGATGCTGTGGCGGTAGATCGTCTGCGCCAGCTCCACCGCGGCCTCGGCGTTGTCGAAACGCGCCGGGGCAATGTAGGTCGGTGAATGCATCCCGGTATTGTCGGCGACGGCGACGCGTCAGAGGATGTAGCGCGACAGGTCTTCGTTCTTCGCCAGTTCGGCCAGCCGATCGTCCACCGCCGCCACGTCCAGCACCACTGTCTGGCCGCCGCGGTTGGGGGCGTCGAAACTGACCTCGTCGAGCAGCCTCTCCATCACCGTGGCCAGGCGGCGGGCGCCGATGTTCTCGGTGCGCTCGTTGACCTCGAAGGCGATCTGCGCCAGCCGGCGCACGGCCTCGGGCGTGATCTCCAGGGTCACGCCTTCGGTGGCCAGCAGCGCCGTGTACTGCTTGATCAGGCTGGCCTGCGTGCTGGTGAGGATGGCCTCGAAGTCGTCCACCGACAGCGAGCCGAGCTCGACGCGGATCGGGAAGCGGCCCTGCAGTTCGGGGATCAGGTCGCTGGGCTTGGCGAGGTGGAAGGCGCCGCTGGCGATGAACAGCATGTGGTCGGTCCTGACCATGCCGTACTTGGTGTTGACGGTAGTGCCCTCGACCAGCGGCAGCAGGTCGCGCTGCACGCCCTGGCGGCTGACCTCGGCGCCGCCGTGTTCCTGGCGCGAGGCGACCTTGTCGATCTCGTCGATGAAGACGATGCCGTTGCCTTCGGCGTTGGCCAGCGCCGCGGCGCGGATCTCGTCCTCGTTGACGAGCTTGCCGGCTTCCTCGTCGATCAGCAACTGCAGCGCCTGGCCGATCTTGAGCTTGCGCGTCTTGCGCCTGGGCTGCCCCATCTGGCTGAACAGGCCCTTCAACTGCTCGGCCATCTCCTCCATGCCCTGCGGGCCCAGGATCTCCAGCGACGGCTTGGCCTCGGCGACCTCGACCTCGACTTCCTTGTCGTCCAGGCTGCCTTCGCGCAGCCGCTTGCGCATGACCTGGCGCGCGGTGTTGTCCGCCGGCGGCGCGTCGCTCACGAAGCCCGGCGCGTTGCGCGCATCCCGCGCCGGGGGCACCAGCAGGTCGAGCACGCGCTCCTCGGCCGCGTCCTCGGCCGCCGCGCGCTTGAAGCGCATCTGGCGCTCGCGTTCCTCCTTCACCGCCACGTCGAGCAGGTCGCGGATGATGGTGTCGACGTCCTTGCCGACGTAGCCGACCTCGGTGAACTTGGTCGCCTCGACCTTG
>CAYJOA010000350.1:0-1664 GCA_964371495.1 uncultured Rubrivivax sp.
TGCGACATCCGCGTCTGTGCCGCCGATGCCTTCTTCACGGTGCAGGAAATCCACATCGGCATGGCCGCCGACCTGGGCGTGCTGCAGCGGTTGCCGAAGATCGTGCCTGCCGGCGTGGCGCGCGAGATGGCCTACACCGGCGACCGCCTGGGTGCCGAACGCGCACTCGCCGTCGGCCTGGTCAACGCGGTATTGCCCGACGCCACTGCCTTGCAGACGCACGCGATGGCGCTGGCCGAGCGCATCGCCGCCATGTCGCCGCTGGCCATCGCCGGCAGCAAGCAGGCGCTGCAGTACGCGGCCGACCATTCCACCGCCGAGGCACTGCAACAGATGACGCTGCTGCAGAGCGCGATCTTCGACATCGACGAGATGCGCACAGCCATCGCCGCCTGGCAGGACAAGCGCGCGGCCAGCTTCGCGCCCCTGCAGGCCGTGCCACCGGCCTGAGCTGGCTTCCCGGTGGCGTCAGCCGATACCGGCCGGCACGGTCAGACCACGCCCTGGGCCCGCATGGCGTCGGCGATCTTGACGAAACCTGCGATGTTGGCGCCAGTGACGTAGTCGACCGAGCCGTCGGCACGCGTGCCATGACGGACACAGTTCTCGTGAATTTCCTTCATGATGGCGTGCAGTCGTTCGTCGACCTCGCCGTGCAGCCATGACAGGCGCATGGCGTTCTGGGACATCTCCAGACCCGAGGTGGCCACCCCGCCGGCATTGCTGGCCTTGCCCGGCGCGAACATGATGCCGGCGGCGTGGAAGGCTTGCACCGCCGCCAGGGTGCAGGGCATGTTGGCACCCTCGGCGACGCACTTCACACCCTGCTTGACGAGCAGTCGGGCGTCGGCATGGTCGATCTCGTTCTGCGTGGCGCAAGGCAGCGCGACGTCCACCGGCACATGCCAGGGCCGGCGGCCGGCCGCGAACGGCAGATGGAAGCGCTCGGCAAAGGCCGCCAGGCGCCCGCGCTGGACATTCTTCCACTCCATGAGCTCACGAAGCTGGTCGGCACGCAGGCCGTCCTCGAGCACCAGGCTGCCGCCGGAGTCCGACAGCGACACCACGCGCGCGCCCAGTTCGATGGCCTTCTCGGCGGCGAACTGCGCCACGTTGCCGGCGCCGGAGATCGACACCCGCAGACCGTCGAATCCGAGCCGCTGGCGGCGCAGCATCTCCTGGGCAAAGTAGACGGTGCCGTAGCCGGTGGCCTCTGGGCGCATGACGCTGCCGCCGTAGGACAGACCCTTGCCGGTGAAGACGCAGGCCGTGTCGTTGCTCAGGCGCTTCATCATGCCGGCCATGTAACCCACCTCGCGCGCGCCGACACCGATGTCGCCTGCGGGCACGTCGACATCGGCGCCCAGGTGGCGGTGCAGTTCGAACATCAACGCCTGACAAAAACGCATCACCTCGCCGTCGCTCTTGCCCTTGGGGTCGAAGTCTGAGCCGCCCTTGCCGCCGCCCAGCGGCAGCGTCGTCAATGCATTCTTGAAGGTCTGCTCGAAGGCGAGGAACTTCAGGATCGACAGGTTCACCGACCAATGAAAGCGCATGCCGCCCTTGTAGGGGCCGACGGCGTTGCTGTGCTGGATGCGCCAGCCGCGGTTGACCTGCACCTGGCCGGCGTCGTCGGTCCAGGCGACGCGAAACTGGATCACCCG
>CAYJOA010000351.1:0-1659 GCA_964371495.1 uncultured Rubrivivax sp.
CCACACGATGAACGCGATGGGCCACGACGTGCCGACGATGATCGGCGTGGATCACCGCGGCGTGGCGCGGCAGATCACGCAGCTGATTCCCGACTACATGGTGATGGGCGAGCGCGGCATGAAGGACATGACCGAAATGGAGATGCCGCTGCCCGACAACACCGCCGCCATGATGGCCGGGCAGGGCCCGTTCGGTGCCGTCGGCATGGGCGGCATGTTCAGCGTGGTCAAGGTGCGCAAGGACCAGAAACGCGGCGACTACGGCGATCCCGGCTGGTACCAGCACCCGCCCGGCACGGTGGCCTACGAGTTCACCGGAACGCTGCCGGACCCGGCCCGGTTCAAGGCCGAAGGCGGCGGGTCCATGCCGCCCCTGGCGCGCCCGAATACCGACGTCGAAGTGAAGGTGCGAAAGCCCACGGGCGGACACGGAAAACATTGACCCTCAACCCAACCTCTTTCCAACGGAAGGACCAATCCATGCAGAGCAGCAAGCGAACCCTCCTCCTGGCCGCCTCGGCGGCGTTTCTGGGCAGCGCGACAGGAGTGCGCGCGCACGGCGACAAGGATCACCCCCCGAAGCCCGCCGCGGTGAAGAAGGAACAGAAGGAATGGGGCATTGCCGGCGATGTCAAGGCCGTGAAGCGGACGATCGAGTTCCAGATGCTCGACACAATGCGTTTCGTCCCCGATCGCATCGAGGTGCGACTCGGCGAGACGGTGCGACTCGTCCACCGCAACGCGGGCAAGGTGATGCACGAGTTCGTGATCGGTACGAAGAAGGAGCTCGACGAGCACGCCGCGCTGATGGTCAAGTTCCCGAACATGGAACATGACGAGCCTTACATGGCGCATGTGCCGCCGGGCGGGCGCGCCGAGATCGTCTGGACCTTCAATCGCGCGGGCGAATTTGACTTCGCCTGCCTGATCGCCGGCCACTATTCGGCCGGCATGGTCGGCAAGATCGCGGTGCGTGCGGCATGAACTCAGAACGACGCCGATTCCTTGTCGCCGCTGCAGCCATCGCAGCCGCGACTGCCCCTCTCGGGGCACGGGCCGCGCCCGCGAAGGTTCTCGTGGAGGTCTGGAAGAGTCCGACCTGCGGCTGCTGCAAGGATTGGATGCGGCACATGGAGGCCCACGGCTTCCAGGTGCGCGCCCACGACACCGGCAACACCGCCATGCGACAGCGCATGAAGATCCCGCTCGAACTCGGCTCCTGCCACACGGCTGTCGTCGGGCGCTACGCCATCGAAGGGCATGTCCCCGCGAAAGACGTGCTCCGCCTCATCAAGGAGCGGCCGGATGCGATCGGCCTGACCGTTCCCGGCATGCCGGTGGGTTCCCCTGGGATGGATGGTCCCGAGTACGGCGAACGCCGTGACCCTTACGACGTACTGCTGGTTCGCGCCGACGGCAGCACCAGCGTCTTCAATTCTTACCGTTGACCCCTTGAAAGGACTCTCATGAAACTCACCCTCTCTACCCTGCTGATGTCGATGACCCTGGCCGCACCCGCCTTCGCGCAGCAAAAGGCCGACGATCATTCGGCTCACCACCCAGCCGCCAGCGCGACCGCGCCGGCAGCAGACGACATGGCCGACGCGGAAGTGCGCAAGGTCGACAAGGATGCCGCCAAGCTCACGCTGAAGCACGGCG
>CAYJOA010000352.1:0-1645 GCA_964371495.1 uncultured Rubrivivax sp.
CTGAAAGCCTGTGAAGATTTGGGATAACCCCGACAGCCACAGGTGGGTTCGGTCGTTGGAGTGGCATGGACACCGAGACGACTGATCCGATGCCGAGCGAAGGGCAAGACCTGTTCGGCCCCAGGCCTGTGGCGGCCGCGGCGGGGGACAAGCCTGAGCATGCGGGGAGCATGACAACGGCACGCGTGATCATGCCCAACCGCGCTCAGATCGAACTGCGCCCGATCGACCTGGAGTCGCTGCTGCCTGAAGGGCACCGGGCGCGGCTGGTGTGGGCGTGGGTGGAGCGGCAAGACCTCAGCGCGATGTACGCGACGATCAAGGTTCGCCAAGGCGGGGTGGGCCGCAGCGCGATTGCCCCGCAGATCCTGCTGGGTCTGTGGCTGTACGCCGCGCTGCAGGGCGTGGGCAGCGCGCGGCAACTCTCGCGTCTGGTGCTGGAGCACGACGCGTACCGCTGGATGAGCGGGGGCGTGCAGGTCAACCACCACAGCCTGTCGGACTTCCGTGTGGCGCACGGTGCGGCGCTGGACGAACTGCTCAGTGCCAGCTTGGCTGCACTGATGACGGCCGGCGCGGTGAAGCTGCAGTGCGTGGCGCAGGACGGCGTGCGCGTTCGCGCCAGCGCGGGCGCGGCGTCGTTCCGGCGCAAGGCCAGCCTGCAGGACAACCTGGAGCTGGCGCGTGCGCGAGTGCGCGAGCTCCGGGAGCAACTCCACGCCGATCCCGCGCGGGACAGCCGGCGCAAGGCTGCGGCCCAACAGCGTGCCCGGCGCGAGATGCAACAGCGGCTGCAAAGCGCGCTGGACCGACTGCCCGAACTGGAGGCGATCAAGCGGCGCAACGGCAGCAAGGCCGAAGAGGCCCGGGCCTCGAGCACCGATGCCGATGCCACCGTCATGAAGATGGCCGACGGCGGCTACAGGCCGGCGTACAACACCCAGTACGCCAGCGACTGCGACAGCCAGGTGATCGTGGGCGTGGAAGTCAGCACCAGTGGCTCAGACATGGCGCAACTCGCACCCATGGTCGAGCAGATCGAACAACGCCTCGGCAGCGCACCGCAGAAGATGCTCGTCGACGGCGGCTACCCGGCACACGCGCAGATCGACGAGGTGGCGGACAAGACCGAGGTCTATGCGCCGGTGCCCGAGGCACGGGCCAAGAAGGACGACAAGGGCAACGAGGCCCAGCAGGACAAGCACGAGCCCAAACCCGATGACAGTGCGGCGGTGGCGAGCTGGCGACAGCGCATGGCCAGCGACGAGGCCAAGGAGCTGTACAAGCGGCGCGCGGCCACGGCCGAGTGCGTCAACGCGCAGGCGCGCAACCGCGGCCTGCAACGCATGCCGGTACGGGGCCTGCAAAAGGTTCGATGCGTGGCACTGCTGTTGGCGCTGGCGCACAACCTGATGCGCACGCTGGCACTGGCGCCGCAATTGCTGGGTCTGGGCACAACTCCGTCTGCAGCAGGGGCAGGTACTGTATGAACACCGAAAAGCTCAGGGTAGACCCGCAAACCGGACCCTCGCTCGTGCCAGACAGCTTGCCGAGCGCACCGCTCGCGCCTGCGGCTTCGTCAACCGCTTTGCTCGACGAGGCCGAACCTTCGGTCAGCGCGAAGCAAATGCTTCACGGGCTCTGA
>CAYJOA010000353.1:0-1638 GCA_964371495.1 uncultured Rubrivivax sp.
CTCAGGTACTCGACGAAGACCTTGCCGACCAGGTGGTCCATCTCGTGCTGCACGCACACCGCCGTCAAGCCGTCGGCGTCCAGCTCGAAGGGTTTGCCGTCGCGGCCAAGCGCGCGCACGGTGACCCGGGCCGGGCGCTCGACGCGGTCGTAGATCAGCGGCACCGACAGGCAGCCTTCCTCGGCCAGCGCAGTTTCGTCGCTGCGTTTGACGAGCTCGGGATTGATCAGCACCAGCGGCCGGTCGTGCTGTTCGGAGGTGTCCATGACGATGACCCGCTCGTGCACGTCGACCTGCGTCGCCGCCAGCCCGACACCGTCGGCGCCGTACATGGTTTCCAGCATGTCGTCGACCAACTGGCGCACACGTTCGTCGACGGCAGCCACGGGTCGGGCCACGGTGTGCAGGCGGGGATCGGGGTAACGCAGGATGGGCAGTCTGGCCATGGCGGCAGGAACAGGGGGAGCGGGCCGAAACAGCTCGCAACAGCTGTCGGCGGGGCACAACGCGCGGCGCCGTGAAGGCGTGCACGGAGCGGCGGGCCCAGCCTCAGTTTGTTTGCGGCATCAAGGGTTTACGGGCAGAATTTGTGAAAGCATATGAGCATTGTCGCCGCTGCTCGCGGCACCTTGGGTGCCACCGAGCCGATCACCACATGCGCTGCCGTATTTTTGCATCGCCCCGCTGCTCGCAGCACGAAGGCACCCCTATGAGCAAATGCGATCGACGCGGGCCGCGCGCAGCAAGGCTGGCAGTGATGCTTGCGGCCGCCGGGCTCGGCCTTGCCGGGCTGACCGGCAGCGCCACGGCGCAGCCCAGCCGCATGCCCGTCACCCCCGAATGGCGCGACACCGCCCAGCGTGTCGCGCAGGCTGGCGTGCCGCTGTCCGACCTGGCGCCCAACGCACCCGATTCGCACACCGTGCAGCGCGGCGACACGCTGTGGGGCATTTCCGGCCTGTTCCTGAAGACACCCTGGCGCTGGCCCGAGCTGTGGGGCATGAACCTGGAGCAGATCCGCAACCCGCACCTCATCTACCCGGGGCAGGTGCTGGTGCTCGAAAAGATCGACGGCCGTGCCCGGCTGCGACTGGCCCAGGGCCCCGCCGGCCAGGCGCCGACGAACACCGTGCGGCTGTCGCCGCGGGTGCGCAGCGAGCTGCTGGACAACGGTGCCATCGCCGCCATCCCCTTGAACCTGATCGGACCCTTCCTCAACGAAGCGGTGGTGTTCGAGAGCAACGAGCTCGATACCGCACCGCGCATCGTGGCCACGCAGGAAGGCCGCGTCATGGTCTCGCGTGGCGAGACGGCCTACGTGCGCGGCGACCTCGCCGGCGCGCGCGACTTCCGCCTGTTCAGGCAACTGCGCCCGCTGCAGGACCCGCTGACGCGCGAGGTGCTGGGCTACGAAGGGCGCTTCGTCGGCACCGCCGAGGTCGTCCGCGCCGGCGACATGGTGGCCGGCGCCAGCGGCAAGAACGTCGTCGTACCGGCCACCTTCACCGTCACCAGCACGCGCCTGGAGGCCGGCGTCGGCGACCGCCTGTCGCCGGTGCCGCAGCAGGAACTCGTGGCCTACGTGCCGCATCCGCCGGCCGCTCCGGTGGACGGACGCATCGTCTCGATCTACGGCGA
>CAYJOA010000354.1:0-1634 GCA_964371495.1 uncultured Rubrivivax sp.
CCCTGATGGCCACTTCAAATTCCCCCACCTGTGGCCACTCAAACTCCCCCAGGCAGGACGGTCGAATTATGGGTTTCCTGCCCCTGTCTGAGTTGACCTGCGTGGCTGCGATGCCGGGGGCTGCTTGAGCGGGCTTCTGTCGCCTGTTGGCCTGGTGCGGGGGGTGTTTTGATTCCCCTTCTGCAATCGGCTGTTCGGGCAAGCGAAGCGCGTCAGGCCGTAGGCATCGGCCGGGGAGCGGTGGGCAAGCCACGGACCCCGCAGGGGCCGTCCACAGGCTTGTCCTGTGGGCGGGTGGCTTGTCCACGGCGGGCGCGAGTCGCCTGGACTGGATCGAGGGGTGTCGGCCCGGCTGGGCCGTTGCTGCGGGTCTGCCTGAGCGACCAGGGCGCCTGCTCAGGGGCAGTCGGCGTTCAGCGCGATGCGCGAGGCCGCCTCCTTGAGGCGATAGCTCTTGCCCTCGAACTCCAGCATGGCCGCGCGGTGCATGAGACGGTCGAGGATGGTGGTGGCCATGGTGGCGTCGCCGAGGTACTTGCCCCAGTCTTGCACGACACGGTTTGAGGTGACGACGATGCTGCGGCGCTGCTTGTAGCGCTGGTGCACGACGGTCTGCAGCAACTCGGCGCTGGCCTCGGAGATGCGCCTGGCCAGGAACAGATCGTCCAGCACGACGAGGTCGGGCTCGACGAAGCTGCGCAGCAGCGCGGCCTGCTCGGCGGTGCTGCCCAGCCCGTAGCGGGCGAACTCGGTGTCGGCCTCGACGTAGCGCACGTCGAAGCCCTGCAGCGTGGCCTGGTAGGCCACGGCCTTCGCAACATGGCTCTTGCCGGTGCCGGGCTTGCCGATGATCAGCGCATTGCCACCTTCGCCGATGAACTTCAGGGTGTGCAACTCGAAGCAGGCCTGGCGCGGCAGCTTGGGGTTGAAGCGCCAGTCGAAGTCGGCGAGTGTGGGCCGCTCGTCCAGGCGTGACTGCTTGAAGCGCCGTTCGGTCAGGCGCGAGCGGCGCCGGTCGAGCTCGTCCTGCAGCATCGCCGCGAAGGTGTCCAGGAAGGGCTCCTGGGTGCTCTGGGCTTGCATCACCCGGGTGCTCAGGGTGGCGGCGATGCCCGACAGGCGCAGCTCGCGCAGGGCGCGCTCGATCTCTTGCATGTTCATGGGTTGATCTCGGTGATGGTGGTGTTCGGGGTGCCGGTGTCGGGCTGTGCGGCGCCGCGCGCGAACAGCTCTGCGTAGTCGTCGACGCTGCGGATCAGCGGGTGGTCCTGGGTCAGCGCGAGCTCGCCCTGCACCGGGGCGGCATCGGCGCGGTCGATGGCCGCCAGTGCCTCGGTGACCAGCCGCTCGGTGGCGACCTTGACGTGCCGGTAGCTGTAGATGCCGTCGGCCAGGGCCCGCCCGCAGGCGCTGTTGACCAGGCGGCGGGGGTAGCGCTGGGCCAGGCTGACGATGCCCCACAGCTTGCGTTGCCCGACGCGGCCTTCGATGGCGAACAGCAGCTCGCACAGCCGGGCCGCGTCGGCCCCGATGGCCTTGGCCTGGGCCAGGATGTGCCGCGTCTGGCGCGACGGGTTGAACACGCGCTCGTCGTCGGGCAGCACCACCGTGCCTGGGCGCTCGGCACGGGCGTG
>CAYJOA010000355.1:0-1591 GCA_964371495.1 uncultured Rubrivivax sp.
GCGCATGGCTGCCGCGGCGCTGGCGCTGGCCGGTCGCGGCGACGCCATCACGGCGCGCTTTGCCGACGAGGCCGCCGCCGCGTCGGTGGCCACGATGCTGCAGCGTGGCCTGCACGCGCCCGAGACCAGCAGCCTGGGCCGCTGGTTCGACGCCGCCGCCGGCCTGCTGGGCGTGTCGCGCCGCATGGCCTTCGAAGGCCAGGCCGCGATGCTGCTCGAAGGACTGGCCGAACGCCACGGCGCAGTCGACGCCGAACCGGCGCTGGCGACGATAGACGCCGACAACCAACTCGACCTCGGTGCACTGGCGCTGCGCCTGGCCTGCGAGACCGACGCCGGCCGCGGCGCCGCGCTGTTCCACGCCACGCTGGTGGCGGCGTTGACCGACTGGGTGGCGCGCGCCGCCGACGCGCAGCAGGCCCCCACCGTCGCCTGCGGCGGCGGCTGTTTCCTCAACGCGCTGCTGGCCGGCGGCCTGCGGCGTGCACTCGCCGCTCGCGGCATCACCCTGTTGCAGGCACAGGCCGTGCCGCCCAACGACGGCGGCATCGCGCTCGGCCAGGCCTGGGTGGCGCGGCAGTCGCCACACGCCCACTGAAGGAGAAGCATAGATGTGCCTTGCCCTGCCCGCCCGCGTCGTCGAACTCACCGCCGACGACAGCGCCGTCGTCGACCTCGGCGGCGTGCGCAAGCAGGTCTCGCTGGCGCTGGTGGAAGGCATCGCGGTGGGCGACTACGTCATCGTGCACGTCGGTTTTGCGCTGACCAAGCTGGACCCCGAGGAGGCCGAACAGACGCTCAGGACCTTTGCCGAAGCCGGCCTCGCCGCCGTCACGCCGGCACTGCCCTGACATGAAGTACATCGACGAATTCCGCGACGGCGAGCTGGCGCGCCAGCTCGCCGCCGCGATCGCCCGCGAGGCCGCCACCGGGCGCAGCTACAACCTGATGGAGTTCTGCGGCGGGCACACCCACGCCATCTCGCGCTACGGCCTGAAAGACCTGCTGCCGGCCAACGTGAACATGATCCACGGCCCCGGCTGCCCGGTGTGCGTGCTGCCGATCGGTCGCATCGACAACGCCATCGAGCTCGCTGCCCGGCCCGGACTCATCCTGTGCACCTACGCCGACACCGTGCGCGTGCCGGCGTCGCAGGGCCTGTCGCTGCTGAAGGCCAAGGCGCGCGGTGCCGATATCCGCATGGTCTATTCCAGCGCCGACGCCGTGCGCATCGCGCAGGAGCACCCGGCGCGCGAGGTCGTCTTCTTCGCCATCGGCTTCGAGACCACGACCCCGCCCACCGCGGTGGCCATCAAGCAGGCGCAGGCGCTGGGCCTGACCAATTTCAGCGTCTTCTGCAACCACGTGCTGACGCCGGCGGCGATCAGCAACATCCTCGAATCGAAAGAGGTGCGTGAATACGGCACCGTGCCGCTGGACGGCTTCATCGGTCCGGCGCATGTCTCCACCGTCATCGGCAGCCAGCCCTACGAGTACTTCGCCGAGGAGTACGCGCGGCCGGTGGTCATCGCCGGTTTCGAGCCGCTGGACGTGATGCAGGCCATCCTGATGCTGGTGCGCCAGTTGAACG
>CAYJOA010000356.1:0-1576 GCA_964371495.1 uncultured Rubrivivax sp.
CGTGCTCGGCGTCTGGCCGCTGCACGGCCTGTGCGGCGCCTGGGGCGGCATCGCCTGCGGTGTCTTCGGGCAGCCCTGGCTGGGCGGCGTCGGCGGTGTCGGCTTGGCGGCGCAAATGCTTGGCACGCTGGCCGGCGTGGCCTGGGCGACGGCGGCGGGGGCCGCCGTCTACGGCCTCATCCGCGCCGTCACGCCGTTGCGGCTGAGCGCCGAACAGGAATACGACGGCGCCGATCTGTCGATCCACCGCATCGGCGCCACGCCGGAGCGCGAAGCGAATTGGTGACTTGCGGCGCCCGCGTGCGGATCAGCCGGCGTAGGCGCTGACCGGCACGCAGCTGCAGGACAGGTTGCGGTCGCCCCAGACGTTGTCGACGCGGCCCACCGGCGACCAATACTTCTGCCGCCGCAGCGCCACCACCGGGTAGGCCGCCTGCTCGCGACTGTAGGGGTGCGGCCAATCGGCCGTCAGCAGCGACGCGGCGGTGTGCGGCGCGTGTTTGAGCGGGTTGTCGTCGCGCGGCCACTCGCCGCGCTCGACGCGGGCGATCTCCTCGCGTATGGCGATCATGGCGTCGCAGAAACGGTCCAGTTCGACCAGCGGCTCGCTCTCCGTGGGTTCCACCATCAGCGTGCCGGGCACCGGGAAGCTCAGCGTCGGCGCGTGGAAGCCGTAGTCGATGAGGCGCTTGGCGACGTCCTCGGCCGAGATGCCCTTGTCCTTGCCGGTGGTCTCCTTCAGCGGCCGCAGGTCGAGGATGCATTCGTGCGCCACGCCGCCGCCCTTGAGCGTGGCGTCGCCGCCGCTGTAGAGCACGGGGTAATGGTCGGCCAGCCGCGCGGCGACGTAGTTGGCGCTCAGGATTGCCATCTCGGTGGCGTCGCGCAGGCCGTCGGGGCCCATCATGCGACAGTACATCCAGCTGATCGGCAGCACGGCCGCATTGCCCAGCGGCGCGGCGCTCACGGCGCCGACCGACTGTTCGCCGCCGATGCCCGCCGTGCGGTGCGCCGGCAGGAAGGGCACCAGGTCGGCCACCACCGCCACCGGGCCCACGCCCGGCCCGCCGCCGCCGTGCGGGATGCAGAAGGTCTTGTGCAGGTTCAGGTGGCTCACGTCGCCGCCGAATTCGCCCGGTGCGGCGACGCCGACCAGTGCGTTCATGTTGGCGCCGTCGACGTAGACGCGCCCGCCGTGCTTGTGCACCAGCGCGCACAGTTCCTTGACGCGCACCTCGAACACGCCGTGCGTGCTGGGGTAGGTGATCATCGCCGCGGCGAGCCGGGCGCCGTGCTGCTCGCACTTGGCCTGCAGGTCGTCCATATCGACGTTGCCCATCGCGTCGCACTTCACCACCACCACCGTCATGCCGGCCATCTGCGCGCTGGCCGGGTTGGTGCCGTGCGCCGATTCGGGGATCAGGCAGACGTTGCGGTGGCCCTCGCCGCGCGACGCGTGCCAGGCGCGGATGACCAGCAGCCCGGCGTACTCGCCCTGGCTGCCGGCGTTGGGCTGCAAGCTCACGCCGGCGTAACCGGTGGCCTGCGCGAGCCAGTCGCAGAGCTGGTCGTTCAG
>CAYJOA010000357.1:0-1564 GCA_964371495.1 uncultured Rubrivivax sp.
CAATACTGTTCTGTTAGAAAAGAAAGTCACCTGCAGGGCACTCCGTTGACCACAGCTTCTTGCGCGGGGTTCGCGGTGCGGGTCGGATGGGTGGGCCGGTGGCCGGAAGCGGCGTGCAGTCCATGGGGACTCGGGTTGCAGCGGTTCGGTCGTGAGGCGCGTACTGCGAGTTTCGACGCTTGACCATACGCGGCGATCGTCGGTTGATCGTCCTGGTGGCCCGGGTGTGCGCACTGGCTTGGAGCAGCTCACTGAACCAACGTCGTCGCCTTCGGGGTCGCTCTGGGGGGAAAGGCCCCGGAGTGGGGCTGTGCGCGCCTGAGCAACTCGACGTGTCCCTTGAAGGACAACTCTGCATGCGGTATTCGGTGGCGCGTGGCGCCTTGGTGCAGCAGCCAGCGCACGGCATAGTGCGCCAGCACCCAGCCGTAGAACTCCTGGCGTACGAGGTCGGGCGTCTTGCTGCGCAGAACCCGCCGACCCTGCCGCAGGTGCGTCTTGAGCTCATCGAAGACGGCCTCGATCTCCCAGCGCTGGTGGTACAGCGCCGCCAATTCCATAGCCGGCGCCAGTTGCGGATCCAGCAGCGTCGTCAGCAACCTGTATCGCGGCTGCCCGTCATCGACGCTGGGCATCGCGTACTCGATCACGCGCACCGTGATGGCCTGCTCGGTGGCCTCCGCGCGGTCCACACCCGTGGGTCGAATGACACTGAGGAAGGAGCCGTCAGGCAGCAGCTGTTGCACCGGCAGCTTGCGGGTGCTGCTGCATCGCCACAGCAGTTCGGCTCCCGTGGCCCTTGCGTCGCGCCATTGCTCGAAGCCGTTGAATCCCCGGTCGGCCATGCACAGCATGCCTGGCTGCAACCGAGGCAGCAGGTCGGTGCACAGCGACCACTCGCCAGCGCGAAAGGGCCCGAGGTTGGCACCCAGGACGGCGTGCGTGGCGCATTCGACCAGCACGACACAGCGTGCCTGCGGGTAGCCGGCATGCCCGGCCAGGCTGGTGCGGCTGCCGGGGTAGCCAAAGGTCTCGGCGTTGTCCGCCTCGTCAGGCAGATCGAAGCAGCTTCCGTCGATCGCCACCAGTCTCAGGCCGGCGTAGAACGCCTCGGGATGGTCTGCCCTGTTGGCCAGGGGCACGCAACAGCGCAGGACCAATTCGCGCAGCGGTGCCGATCCGATGCGGCTGCGCAGGGTACTGATGGAGGACTTGCGCACCAGCGCCGGCTCGGCCGCACCACTGGCCCACGCCAATCCCTGCGCGACTACGGCGAAGACCTCTTCGTACGCCGCCTCCGGGTACAGGCTCAGCGCCATGCAGTAGTAGACACCGGCCACGGCGGGAAAGCTGCGGATGCGCTGGCTATTGCGGCCGTGCTCGTTGAGCACCGCATGCACGACGTCGGCGGAAACGACACGAGCCAGCAAGCTGGCCGACAGGTAGTCACTCAGCCGGGCCCCGGAACCCAGGACCGCCTTCGTTCGCGCCATGCCGCCTCCCAACGTGGGGTTGCCATGCCGGGTATCGTAAGCGATTCTTGTCTAATAGAACAGTATTGGGT
>CAYJOA010000358.1:0-1559 GCA_964371495.1 uncultured Rubrivivax sp.
CTCGGCACGCGACACGGTGCCGAAGAGGCGGAAGAAGTCCTCGCCGTACTTGCGCCCGTAGTTGGGCGGCATGGCCACACCGGCGATCAGCACCTTGGCCCCGGCCGCCTTGGCGGCGCGCGCCATTTCGGTCAGGTTGGCCTGCGTCATGTCCAGCGGCAGGCCGCGCAGCGCGTCGTTGCCGCCGAGCGCGATCACCACCACCTGCGGCTTGTGCTGCTGCAACAAGGCCGGCAGCCGCGAGCGGCCTCCCGACGTGGTGTCGCCGCTGATGCTGGCGTTGACCACCTGCACGGGCAGCTTCTGCGCCGCGATGCGCTTGTGCAGCAGCGCCACCCAGCCGCTGCCGCGCGCGATGCCGTACTCGGCCGACAGGCTGTCGCCCACCACCAGCAGCGTGCGCCTTGTCCCCTGGGCGTGCGCGGGCGCGGCCAGCGCCGCCAGGGGCAGCGCGGCCAGCAGGCTACAGTGCGCGACAAAGGCGCGCCGCGTCGTCAGCGAAGAATCAATGTCCGAACCGATCATCGTCGTGCAGCGAGTCACCAAGCAGGTGGCCGATTCCACCGGTTCGCTGACCATACTCCATGACATCGATTTCGCGCTCGCGGCGCGGGAGTCGGTGGCCATCGTCGGCGCCTCCGGGTCGGGCAAGAGCACGCTGCTGTCGATCGTCGCCGGGCTGGACACGCCGTCGTCGGGCAGCGTCGTGCTGGCCGGCGTGGACCTCTTCACGCTCGACGAGGACGCGCGCGCCGAACTGCGTTCGCGCCAGGTGGGCTTCGTGTTCCAGAGTTTCCAGCTGCTGGGCAACCTGACGGCGCTGGAAAACGTCATGCTGCCGCTGGAACTGATGGGTCGCCCCGACGCGCGCGCCGCGGCCACCGAGATGCTGCGCCGCGTCGGACTGAGCGAACGGCTGCGGCACTACCCCAAGGTGCTGTCCGGCGGCGAGCAGCAGCGCGTGGCGCTGGCGCGCGCCTTCGTCGTGCGGCCGGCCGTGCTGCTGGCCGACGAGCCCACCGGCAGCCTGGACTTCGCCACCGGCGCCACGGTGATGGAGCTGATGTTCGAGCTCAACCGCGAGGCCGGCACGACGCTGGTGCTGGTCACCCACGACCCCGCCATCGCCGCGCGCTGCGACCGCCAGTTGCGCATCGAGGCCGGGCGCATCGTCGAATCGACGCGGCGCGACCTGCAGCCGGCCTGAGCGCCGCCGGGCGGTCACCGGGCCGCACCCGACCCGCCACTGAAAAGGCGCAAGGCCCGCCAAAGCGGGCCTTGCCGTGTGATACCAATTTGCGATCAACTACATAGAAGTGCGGATCCGGCGCCTCGTGCCTTGGAGACTCTCGATCCACGGCACCTGCAGCGCGTCGCGGCAGGCGGCACCCGGCGGCGGCTCATGCTGTGGCGGTCGGCGCGGCGCGCCGACTCCACTGCGATGCTCGACCTGGGGTCGCGTCGCAGAACTCACTACGCTCACTGCGTTCGCTCCGTTCAGACAGCTGCGACGAGTCAGTCTTTGATGCGCGCTGCGCGCGCCGACCCCAGGCCTGGCC
>CAYJOA010000359.1:0-1474 GCA_964371495.1 uncultured Rubrivivax sp.
GCCGCCGAGCACGACCGTGAACTTGGCCACCCGCGCATTGGCCACGGCCTGGATCATCTTGCTGCCGTGCTTGATGGCGCCGGCCTGTTCGGCCGCCTTGCCGACCATGTAGCCGGTGGTGTTCTGCAGGAAGACCAGCGGCGTTCCCGACTGGTCGCAGAGCTGGATGAACTGCGCCGCTTTCGTCGAGCCGGCGGGCTGGATCGGCCCGTTGTTGCCGACCAGGCCCACGGCCTGGCCGTGGATGCGGGCGTGACCGCAGACGGTGTCGGTGCCGTACAGGGCCTTGAACTCGAGGAAGTCGGAGCCGTCGACGAGACGGGCGATGACCTCGCACACGTCGTAGGGTTCGCGTTCGTCGGCCGGAACCACGCCCATCAGTTCCTCGGCCGCGTGCAGGGGCGCGGCGGCCGCGGCCGGCGGCGGCACGGTGTCCCAGGGCAGCTTGTCGACCAGTTCGCGCGTCAGCGCGATGGCGTGGGCGTCGTTCTCGCTCAGGTATTCGCCCAGCCCGGTGACCTGGGCGTGGGTCTCGGCACCGCCGAGTTCTTCCTCGGTGGCGTCCTCGCCGATCGCCGCCTTCACCAGCGGCGGGCCGGCCAGGTAGATGCTGCTGCGGCCGCGCACCAGCACGACATAGTCGCTGAGGCCGGGCAGGTAGGCGCCACCGGCCGTCGACGCGCCGTGCACGACGGCGATCTGCGGGATGCCGGCGCTTGAGAGCCGCGCCTGGTTGGCGAAAGTGCGCCCGCCGTCGACGAAGATCTCGGCCTGGTACATCAGGTTGGCGCCGCCGGATTCGACCAGCGAGATCAGCGGCAGCTTGTTCTCGCGCGCCAGCTCCTGCGCCCGCAGCGCCTTCTTCAGCCCCATCGGCGCCACGGTGCCGCCCTTGACGGCGCTGTCGCTGGCCGAGACGAGCACGCGCTTGCCGGCGACGACGCCGATGCCGACGATGCTGCCGCCGCCCTGCACGCTGTTCTTGCCGTCGTCGTCGTGCATGCCCAGCCCGGCCAGCGGGCTGAGTTCGAGGAACTCGCTGCCGCGGTCGATGAGCCTGGCCACGCGTTCACGCGGCAGCAGCTGGCCGCGGGCCTCGAACCTGGCTTGCTTGGACGACGACTCGGCCACCACCCGGGCTTCGAGTGCGCGCACTTCGGCCAGCCGTTCGGCCATGCGTTCGGCGTTGGCGCGGAAGGTCGCCGACCGCGGATCGAGCTGAGACGTGAGCGCCGGCATGTCAAGGCGCCCCGGCGTCGTCGGCACGTTCCGCGACGGCGGGCTTCAGCACCTCCGGCGTCGTCGCTCGGTGGAAGCCGTCGAAGGGCGTCGACCTGGCCTCGCTGCCAAGCGGGAAAACCTCGCTGCCCAGCGACGCCGCGCCGTCGATCTGCAGCGTGACACCGGTGATGAAGGCCGCTGCCGGCGAGAGCAGGAAGACGATGGCCGCGCTGACCTCGGCTTCGACGCCCAG
>CAYJOA010000360.1:0-1436 GCA_964371495.1 uncultured Rubrivivax sp.
TCGGCCTACGGCGCCTGCGACACCTGCCGCGGCTTCGGGCGCGTCATCGGCGTCGACCTCGGCCTGGTCATCCCCGACCCGCGCAAGACGCTGCGCAGCGGCGCCATCAAGCCGATGCAGACGCCGGCCTGGGCCGACTGCCAGTCCGACCTGCTCAAGTACGCCGGCGAGGCTGGCATCCCGCGCGACACGCCCTGGCTGCACCTGACGCCGGCGCAGCGCGACTGGGTCATCGAAGGCTCGCCGCACTGGAGCGGCAACTGGAACAAGCAGTGGTACGGCGTGCGTCGCTTCTTCGAATACCTGGAGAGCAAGGCCTACAAGATGCACATCCGCGTGCTCTTGTCCAAGTACCGCAGCTACACGCCGTGCCCGGCCTGCGGTGGCGCGCGGCTCAAGCTCGAGGCGCTGCTGTGGCGCCTGGGGTCGAAGGCCGATGCCGATGCCGTGCTGCCTGCGGGGCAGCGCTACATGCCGGTCGGCGTGCCCTGGCGCCGCGAGCAGCTGGAAGCGCTGCCGGGGCTCAGCCTGCACGACCTGATGCAGCTGTCGATCGAACGCCTGCGGCGCTTCTTCGACAGTGACCCCGACCCCCAGGACGCCTTCGGCGCCGCCCCCCCGGGGGGGCGCGGGCCGCTCGGGGCGGCCCGGCGCGGCCTGGAGCTGCCGTCGACGCTGCTCGACGACGCGCTCAAGCTGCTGCTCGACGAGGTGCGCACGCGGCTGAAGTACCTGTGCGACGTCGGCCTGGGCTACCTCACGCTGGACCGCCAGAGCCGCACCCTCAGCGGCGGCGAGGTGCAGCGCATCAACCTCACCACCGCGCTCGGCACCTCGCTCGTCAACACGCTGTTCGTGCTCGACGAGCCCAGCATCGGCCTGCACCCGCGCGACATGAACCGCATCGTGCAGGCCATGCACCGGCTGCGCGACGCCGGCAACACGCTGGTGGTGGTCGAACACGACCCGGCGGTGATGCTGGCCGCCGACCGCCTGATCGACATGGGTCCCGGCCCCGGCGAACGCGGCGGGCGCATCGTCTTCGACGGCACGCCCGAAGGCGCGCGCCAGGCCGACACGCTGACCGGGGCCTACCTCGGCGGGCGCAAGCAGGTGACTTCGGGTTTTCGCCGCCTCGTCGACGAGGCCACGCCCAAGCTCGTGCTCGAAGGCGCGCGCGACCACAACCTGCGCGGCATCGACGTCGCCATCCCGCTGCAGCGGCTGGTCTGCGTCACCGGTGTCAGCGGCTCGGGCAAGAGCACGCTGATCCAGGACGTGCTCTACCCGGCGCTGGCGCGCCACTTCGGCAAGGCCACCGAGACACCCGGCGCCCACGACCGCCTGCTCGGTGCCGACTTCCTGTCCGACGCGGTATTCGTCGACCAGTCGCCGATCGGCAAGACGGCGCGCAGCAACCCGGCCAGCTACGTCGG
>CAYJOA010000361.1:0-1408 GCA_964371495.1 uncultured Rubrivivax sp.
ACACGCGCTCGTCGTCGGGCAGCACCACCGTGCCTGGGCGCTCGGCACGGGCGTGGGTGCGCAGCAGGGCCTGTGTCTTCAGCTCGCGGATCTCGATGCGGCGCTCGAACACGCGCACCAGCACCCGGCTGCCGATGGGCGCCGGGCGTGCGGCGTAGCTGCTGTGATCGACGCGCACGCAGCTGTCGTCGCAGACCGTTCGCTGGGCCTCGGTGAAGTACTGCATCCCGAGCAACGGCAAGGGCTGCAGATGCGGCTTCTCCTCCTCGAACATGGCCTGCACCTGGCGGCGTTCGCTGCCGTGGATGCGCAAGGCAGCCCACTTGGCCTCCCAGTGCTCCAGGAAGGTGTTCTGCTCTTCGATAGACTCGAAGCGCCGCCCCTTCAGTGCCGTGGCCTGGGTGTGGCCGATCGCGTTCTCCACGCTGCCCTTGCGGTTGGGGTCACGGACGCGGGCCGGGTCGGCCACCACGCTGTAGTGCGCCAGGGCCGCGGCATAGACCGGGTTGAGCTCGGGCTCGTACAGGTCGGGCTTGAGCACGCCCTCCTTCAGGTTGTCGAGCACGACGTAGCGGCAACTGCCGCCGAAGTAACGCCAGGCTTGCTCGTGCAGCCGCGCCCAGGTCTCCTGGCTCGAGCGCCAGACCACACAGCGGTAGCTGCGCCGCGAGTAGCGCAGCGTGGCCACGAACAGCCGCGGCTTGCGCCAGCGGTCGGTGCCGGGCACGCGCGTGAGAGCGCCCTCGCCGTAGTCGACCTGCATCTCTTCGCCCGGCAGGAAGGCCAGATGGTCGAACTGCTCGGGCTCGCGGTGGCGCAGCTTGTTGGCGAAGCGCTTGACCGAGTTGTAGGCGCCGGCGTAGCCGTGCAGATCCACCAGGTCCTGGTAGATGGCTACGGCGTTGCGACGCAGCCGAAGCTGGGCCTCGATGAAGGCGCGGTGGGGTTCGCAGACCGATGCCGTCGGCGCAAAAGTCGTCGGCGTCACTGCCGGAGTCGGTGTCGGTGTCGGTGCCTGTGCCTGTGCCGGTGGCCGGGGTGGGGGAATTTGCTCCGCCGCGCCGGCGGCCACACCCAGGGAGCCGGTGGCCACCCCGGGGGAATTTGCTGCAGCGGCAGCGGCGAACCGCTTCTGGTAACCGCGGATCGTCTTGCGATCGATCCCCGTGACGCGCTGGATGTCGCGCTGGCTGGCGCCGGCCTCCAGCAGCGTCCAGACGGTTGTCTGTAGATGTGGCTTCAAGACGTTCACTCCTTGCTTCCCCTCGACATAGAGGGGTGGAAAGTAACGTCCTGCTCAGCCCTGACCGGCCGGCCTCGCCGGCCTGCTCAGCGCCTCATCGAAGCACGGTCAGGGTGGGGGAATTTGAGGTGGCCACGGGTGGGGGAGTTTGGGTGGCCACCAGGG
>CAYJOA010000362.1:0-1385 GCA_964371495.1 uncultured Rubrivivax sp.
GCCGCTCAACGACTACGCGGCCCTGGTCGGACGGACCTTCCGCGTCGCACTCGGAACGTCAGCCAATGAAGCCTCGGTCGACTTGGTCTCATGACCTGATCGACCTCACGAAAGAACTGCCCCCGGGTGGTTCTTTCCAGAGCGGGGCCCCAGCCCGCTCCGGAAAGAACGGTCCCCACAGGTAGCTGACGCACCTGGCGCCATCGGCGCGAAGTCAGCCCAAGCATCACCGCTGCCACCCCTTCAAGGGTCGGCAGCAAGAAGCCTCCCGGTCCACGAGCGCCCTTCGAGAAGGCTCGCGCGCAAGTGACCGCATCGGGCGATCCGTCCGACCTCCATGCACCAGGCGGATCACCGTCGCGACCTCTGCGTCGCGCCGGCATCCGCTCCTGGCGCCCTCCCCGCCCACAAGCGCATTCGAGCCCGTCCCGCTGCGTCGCCCCGTGCGATGCCGCTCCGGACAGGCCTTGCCGCGTGGGTATCCATCCGACCCGTTCCTCAGGAGTTCGTCATGAAACTCAATGACCTTCCCAAGATCGATGCGGCGCTCGCGCCGCAAGCCATTTCGACCGATGTCCTGCTCGAGAAGTACGCCAAGGGCACCGAGTCCTCGGTCGAAGACATCCACCACCGCGTCAGCCTCGCGCTCGCCGCGGTCGAACAGCCGGCCGACCAGGCCTGCTGGCAGGCGCGGTTCCTCGCCGCGCTGGCCCGGGGCTTCATCCCGGCCGGACGCATCAATTCGGCCGGTGGCACCGACATCCGGGCCACGCTGATCAACTGCTTCGTGCAGCCGGTCGGCGACAGCGTCTCCGAAGACGTCGCCGACAAGCCCAGCATCTACAAGGCGCTGGCCCAGGCGGCAGAGACCATGCGTCGCGGTGGCGGTGTCGGCTACGACTTCAGCCGCATCCGCCCACGCGGTGCGCTGGTCAAGGGCACGCACTCGAACGCCTCCGGGCCGGTGAGCTACATGCGTGTCTTCGATCGCTCCTGCGAGACGGTCGAGTCGGCAGGCGCGCGCCGTGGTGCCCAGATGGGCATCCTGCGTTGCGACCACCCCGACCTCGACGAGTTCATCCACGCCAAGGACGACAACGGCCTGGCGAACTTCAACATCTCGGTCGGCGTGACGGATGCGTTCATGCAGGCCGTCGAGGACGACGCCGAATTCGAGCTGGTGCACCCGGCACAACCGGGAGCGGCCCTGATCGAGCAAGGCGCCCACCAGCGCCCGTCCGACGGACTGTGGGTCTACCGCACCGTCCGCGCCCGCGCGCTGATGGACGACATCGTGCACGCGACCTACGAGCATGCCGACCCCGGCGTTGTGTTCCTGGATCGCATGAACCAGGAGAACAACCTCTGGTACGTCGAGGTGATCG
>CAYJOA010000363.1:0-1365 GCA_964371495.1 uncultured Rubrivivax sp.
GCTGTGTTCGGCACACCACAGACGCGAGGTGGGCTGCCGCTGCATCGTGGTTCCTCCCATCCCAGGACATCCGGAACAAGCAAGATGTCAGCCACCCCGACCGCAGTCGACGACATCCATGCGCCGGCCGCCATGGCCGTGTGCTCGAGCTTCATCCGGCACCAGCCGTCCGGGCCGAACCGGCCCGGCCCGGCAACCCGCCTGCGCCTGGAGACCTTGGTGGCCGAGCGGCGCCGCGTCGCACGCGGCGCCGAGTTGTTTCGTCAGGGTGACGGCCTGGCCGCGCTGTACGAGATACACGCGGGGCTGTTCAAGACCTGCCTGACCAGCAAGCACGGCCACTGCCAGGTCACCGGTTTCCACATGACCGGCGAGTTGCTCGGCCTGGACGGCATCGGTGCCGGCCGCCACGGCGTTACCGCGGTGGCGCTGGAAGACGCACTGGTGTGCGTCATTCCCTACGACGCCTTGAACCGCCTGTTCCAGGAATTCGCCACCCTGCAGCACGAATTCCACCGCGTCATGAGCCGCGAGATCGTGCGCGCCCACGCGCTGATGCTGCTGCTGGGCTCGGTGGCGTCCGAAGGGCGCGTCGCGGCCTTCCTGCTCGACCTCATCGAGCGTCTGCGGGCGCGCGGCTTTTCCTCGTCGGCCTTGGTGCTGCGCATGTCGCGCGACGAGATCGGCAGCTGCCTCGGCCTGCAACTGGAGACGGTCAGCCGGACCTTCTCCAGCCTGCAGAGCAAGGGCGTGCTGGCGGTCAGGAAACGTTGCATCCACGTGCTGGACGAAACGGCGCTGCGCCGCAGCGTCCTGCAGGCCTGACCGCCGCCTCGCGCGCGGCGCGTGCCCGGCGCCGCCCGCACTGCGGCCGGGCAGGGGTGGCTAAGATCCCGGCTCGACACCCGAGCGCACCGTATGGACTGGGACTATCCGCGGCCTTTCACCTTGCCTGCCATGCCGCGCAGCGACGACATCGACGGCCTGAACCACACCAACAATGCGGTCTACGTGCAGTGGTGCGAAAGGACCGGCTGGGCCCATTCGGAAGCACTCGGCCTGAACCTGGCCGACTACCGGCGGCTCGATCGCGCGATGGCGATACGCCGCGGTGAATACGACTACCTGCTGCCCACCGTGCTCGGCGACGAGCTCACGCTGGCCACCTGGCTGCTCGCCAGCGACGGCAGGCTGACGATGGAGCGCCGCTTCCAGTTGATCCGCAACCGCGACGGCGCGACCATCATGCGCGGCCGCTGGGATCTGGTGTGCATCGAACTGAGCAGCGGCCGCGCGCGCCGCATGCCGCCCGAGTTCTGCGCGGTCTACCTGGCGGCGATGGTCGACGCCGGGCCCCGCCCCTAG
>CAYJOA010000364.1:0-1344 GCA_964371495.1 uncultured Rubrivivax sp.
TGAACGAGCGGCTGGCCCGCTCGGCCGACTGATGAACGAGCGGCTGGCCCGCTCGGCCGACTGATGAACGAGCGGCTGGCCCGCTCGCCCATCGGTCGGCTTCAGAAGGTGATGGCGCCGGCCTCGACGTCGACGCGCACCAGCGGGCGGCCGAGCGCCCCCAGCGCGGCATGGGCGAAATCACTGCGCAGCTGTTCGTCCTTCTCCAGACGCTGCAGCCCGAGGGCCGATGCCACGGCGAGCACCTTGTCTGCCGTGAGCACCTTGCCGCTGGCGCGCAGCGGCTCGCAGTCGTTGGCCATGAACTGATCGTCCAGCCAGCGCCTGGCCTGGTCGGCCGGCCAGGCTGCAGCACCGGCCGGCAGGGCTGCCGTCACCGCGCCCTCAGGGCCGAAGGCCACCGTCACTTCTTGTCGCATCGTCGTGCCTCCTTGCTGACGCGAAGTCTACGCTGCGGGGGCGGCGCGGATCTGTCGGTCCCGCGGCTCGGCGGCAGCCATCGCAGCTGCGCCGGCCGTGCTCAAAGCGCGCGCCGCGCCTTCACCGCCGCCGCAAGCGTGTCCAGCACGGCCATCGAATCGTCCCAGCCGATGCAGGCGTCGGTGATGCTCTTGCCGTATTCCAGCTGCGCCGGGTCGTCCTTGCCGGGGGCGAACTTCTGCGCCCCGGCCTGCAGGTGGCTTTCGACCATGACGCCGAAGATGCAGCGCGTACCGGCAGCGATCTGCGCGCCGACGTCGCGCATGACCTCGATCTGCCGCTGGTGCTGCTTGCTGCTGTTGGCATGGCTGGCGTCGACCATCAAGCGGCACGGCAGCTTGGCGGCCTCGACCTCGGCACAGGCGGCGGCCACGCTGGCGGCGTCGTAGTTCGGCGCCTTGCCGCCGCGCAGGATGACGTGGCAGTCCTTGTTGCCGCGCGTCTCGACGATGGCCACCTGGCCGTTCTTGTGCACGCTCAGGAAGTGGTGCGGCCGCGCCGCGGCCTGGATGGCGTCGATGGCGATGCGGATGTTGCCGTCGGTGCCGTTCTTGAAGCCCACCGGCGCACTCAGCCCCGACGCCAGTTCGCGGTGCACCTGCGACTCCGTCGTGCGCGCGCCGATGGCGCCCCAGGCGATGAGGTCGCCGATGTACTGCGGGCTGATGACGTCCAGGAACTCGCTGGCCGCCGGCACGCCCGCGCGGTTGATGTCCACCAGCAGCTGGCGCGCGATGCGCAGGCCCTCGTGGATGCGGTAGCTCTGGTCCAGGTAGGGGTCGTTGATGAGGCCCTTCCAGCCCACCGTGGTGCGCGGCTTCTCGAAGTACACGCGCATCACCACCTCCAGCTCGCCGGCGTGCC
>CAYJOA010000365.1:0-1265 GCA_964371495.1 uncultured Rubrivivax sp.
CCAGGCCGTGCCCACTTCCTGTCCTGTGCGCGGCTGAATCATCTTGCTGATCAGGAGAACGCAAACCTGAACACAGCCGTGCGCATCATGGCGCGAGACCGAGATGAGGACGTTCTTGGCGAAATCCACCAGGGCCCGCAGGCTACGGCTTGCAGCGCAAGGCCGGAGATAAGACTGCAGCCGATACCTCGTCGAATCGTCACATGAAGATCACCTGGATCCGTGACGCTCTCTGATTAAGCAGCGTACTGTTCGCCCAATTCTCGGCTTTCAGGCTCGAATACCGGCTTGCGGCTGTCGAGCAGGCGGCGCAGCGCCGCATTCGAACTCGGATGCTGCCCAATTCGCCGTAAGCGTCCAGCCGCGGCATCTTGAATCTGTGCGCCCGGTATAGGAGGCTCGTGTCCACGTAGCTTCATCGTGGACACATGGATACTTCGGTTGTTATCGAGTCGCCGGGACGCCGAACACACAGGCGTCATGGTGCTGAGTTCAAGTCCCAGGTCATTGGGGCTTGCCGGCAGCCCGGCGTGTCGATCGCGTCGGTGGCGCTGGCCAATGGCCTGAACGCCAACATGCTCAGGCGCTGGGTGGTCGAGGCTGAGCGTGGAGACGCGATGGCTGTCAGCGGACAGCGCGCCCTGTCCCCGCGTGCCACTGCGCTGGCAAGCGGCCTGGCGGCCTTCCTTCCCGTGCAAATGCCGACCCCGCAGGCGACGTCGGCGCAGCCCGACATCCACATCGAGCTCACGCGGGGGCCGACGACGGTTGTCATGCGCTGGCCTGTATCCCAGGCCGGCGCCTGTGCGTCCTGGCTGCGCGAGATGCTGCGGTGATCAGGATCGACGCCGTCTGGCTTGCCGTCGAGCCGATCGACATGCGCGCCGGCGCCGACCGGCTGCTGGCCAGCGTGGTGCAGGTCTTTGGTGCCGCGCAGATGCACCACGGCTACCTCTTCGCCAACGCCCGGTCGACCCGCATCAAGCTCCTGGTGCACGACGGGTTCGGCGTGTGGTGCGCTGCACGGCGCCTGAACAAGGGTGGCTTCGAGTGGCCGCGCAGCGCGTTCGCGGGCACCACACCGGTCACCTTGACCCGCGATGAGTTCAACGCCTTGGTGCTCGGATTACCGTGGCAGCGGCTTGAGCAACTCCGTTGCATTACTCGAATGTGATACGGACGAAAATGATTGCTCTAATGCAATTAGAAGCACTACTGTCCGGTTAAGCGCGCCATACCGCGACGATTCGCAAGCATTGGCGCCG
>CAYJOA010000366.1:0-1131 GCA_964371495.1 uncultured Rubrivivax sp.
ATACCACTTTGCGTTCAATAGATTAGATATCATGCTGATCCACGGACTTCAAGGAGTCGTGGATGAAGAGTCTGATCGCGGGCGACAAGCCAACCATTGCCCGGTTGGCAGAGCGGCTCAAGCGGGCAGGTAGCCACGCCGAGTACCAGCGCATCCAATGCGTGCTGATCCGGGCGACGTTGGGCAGCTCGGCCGCGCAGATTGCCCAGTTGTTGGGCTGGTCAACAGCCACGGTGCATGTGCTGCACTCGCGCTGGGCCAAGGAAGGTGACGCGATCTTCGATCTGCGCGGCCGCGGCGGCAGACGCCACCAGTACCTCAGCCCCGAGCAAGAGCAGGAGCTCCTGGCGCCGTTCGTCGAGCGCGCCCAGGCCGGCGGCATGCTCACGGTGGCCGATATCCAGCAGGCCTACCAGGAGCGGTCGGGCAAGGCCGTGGCACCGTCGACGATCTACCGGCTGCTTGACCGGCACGGATGGCGCAAGGTTGTCCCGCGTCCCAGGCACCCCAAGGCAGATGTTGCGGCGCAGGCCGCGTTTAAAAAAACTTCGCCGCGTGGTACGCCAAGAGGTCTCGCGCCAGGCTGATCTGGGCCGCCAGGTGCGGCTGATGTTCCAGGACGAGGGTCGCTTCGGCTTGCTGGGTACGCCCCGGCGCTGCTGGTCGCCTCACGGCACGCGCCCTGTGGTCGGCGCGCGGTTGGAGCGCAAGTACATCTATGCCTTCAGTGCGGTCAGCCCGCACGACGGCGTGATGGACAGCCTTGTGCTGCCCTGGGTCAACGCCGAGACGATGTCGCTGTTCCTGGCCGAGGTGGCACAGCGTCACTCCGAAGAGTTCATTGTCATGGTCATGGATCAGGCCGGGTGGCACCTCGCCGGTGAGCTGACCGTGCCACAGAACATGCGGCTGATCTTCCTGCCCCCATACAGCCCGGAGCTCAACCCGGCCGAGCATTTATGGGAGTCGCTGCGCGAGGACTGCTTCGCCAATCACGTCTTCGCCAATCTCGATGCGGTCGAACTGGCGCTCACCAACGGCCTCGTCGCTCTCGAAGCCAACCCAACTCGAACCCGATCAATGACCGGGTTCAAGTGGATAACTTCTATATCGTTGAACGCAAAGTAGTAT
>CAYJOA010000367.1:0-1104 GCA_964371495.1 uncultured Rubrivivax sp.
TTCTCGAGCGCCGCGCGCTCCAGGCCACTCTTCAGCTCGTCGCGCTCCTTCGCGATCGGGCCGACAGCCTCGGTGATGGCGAGTTTCTGGGCCATCGCGATGGAGTCGAGCTGGGCCTTTAGGCCCTGGATCTCGGCGTCCTTGGCAGCGGCGGCTCTTTGCAGCTCGTTCGTCAGCACCGCCTCGGCCAGCTTTGAAGCGGACTGCCGGTCGAGCCGGGCCTGCTGGAGCTCGTTGGCCAGCGCGTCGCGCTCCTTCTCCACGGCGCCCAGCGCCTCGGCTACGGCCAGCTTTCGCGCCACCTCGCCGGCTTCGAGCCGGGCCTTCAGGCCTTGGATCTCGGCATCGCGGGCTGCAGCGGCCTGCTGCAGTTCGCCGGCCAGCCGGGCTGTGGCCAGCTCGACGGCATTGCGCTTGTCCTGCTCGGCCAGTTCCAGCCGCTCGTGAAGCTGCTGCTCGAAGGCCTGGTCGCGAACCTGCTTCAGGATGTCCGCATACCCGGTCTCGTCGATCTTGAATGCCTTCCCGCAGTGCGGGCAGATGATCTCGTGCATGTCCAAGCTACTCCCGTCTCCGTTTGAGTGCGCCTCACCATCCTGGAAGAAGTTCGTTCTCTCCAGAGACCTTGTTCAGCGCATGCTAAGGCCACTTTTGTGACGTGCCGCACAGCGCCACCTTCGAGCAGGTGGGTCGCGTGCGTGTGACTCGTCCAGTGTGGCGTGGTCTGCGGAAGCTTCTTGGCGAGAGCAGGGGTGGCCTCCTCCAAGACTTCAGCTGCTGTGGCGAAGAACCGTTGCGTCGGCTCGGGCCGCCCAGGCGCGCGACACCCCTTCGGCGCTGGCCTTAACCCCGCACGGCAAGCCCAGCGCTTTGCGCTCGACTTCGAGCCTGTGCTGCGCTGGTTGAATGGCGCCGCGGTGCGGCGATAGATCGCTCAGCTGGGAAGCCTCGCGCGTGTCGTCGATGGGGTGGTAAGACGGCTTGTGCGTCCGCGGGCTCGGGGTGGCTGATCTGCCTGTCGTTCCGCCTCTTTCCGACGCATAGCGGCTTCCAGTCATGCCCCAAGGGTGAAGGCTGGCGCCCACGGTCCTCACCCGGTCTCTG
>CAYJOA010000368.1:0-1071 GCA_964371495.1 uncultured Rubrivivax sp.
CGGGGCCGCTGGCCCACCGCGGCTACGGTTTCGACCAGGTCATCGGCACGCTGACCTTCGGCACCGAAGGTATCTACGGCGTGCCGGCCTACGTCTCGTCGACATACATCTTTCTCTTCATCCTGTTCGGCGCCTTCCTCGAGCAGGCCGGCATGATCGGGCTGTTCAACGACTTCGCGATGGGCACCGTCGGCCACACCCGCGGCGGCCCGGCCAAGGTGAGCGTGATCAGTTCGGGGCTGATGGGCACCATCAACGGCTCGGGCGTGGCCAACGTCGTGACGACGGGACAGTTCACGATCCCGCTCATGAAGCGTTTCGGCTATTCGAGCGCCTTCGCCGGCGGTGTCGAGGCCACCTCGAGCATGGGCGGGCAGATCATGCCGCCGGTGATGGGGGCGGTGGCCTTCATCATGGCCGAGACGATCAACGTGCCTTACATCGACATCTGCAAGGCGGCACTGATCCCGGCCATCCTCTACTTCTGCACCGCCTTCTGGATGGTGCACCTGGAGGCCGGTCGCAAAGGACTGATGGGGCTGGCCAAGGAGGACTGCCCCAACCCCTGGACGGCGGTGCGCCAGCGCTGGTACCTGCTGCTGCCGCTGATCGGCCTGGTGGTGCTGCTGTTCTCGGGCTACACGCCGCTGTTCAGCGGCACCATCGGCCTGGCGCTGACCGTGGTGCTGATCTTCGGTGCCGCGCTGCTCAGCGGTGTGGCCAGCCTGCCGCTGCGTGTGCTGTTCTGGGTCCTGCTGGGCTTCGCCTGTGCCGGCTTCCTGGAGTTCGGCGTCATGACCTTCTTCGTCGTCACTGCCGTGCTGGTGGCGCTGATGCACCTGCGCCGCACCGGCGGCGACGCCATGCGGCTTGCCGTGCAGGCGCTGGCCGACGGGGCGCGCCACGCGCTGCCGGTGGCCACCGCCTGCGCGCTGGTCGGCGTCATCATCGGCGTCATCAACCTCACCGGCGTGGCGGCCGAGTTCGGCGGCCACATCATCGCCATCGGCGAGAAGAGCCTGTTCCTGGCGCTGCTGCTGACCATGGTCACCTGCCTGGTGCTGGGCATGG
>CAYJOA010000369.1:0-1015 GCA_964371495.1 uncultured Rubrivivax sp.
GACCGGCATCGACCTCAACCGCGCCGGCACGCCGCTGCTGGAGATCGTCTCCGAGCCCGACATGCGCTGCAGCGCCGAGGCCGTCGAATACGCCAAGGCCCTGCACGCGCTGGTGGTGTGGCTGGGCATCTGCGACGGCAACATGCAGGAGGGCAGTTTCCGCTGCGACGCCAACGTCAGCGTGCGCAAGCCCGGCGCGGAGCTGGGCACGCGGCGCGAGATCAAGAACCTGAACAGCTTTCGCTTCCTGCAGCAGGCCATCGACTTCGAGGTGCAGTGGCAGATCGACCGCATCGAGGACGGCCTGGCCATCGAGCAGGCCACCGTGCTGTTCGACCCCGACAGCGGCGAGACGCGCGCGATGCGCACCAAGGAAGACGCGCACGACTACCGCTACTTCCCCGACCCCGACCTGCCACCGCTGTTGATCGCGCCGGAGTGGATCGAACGCGAGCGCGCGGCGATGCCAGAGTTGCCAGCCGCGATGGCGGCGCGTTTTCAGCGCGACGACGGCCTGCCCGCCGACGCCGCCGCGTTGATGACGCAGAGCCGGCCCTTCGCGCGCGTTTACGAGGCGGTGCGCGACGGCTGCAGCCAGCCCCGGCTGGCGGCCAACTGGCTGATGGGCGAGGTCTCCAAGCGGCTCAACACCGAAGGTCGCAGCATCGACGACGCGCCGGTCGCGCCGGCCGTGCTGGCGGCGCTGATTCGTCGCGTCGCCGACGGCACGGTGTCCAACAGTGGCGCGCGTCAGGTCTTCGAGGCGCTATGGTCGGGCCATGACGGTGATGTCGACGCCGTCATCGAGGCCCGCGGCCTGAAGCAGATGAGCGACAGCAGCGCCCTCGGGGCCATCGTCGACGCGGTCATCGCCGCGAACGAAAAGTCGGTGGCCGAGTTCCGCGCCGGCAAGGAAAAGGCCTTCAATGCCCTCGTCGGCCAGGTCATGAAGGCCAGCCAGGGCAAGGCCAACCCGGCACAGGCCGGCGAACTGCTGCGCCGCAAGCTCGGCTAG